>JANPAV010000266.1:0-16696 GCA_031430115.1 Armatimonadota bacterium | reverse complement strand
ACGATTGCTCGCCCAGACCGTGAGCTCTTACCTCACGATTTCACCCTTACCGATCAGCGAACTGACAGGCGGTTTGTTTCTGTTGCACTTTCCGTCGGGTCACCCCGCCCCCCGGTGCCGGGGGCACCATGCTCTGCGAAGTCCGGACTTTCCTCTCCCTTGCGGGAGCCGTCACCCGGCCAACTCCAGCTTCAGTATGACAGCGTAAGTGCAAGCAGATAGTGTCGATCAATCAATGGCGCCGATCAAAAACATTTGAGTTTGCTATTGAAAATCGTTTTCCTTTGTCCCAAGACCAAGCGTATTTTTCGATATTGTCTCCAGTCTTTCTAGAAACATAAATGACCCTTCCAAAGTAAGCCGCTTCCCACCCTCCAGTAGTATTCATGTATTCAAATTTCTTGTAATTCGTGGCATAGACACTTACTATCTCATCGCTCCTGGGACTCTCCCACACAATCGCAGCCCTAACTAAACCTTCCAGCAGTGGGTCCTTTGAGATCGCCTCAACTTTTGCAAGGCTGCCCAAATCTGCATTGAGAAAAATCAGATTCGATTGAATTTTGGCACCTGTCCGCGGAATCACGGTGTCGAGTTGGCAGTACATAAATGGTCGTATCGAAGCGTCCTTCTTTAAAATTGCGAGTGCTCTACCTTTGTTCTTTTTGTCAACACTTATTCCGTAAACTACCGATCCTTCGATTTGAGCATCGATGCCACTGTGCAAAAGGAGATTTTCAACATGATATTGAGGAAGACCCAAACCAGGCACACTCCCAATTGAAACCCATCTCTCATGATTGGGAAA
Source organism: Armatimonadota bacterium (assembly GCA_031430115.1). Lineage (GTDB taxonomy): Bacteria > Armatimonadota > Fimbriimonadia > Fimbriimonadales > Fimbriimonadaceae > Fimbriimonas. Next base: position 15,888 of record JANPAV010000266.1, on the reverse strand, counting down.
TGACGCGTCGCCAATCCATAACCAAACAATAAGTGTAGACAGCACACTTGCATTATAGGATCGTACAGGTCATATAACAGCTAAAATAGGTGATTGCAACTTGTCCAACTCGGTCGAATATCCTACCAAGACGCTCTTGAGCGTCAATTGGAGGTACTTGCGCAAGTGCAAAACGGTGGGGAAGACACTCTCCTTCTCCTCGAACACGATCCGGTGTTAACTCTCGGAGCCAGCTTCCACCCTGAAAACCTACTCCGACCGACCGAGTGGTACCAACAACGAGGAATCCAAGTCGTTCCTACCGACCGAGGCGGAGACATCACCTATCACGGGGCAGGGCAGCTCGTCGCCTATCCAATTTTCGACGTTGCCAAGCACGGTAAAGACTTGCACAAATGGATGCGCGATCTCGAACAAGTCGTCATTCAAGCCCTCAAAGAATTCAACCTAATCGGCGAAAGACTCAACGTCAACAGCGGCGTCTGGACTAACGAGAAAAAGATCTGCGCCATCGGAATCAAAATCAAACGCTGGGTCTCCATGCATGGCATAGCCATCAACTGCAACACCGATTTGTCACCTTTTTCAACAATTGTGCCTTGCGGAATTCGCTCCCACGGTGTAACATCCGTGTCACAGGAGCTTGGGCGTGTCGTCACAGTCGAGGATTTCGCCCCTGCCCTGATCCGAGGATTCCAAACGGTCTTTCCAAGAAGCGGTGCCAAATAGTGCTTGAACGGTTTCCTGGTTGTGCAGGTGTTGACGAAGCTGGACGCGGTCCCTTGGCTGGCCCAGTCGTTGCAGCCGCGGTAATCCTCCCGACAGATATCGAAATCAAAGGGTTGAACGATTCAAAAAAGCTAACCCGTGAGCAACGCGAGCACCTAGAACCCGAGATTCTGGCTAAAGCGATTTATGCCATTTCATTCGTTGACAATCGGGAAATTGATCAACTCAACATTCTGTGGGCAAGCATGGCGGCTATGAGCCGGGCAATTCATTCCCTCAGCCAAACCCCTACCAAAATCTTTGTCGATGGAAATCGACTTCCAAAAGACATCGAAGGCGAAGCCGTCATTAAGGGTGATGCGAAAATTGCGGAAATTGCCGCCGCGTCCATTCTCGCTAAGGTTGCACGCGATCGTTACATGGTCGAGGTCATGCATCCGCTCTATCCTCAATATGGATTTGACAAACACTTTGGCTACCCAACCCCAGATCACTTTGAGACCCTCAATCGATACGGACCTTGCGAGATTCATCGCTATAGCTATGCCCCGGTTCAGGCGCATTCCCAGGCAACTCTCTTCTGACGCTAAATTTTTGCCGAGACTCGAATCAGTTCTGATTTCCTGAGAATCATGAAGTGGACTTCATTGTTGTTCTTCCAAACAAATGTCCCTTTTCCAAGATTTTGAAGATCATAACCTGGCTTCAGCAATTCTGTTGCGGGACCAGGGCTCACCAAGTTGACGATAAATGCCCTCGACTCTCTCATATCAGATCCACCAATGACAAGGTTTTGCCCATCAGGACTAATTGACAAGGTGTCAGGCAGCCCCACAAACTCTCCGAGGGGGACGAGGCCCTTATCTTCGACAAAGAGGATCGGTTTGTCGCTTTTACCTTGGAAGAGTAATACAATTTTTCCGTTGGCAAATTTGGCAACCTTGTAGGGCTCAGGCGGCGCACCGTTGAGGCCGGGAAACTCATCGTACGGAACTAATCCTGAATCTGAAACATAGATGAATGGCGATTTCCCGTTTAACCCACACATCACCCACTTCTTTCCATCTGGCGCAAATGCCAGACCGGTTTGAATTTGTAGATCTGGCACGGTGAGCCCACCTACGGAATATTGATAGAACTGAATGTTTTGCCCGCTAGGAGCGACTCCCGTGTAGGAATTTCGAAAGGCAAACACCTTACCATCGGGGGAGAATAGCGGTTTTGCATAAAATTCACCCTTGAATCGATACGATCTGTTTCGATAATTGACTTCATTGTCACTTGACAATGTTGCATAACCAAGGCCATTTGGAGCGGGAAATATTTGGACAACACGATCTCGATTGATTTTAGAGCCATCTTGCCGGATTATGATATCCCGAGTTGGAGGAGCATTCGTGCTGGCTTGGGCATCGGCTACCACCGGAATCTTTTCACTCGCTCTCAAAGCAAATGAGGTTCCGTCATCACTGAAGTAGAGCTTTTCTACTTTTTCGATCCACTCGGTAGGCCCACTCGGGTGAATGAGCCTCGTAAATTCTTTATTCAGTTCACTCCAACAGAGTCCACCAGTCTCGCCGGCACGAAAAAGATTGGATACTTGATAGTCGGTAAGTTTCTCAACTCCGTTCCAAATGATCTTGGAAGGTTCTCCGGTTCTCAAATTGGCTAGAAATGCGTAGTCCTTGCTATCCCCTGAATATAAGACCGGACCAATCAAATTGAATGGACCAAATGATTTTCCGTCTATGACAACTTTGTGATCCATCGTTCCATAAGCAAAATGGGCAAGGTCCGGTGAAATCGTAATTGAGCCCGGTGAAACCTTTCCTTTTTGAACTTTGAACAGCTTTGTTTCCGTAATTTGTCCACTTTGAAAACTCAAGATTGGAATTGCAATAAGGGCGGCGAAGATCATAATCAATACTAGAGGTCCGATGAATTCAAAAGTCAATGCCGGTCGCGCTGCCGAACAGCAAGCAGCCAATTACCTATTGAATTTGGGCTATACCATTATCACTCGAAATTACCAAATTCGTGGTGGAGAAATTGACCTCATTGCGTTAGACGGGGACCAGCTAGTCTTCATCGAAGTTCGTTGGCGAAGAGACGATCTGGGGGAAGAAAGCATTGGAACGCATAAGGTGGCATCCTTACATCGGGCGATCCAAACTTACCTAAGAGACATGAACGAAACTCGCTCGTGGAGAGGCGATCTCATCGCTGTCAGCCCAAAAGAACTTCGACATCATCAAGATTATTTGAGTTCTTAGACTCATTTGGTCTCTACTTGCGTCAAATTATTCATTGTGCGCAAGCTCTTTACTTTTCTTTTGTTGGCGGTTGCCGCTTTTGGAACTGCGCAATTTAAAGTCGATCCCCAAAAAATACCCATCGTTCAAAAGAAGCGACGTGCCCTCATCATTGGTGCGAGTGACTATCAGAGCTTAGGAAAACTCAAATTTGCTCATTCAGATGCCGAACGATTTCGGGATGCGCTGATTCAGGGATTTGGGTTCACCAACGACTCTATTCGTTTAGTTACAGACTCACCCGAAAACCCAATCAAACCGGTTGCGAAGACAATCCTTGGCGAACTCGACAAAATGCTCATGGATCCCATATTGGACAAAGGGGACATGTTCATTCTGTACTTCAGCGGTCACGGAATGGCAACCGCAAAGGGTGACTACCTGTGTTCGACCGACTCGACGAAGTCAAACATTGAATCCACTGGACTTCCGGTAACTGAGGTTGTTCAGAGACTCGTTAAAGCAAAATTGCGTAACGTGGTGATTATTGCCGATGCGTGCCGAGCTGGTGAAAAAAATGAGTTTGGATCTGAGTTATTTGAACAAGCTCGGAAAGCAAACATTGCCGTCATGCTCGGCTGTAGCCCCGGACAGAAGTCTTATGAAGCACCAAGTCTGCGATCCGGAGCATTCACCTATTTTCTCCTGAAGGCATTGGGCAATCCAAAAAATCGAACCGAGTCCGGGGGATTGTGGATGAGTCGAATCGCCACAAGCGTACAAAACTCAGTTCTGGAGTACACAAAACACGACTACGGTGACAATGCCCAACGTCCTCGAAGCTTTGCCGATCCGACGAGCGACGTCATGCTGGCCAAATTCGTCAATCGCACTCAAACCAATGAGAAAAACGAAGACCTTGAGATGGTCCCGGACCGCGCGAAGATATCTGACCAGATGGTGGAAATCGGACTGGAGCAAATTGATCGCGACGACTACCTCGCCGCTCTCGAATCGAACAAACAGTCGTTAACTCTGAATCCTGACAATTTGTACGCGGCCTACTACGCTTCTATATCGACGATGCATCTCGGTCGCAGCGGGGAGCACGAGAAATTCTGCGACATGCTCAAGAAGTCGCCGAATCCGTACTTCAGAAATCTGGGTTTCGTTCAGTCTGATAGTCGGGCGACCCCGATTGCCGAACGAGTGAAGTCTCTAGAAGCTTATTGGGAATCTTCGCCAAAGGACGAAATCCACGCGATCATCGTGTGGGGAAAGGCCCGAACCTATCTTCCCCTTGCGTTAACCAAAACTCTGATTCAGAAAATGCTTCCAAGTATGAGCGAAGGCACAAGAATCCGAAAGTTCTTTGAAGGCGAAGTCGCTGTCGCCGACAGAAAGTTAGAAGCCGCGCTTCTGGCATATCGGACTGCGATTAAGATTCCCGATGCTTACAACTATATCAATGAAGAAATGTTGACAGTCTTGCAGTTTCCGTTGTTGCGCCAATTGAAGCGAGAGGAGGAACTCAAAAGCATCCTCCGAAGTCTCTTTACTAAAGACAAAGTCTCGCCTTTGGTCTGGGTAACCGGAGCCTCGAACTTGAAGGAGATGGGTCTCCGCGACGCTGCGATCGCAATCGTGAAGAAAGGGATCAAGGAACCCGGCATAAGCGAGCTAGAAGCTGTCATGTCGAGCATGATCATGGGTGCTTCACTGCCTGAAATCGCCGACGATCTCGAAGCCATTCAGAAGAAGATGCCGTACAGTTGGAAAATACGCACGGTCGCGCTGGTCGCCCGCGCTTTAATCAAACAGGATGTTGAAGCCGCGCAAAAGGCATTCGAAGAAGCGAGTCTTTATTGCGACGATGAAGTAGAAATCGCATCCCTGACGTATTCCCTTGAAATCTCGATTTTCGACGACGCCGAGAAATACTTGGGAATTCCTCCGGAGAGGTTCTCTGAGGCAAGAGAGCTATTCCGGCTGATGTTCTTTAACATGGCGGACCGACTGGGAACCGATTCCGAGAAGTGGTTTCAGCTGGGCGAAGTAGGCATTGTAACGCTCCAAGGACCCGATACGCTTCGGCTGTTCAAGCACTATCTGAAGGATTTTAACGCCAATTCGGAATTAGGCTCTGAATTTTACGTCATGTTGTTCCAACTGGCCGCATCGGTCGAAGACGACCAACTGGCAAAGTTCGCCGTCAATCACCCGGCCCTGGCCGAGCCAGATCGTACCGATGTGTTGGCTTGGTACGCTGCCTACCTCGTTTCGAGGGGCGACTACGTGAATGGAAGCGCAACGTTCGCCTCGGTCGGCGAGGTCTCAGAGACCAACAAAATCGTCAAGCTTAGCCTCGACGCCATTTTCAAGGCGAGAACCGGGGATCTCACGGTTCTGCGCAAGTTTCTTTCGCAGAAATTTGGGCGTACAGAAGCAGAATTAGTCGCTCAGGGTATCGCTGCTTTGGCGTTGTCGGACCTCGGTAAGAACGATGAAGCCTTTGAACATCTAACCGTATTTATTAACCACCAGCCCTCAATTATCGCGTCGGTTCCCTTGCGGTGCGTCGAGCGATACCTGCAGATTTTGAAGTCGAATGGCAAGGTCGCGGAAGCGGACGCAACGCTTTTTGAAATGCTGAAAATTAACCGGTCTTCGCCCGCGATCATGGCCTCCTACTTTGGTTCAAAGCCTGAAATCGAGAACTATATCGGACACTTTTCGGCCGAAACCAAATGGGTTACGGACGAGAATTACGACGCGAAGAACCCAACCCACAAGAATGCCTATCAAACCGCCGCGATCGGTGGCGGCCAATTTGAGATGACCGTTGGAAAAGATGGCATCGTGAAAGGAACGATCAAGGTTTTGGATGGAGAGATTTTCGAGCTAACCGGAAGCGTCGACAAGTTCGGCAACCTTCGCGCCAAAGCCAAGAGCAATCTACACCTATTCGATGTCGAAGCCAAACTGATCGGCAACGAGTTTAAGAAAACCGAGGCATTTCAGAAATCGAGCATCGGTCAAATGATCAATGTCTTCAACGATAAGGGGCTCGTTACCCATTGGATGCTGCCCGCGTCGGTGGTCAAACCTTAGTGTTGTCCAGATAGTTTGACCAACTCAAGGATCGGCAATGCAAAGGCAAGCGAAAGGACAAAGTAACCGAATCCAGCTTTCAGCTTCGAGCCGTCAATTTTCTGGCGAAGAATTGAACCGATTACCATTCCGATTCCCGCCACTGCCATGATCCCACCAACAAATCCCCACGGGATATCCGGGTGTTTGATGTATTCACCAGCAAAGCCAAAGACGGTAATGATGACAACTGCACAAAGCGACGTCCCGACGGCGAGTTTCATTTCGAGTCCGAAAAATAAGGCGAGGACCGGAACGATCATGAACCCTCCTCCGATGCCAAATATTCCGCTAATGAGACCAATGAGAAGCCCAAAACCAATTCCCATGAATGGATGCGGATTCTCTGGTGCTATGTACTTTTTGCTGCGAATCATGGCAATTCCGGCCATTACAAGAATAAGGGCGAACGCGAAGATCATCGTTGACTGCCTTGGTAATCCGAAAATGAAATCTGGCAGCAATTTAACAATGTAGCTCCGCGAAATGAACGCCATGATTGCGGTCGGAATTCCAAATTCGAAGGCCTTCTTAAAGTCAACGACTCTCTGCTTCGCCGCCATAACTGTGCCAACTCCGCTCACCAGAACGCTCACCCCCAATGAGTATCCCGTGGCCTGGTCAAAAGATTGACCCAGCATATATACCAGAATTGGAATGCTTACAATTGCTCCTCCCGCTCCGATAAGTCCAAAGGAAACTCCGGTTAGCAGGATGAAAAAGTAAGCGAGAATCTCCATATTGCGTCCATGTTAAGCATACGTCATAGAACGAGACGGAACCATTGAGACACGCTGGAAGTCGGTAAAATAACTAGGCTCATGCATTCTTCTTATTCTTTAAGGGCGCTCTCGTTCGCCTGCGGCTTTGGCTTGACCGCAATATCCTTCTCGCAACTGCGGGTTGCCACTTGGAATGTCACCAATTACACCAGTGGTCGGGAAGCCGCTTTCCAGACGGCTATTTTTTCTGCTTTCTCTGGCCGAAGTTTCAATCCAGACGTTCTCGTTGCCCAAGAATTAAAAGGCACCGTCGGCATTAACAACTTCCTTAACATTTTGAACAGTGCTCCAGGTCAGGCCGGTCAATGGGCATTTGGTACACCCTATCTCACGACCGGTGATACGGACAGTGCGATGTTTTATCGGAAGTCAAAAGTTGACTTCATGGGCCTTTCCAATATCTCCGGAGATCCGCGATCAACTCAGCGTTATGATTTTCGGTTGAAAGGATACGGCGCTGGAAGTACCACAAACCCGGAAATTAGTTATTACTCCTCACATCTCAAGGCAGGTTCAGATGCCGATGATGAACTGAGAAGAACTACAGAAACGACCAATATTAGAAATGATGCTGCGGCCCTGCCTTCAGGACGGCATTTCATGATCGGTGGCGATTTTAACATTCAAGGATCGGGTGATACTAGTTACCGCAAACTAGTTGATGCTTCAACTCCGGGCTCAGGAACTGCCGGTCGCTTTTTTGACCCCATCAACTCATCCTTTACGGGCTCTGGGGGAAATATTAACTGGAACAACTCCAGCGCCTGGCGGTTTTTGCATACCCAAGACCCTTACGGCGCGGGAGGAATGGATGATCGATTCGACTTTATCCTCAACGGCCAATCATTTCGGGATGGAAAGGGGCTTGAGTATATTGGGTCTCAAACTGCCGCTTATAGTACAACAACTTGGAACGATCCTAATCACAGCTACCGGGTCTGGGGCAACGATGGAACCAGCTTTAACACGACGTTGACCACCACGGGTAATACAATGGTCGGAGCAACCATCGCCCAGGCTCTCCGGGATTCAATCGGCAACTCTAACCCAAACAACACCGGCGGACACCTTCCTGTGTTCATGGACGTCAAACTACCAGCCGATCTAACTGGTGATAAGTCGTTGATTGACTACGGCACGGTCATGGTTAATACCAGCACATTCCAGGGCATCACGATCAAGAATGATGTCGATGCACTCATTTGGGGAACTGCCGGAGTTCAGAACTTAAACTATTCATTCGCACTAGTGGGATCCGGCTTTTCTACTCCCGGAGGTTCGTTCAACCTGCTTGCTGGTCAATCGCTCGAAAGCTTTATTCAGATCGACACTTCAACTTTTGGGTTCAAATCTGCAACTTTGAACATAACGGATAACGTTACGGGGCAGTTCAAACAGGTCGCCCTTTCCGGAACCGTTGTGGTCCCAGAGCCCGCAACATATGCTGCTTTGGCACTTGGCTTAGGTGTATTGCTCCGTCGTCGGAAGAAATAGTTCGTTTCTCGGTATCCTAGAGCTTGAATGAAGAAGCTTTGGGGCGGTGCTTTCAGTGAGTCAACCGCAGATCTCGTGGATCGTTTTGGACAAACGATCCATACAGATCTTAATTTTTGGCAAGAAGACATTATTGGCAGCGTTGCCCACGCCCGGATGCTCGGTGAAACCGGCATCATCACAAAAGAAGAAGCCAAGATCATTTATGACGGCTTAGAGAAAATCCATGACGATGGGCCAGAGGCCCTTCGACTCGATGTTGAGGACATTCATACTGCGATTGAGATTCGCCTCTATGAGTTGGTTGGGGATGTTGCCGGAAAGCTCCATACCGCCAGAAGCAGAAACGATCAGGTGGCAACCGCAGCTAGGCTCATGCTCCACAACGAGCTACTGATCGTCCTTGACCTGATCAAGTCGCTTCAGTCAGAACTCTTGGTGCAAGGCGAAAAATATAAAGCCGCTATCATGCCTGGCTTTACTCACCAGCAGCATGCTCAACCCATCACTCTTGGCTTCCATTTGCTTGCTCACTTCTGGGCATTGCAACGACACGGACACCGAGCCGAGCAACTTTTCAAATTGGCTAACTATTGCCCATTGGGTGCCGCAGCTCTCGCAGGTACAAGCTTCCCAATTGACCGCCAAATGACGAGTGACGAATTAGGCTTTACGGCACCAATTCCTAACGCCCTTGACGCCACAAGCGATCGGTCCTTTATCATGGATGCCCTCCACGTTTGTGCGCTGATCATGATTGACCTTAGTCGAATTTCTCAAGAGCTTGTACTCTACAGTGGTCGGGAATTTGGATTCATCAAGCTTGCCGATTCGGTCACCACCGGATCGTCAATCATGCCTCAAAAGCGAAACCCCGATATGGCCGAGCTCATTCGAGGTCGAACAGGACGAGTTATTGCGAATTGGGTCACCCTTGCAACCGTTATGAAGGGTCTTCCATTGGGCTATAACCGAGACACCCAAGAAGACAAACCACCATTGTTTGATTCACTGGGCAAGGTTAAGGATTCCCTTCAATTGATTCAGCTGCAACTTGAATCGTGTGAGTGGCAACTCGATACGATGAAAGCCGCTACCATCGGCGACTTCTCGACCGCCACCGACTTGGCTGATTACTTGGCGGCCAACGGAACCCCGTTCCGTGAAGCCCATGATATGGTTGGAAAAGTTGTCATTGGCTGCAACGAGCGGAACATCACCCTCGAAGACTTAGACGAAAAGATCTTGGGCGAAATCTGCCCAGAAATTCCAGTTGAAGCTCTAGGCGTCTTGAAACCCGAAGATTCGGTAAAAAGGCGAGAATCGTTCGGTGCTCCTGGTCCAAGGGCTATGGAAGTTCAGATTGCCCAAGCAACAAAAGTCTTTGGAGCCCGTGGCTTCGAAGAGATTGTTTAAAGCCCAAGTCGGACTCGGTTAAGAAACATTCTTGCTTCTTCATCGGGTCCGCCGTAAGTTAACCGAAGAACATCTTCGACCGGAAAGACTCGGCGCCCATCTTCATAACCCAGGAAGCTGATTTCTTCCAGTTCGACATGTTCATCAGAATAGGCTCTCACATATCCATAGTGAACGGATCCATCTTCGGTGTGAATTCCGACGACCAAGTTTTTTGATGCAGCAAAAGCGAGGAGCTTCTCCATCTCAAGACTATCTGGCGCGCCACGAGATTGCCCGTTGGCAAGTTTTTGACGTTCTAGAAGCAATTGCACGGCTTGCATGTACTGAGTGCCAAATTGAACCCTGAGTACTTTATCAAGAGTGCCTACGAAAGATCCCCAATTTTGACCGTACCGGTCAATACGCTCTAAGCGAAACGAATCCCCATCAATCTCGCGGATAAAGCCCACTTCGAACGAATCTGGCTCATAATGAACCCCACATAATTCTCCTCTTTCGTTGCATTCGAAGAGAACCTGGCGAATTCGCTCAAACAGTTCAGACACCAGATCGTTGTACCCGGGTTTAGAGCGATACTTCGTGCAGAGTTGTAACCACTTGCTTGGCCAATGAAAAATCCAGGTGGCGAGTTACGTCGTTGGGACAAGCAATCACGTGTATCCCAGCATCAAAGGCAGATTGAACTCCGTTTTGCGAATCTTCAAAAGCAATCACTTCCTCGGCAGAAACTGCCATCAATTCTAATGCCTTTAAGTAAAGATCAGGAGCAGGTTTACTCCGAGCGGCATCGTCTCGGCAAACCGTCATTTCAAAAAAGTGCCCCAATTTCAAACGATCAATGAAGTCGTCAACCCAGCTGTGTAGCGAACTTGATACGATGCACATTCTGAGCCCCTTTTCTTGGGCCGATGCAAGAAGCTCAACCGCACCAGGACGAGGAGTCAACTCGAAGTGTTCCCAGTAGCGTTCTCGAAATCGAAGTCGAATTGAGTCTGGGCTCTCATCGAGATTCGCTAACCGCTTAAGAAGGTTTTCGGGCTGCTCGGCTACTTGGTCTGGACCCCGCCCAACAATTTTCATCCAAACTTCGTCGGGATATTGCTGCCCATGGGATTCAAATAGGCCCTGCCAAGCCAAGACTTCGGGAGTTTCAGTATCGAGAATTAAGCCATCAAAGTCGAAAAAGAGGGTGGAAACCAAGTCGTTAGCGTACCTTGGACTCCTTTATAGCTAGGTATCTTTACGGGTAGTGCAGTCTCCCAAGCCTTATGTTGAATTTAAGGATGTCTCTGTTTCTTATCGCAAGCAGAGCGAAGCGGTAGCAAAGATCAACTTGACAATTGACGAGGGTGAATTTGTCTTTCTGGTTGGAAAGACGGGGGCTGGCAAAAGCACGTTACTCAAACTGATTTCACGAGAAATTTCTCCCCAGTCCGGAACTGTTGTGATTGATGGCAAAGTAATCAGCGAGCAGTTCTCGATTGCCATTCCTCGACTTCGCAGGAAGATGGGAATTGTCCCCCAGGACTTCGCTCTTCTGCCCAAAAAGACGGTCGCGGAAAACATTGCCTACGCGAGTCGAGCAGCAGGCAAAACAAAACGCCAGACCCGGCGAAGAATGGCATTTATCCTATTTGGAATCCACCTCGATCACAAAATGCATAGCTTTCCCGATGAGCTATCGGGAGGGGAAAAGCAACGAGTCGCGATTGGCCGGGCATTGATCAACGATCCACCCCTTCTGTTGGCGGACGAACCGACCGGGAATCTCGATCCTGAACACTCCATGGAAGTCATGCAACTTCTCATGAACCTTAACGAACGAGGTACGACCGTCATAGTCGCTAGCCATGACATGATGGTGGTCGATCAACTTGGCAAACGCGTCATCCGTCTCGACGAAGGTCGAATCATTTCAGACTCGAAATTCGACACCCCCCAACCAACAGAACAAGAAGAGCCAGAGGAAACGGGGTACCAACTTGCCGAAGATCTTCCCGTAACGATAACACCCGAAGCAGAAAAGCCGGAGAAAGAAGGAAGTCTCCAACTCTTCGAAGATTTAGGGCCACCCGAAACCAGCGAGGTGAACCCCGATGTTTGATCGCTTAACGTTCATTCTTGGTGAATGGCTTGTCTCGATTAGGCGAAATCTAGGCATGGTTCTTCTAGGAATCATCACCGTTTCCGTATGCATTTTCGTCTCCGGAGGTCTCACCCTCACTTATCTTGGCGTGCTTAAGTACGGACAAAGCCTCACCGACAAGTTTGAAATGAGGGTCTTCCTCAAAGACAAGACCTCAATCGCGCAAATCTCGACAATCGCGAAGCAAATCCGAACAATGGATGGGGTTGCCACCGTTAACTGGATTCCTCGCGACAAGGCATGGGAAAAGATGAAAATCGAATATCCCGAGCGCACCCGAGATCTCGACAATGTCCTTCCCGATGCCTACAAAGTTGTTCTCACCGATCTGAGCAAGAGCGATGCTCTAGCAAAATCGATCCAGGCAATGCCCGACGTCCAGCCTGATGGTGTTCGGTATCTCCAAAACACTCAAAAGAAAGTCGAAAAGAGCCTAAAATTCCTCAAGTGGATTGGATTAGTCGCAGGCGGCTTGCTCGCTTTAGTCTCTGGCGTTCTGATCTTCACCGTCGTCCGTTTGACCGCAATGTCACGTCGCCTCGAACTCCGCATCATGAGCTTGGTTGGCGCAACCTATACAACGATTTATACTCCTCTCCTTCTTGAAGGTACGTTTCAGGGGCTTTTGGGAGGGCTGGTCGCCGGATTGCTTCTACGGCTTTCCTACGCCCAATTGCAGGCCGTGGTCAAAGGGTCTCAATTCCTCAGCGAGCTGCCGCCATTCCCCAACAACCAGGTCTTTATGGCCTGCGCGGGTCTTGGAGCAGCCTACGGACTCTTGTGCTCGATTCTTGCGCTGTTCAACCTCCGAGGCAAGATCCGATGAAACATCGATTTTCCTTACTCTTAGTCCTTCTTCTCATCCTGCCTACCCTGGTGGTCGGACAAAAGTCGATCAAGAAGCTAAGAAAGGGACTTGAAGATGTCAAGCACTCGAAACGCCTTGTTGAAAAGAAGCTAGATGCCACGAAGGAAGGGATCGTTAATGTCAAAGAGCAAATGGGGCAGTTGGAGAACCGCCTCCAGTCTGTCTCAAATCAGCTTGAAGACGCCTCCGACCAATTGGAATCAGCCAAGTTGCTCCAGAAAAGGCTCGCCAGCGAACTAGAAAAGGCCAATGTCGGAGTTGCCGCCAAAAAAGCACAGGCCGAACGTCGAATTCGCTCCATCTATCAAGAAGGAAAACCGAACGTTCTCGAGTTCTTTTTTGGCTCCAAAAGTGCTGCCGACCTGTCAACCCAAGAATTCATCGCCAGCCGAGTTGAGATGGCTGACCGAAACCTATTCAACGAGTTTCGTGAAGCCCAAAAAGCGGTAAAGAAGAAGAAAGAAGAACAAGACGCCGAGGTGCGCCATGTTCAACAGCTAATGGCTACTCAAGAGTTCAAGCAACAAGAACTCAACGCTGCTCAGAAGCAAAAGGAAGCTTTTCTTGGCGAACTAAAAGACAAGAAAGTCGATCTCGAAAACATTCTCGACGAACTAGACTCCGATGCCGCAGATATTGCCTCCGAAATTCGAGCCGCCGAGGCTCGGGCAAGAGCCGAAGTAGAAAGGCGTTCAAAGGAAGCTTCCAAAAGGGGAGAGAAGTACGTTCCACCGACACCAACGCACTCTGGCGGATTCTCAAGGCCAACTGGCGGTTCTATCACTAGCCGGTTCGGGATGCGTTTTCATCCCATATTGAAGTACACAAGGATGCACTCTGGAATCGATTTTGGTGGTGGATACGGAGCCCCAGTTTTTGCCGCTGGTGGAGGCACAGTCATCTCGGCCGGTTCAAAGGGTAGCTATGGCAACACCGTCGTCATTGATCACGGAGGTGGACTTTCTAGCGTTTATGCCCACCTATCGAGGATGACGGTATCCGAGGGACAAACAGTTTCTTCCGGGCGACGTGTCGGCTCGATTGGATCATCCGGTCTCTCAACCGGACCTCATTTGCACTTTGAAGTTCGGATCAATGGACGTGCAGTTGATCCGATGCGATTCCTTTAGAGCATCATCCCAGCATATTTGCTAGAAGTACTTTTGCTAGTTCGCAACCCATTAAAAATACTAGGGTTGCTTGATTCAAATCTAAGGAATTCCCCTAGTAACGATGGTCAAGTAGTGATTGTCAATCCGGGGGGATACGATGGCTTTAGCAAAACGGAAGAATCATGGACTTCAGCGATTTGTCGCTTTAGCGGTGGCTTGCATATTATTTATTTTATGCGGAATATCTGTCAGCGCGTCTAGATTCAAAGGTAAGCATAAAGACATTTCTCGGCTCAGTGCTGGGCTAAAGAGCGTGAAAGAAAGTGCGAAGAAAGCACGCACTAGACTTGCGGCCCTCGATAAACGGGAAGATGTGCTGTTGGTCAAAATTGAGGACGCAACCAATGATGAAGTAGCCGGGGACGAAGAGGGCAACACTCCAAGTATCAGCTTTGCTAAGACCGAATTAGCAAAAATTCGATTTGAAAAGAAGGCACTGATCAAAAAGATCAAAACTTGCGAACTAAATAAGAAATGCATTCTTGCCGAAATTGAAGTTGTTTCCCAAGTAGTCCCAGAACCGCCTGAGGGCAACGACATCCAATTTGAAAAGCCCATAAGTGGGCGCATCACCAGTGGATTTGGTATGCGGCTTCATCCGATTGAGCATACAGAAAAGGAGCACCAGGGAATCGATTTTGCTGGTGCAATTGGCGATTCCGTAACGGCCGCCGCCAACGGACAAGTTATTTTTGCTGGAACTCAGCGCGGTTACGGCAAAATTGTCATCATCAAGCACTCCGAAACCCTGAGTTCTGCTTACGGTCACCTTTATGAGATCACTTCAAAAGTCGGGGATATTGTCTCAGTAGTCGAGAAGATTGGCGAAGTAGGACAAAGCGGAAACTCGACTGGACCGCATCTTCACTTTGAGATTCGTGAAAATGGATTGAAGGTCGATCCAACCAAATACCTTTAATTCAACAGAACGAAAGTAAACTACTGCCATAAATCCTATGGCAAAGACGCTTTTCGACAAGGTTTGGGACAATCACAAAGTAGCTGACCTACCCGGCGGAGGAACTCTCCTCTACATCGACCGACACCTCGTTCACGAAGTCACATCCCCTCAAGCTTTTGATGGCCTTCGGGAGAAAGGTCGTCCGGTTAGACGACCAGATCTTACTTTTGCCACCGCCGACCACAACGTGCCGACTGATGGACGGGCAATCGACGAATCATCTCTCAGTGGAAAACAGCTCTCGGCATTGACCCGGAACTGCAAAGAGTTTGGTGTTCCCCTTTATGGCTACGGTCACGAAAAGCAAGGCATCGTCCACATCATTGGTCCACAGCTCGGCATCACTCTTCCTGGTTTGACCATTGTTTGCGGAGACAGTCACACATCCACTCACGGAGCTTTTGGCGCCTTGGCGTTCGGAATTGGTACAACCGAAGTCGAACATGTCCTTGCGACCCAAACGCTTCGTAGTTCGTCAAAGCCAAAGTCACTCGGAATTCGAATCGAAGGTGAACTTGGTTTCGGAGTTACCGCCAAAGACGTCATACTCGCCATCATTCGTAAGCTTGGTGCCAGTGGTGGAACCGGTTACGTTGTTGAATATTACGGCCCAGCCATCGACAAGCTCGGAATGAGCGGACGAATGACCATTTGCAACATGAGCATTGAAATGGGTGCAAGAGCGGGAATGATTGCTCCCGACGACATTACGTTTGATTACATCAGAGCTGAAGATCGTCCTTTTGCTCCGAAGGGCGCTGATTTTGATGCATTGGTTGCCAGTTCAAAGTTACTAAAAACCGATGACTTTGGACTATTTGATCGTCACGAGGTTCTCAAAGCCAAGGACTTAGTTCCCCAGGTTTCCTGGGGAACCAACCCGGGAATGACGATCGACCTTACTGGAGAAATTCC
>JANPAV010000265.1:0-1603 GCA_031430115.1 Armatimonadota bacterium | reverse complement strand
CAACCAATAAGTTTTCCCTTAAACCCTGCAACTTTGGTATCGAGCAGGAAGGTTGCTAAGATAAGTGTGGTCATATTGTTACTATTCGGCTTTCAATTTCCATTCAGTAGGGTGTTTCTTGGCTCTGCCGAAGTTCATTTTAATCGCCGACAACATTCAAATTAGCTTGAGCGATCGACAAATCCGTGGAATTTACGGTTCCGTCACCATTAAGGTCGCAATCTTTGCCGATAACCGAAAGTGTCTCGTCTCCAGCGTCCCACCTTGATGAGCCAGAAGAAACACCCAAATAATTTGTAATTTGCGACGTATCGGAACTATTGATGATATTGTCACCGTTGACATCACCAAGATACGTGGTCACCGAACCAATGTTGCTCAGCGAACCTGCAACCAGAGTAACTGAAATCTTTTTCCTTAGCATACTTTGACCAGAAATGGTCAAGTAGTATGTTCCGGAAGAAACGTCAAAGCCGATATCGGACCAGCCACTATCAGTAGGACTATAGTATTCCTCGATCGGCGAACCAAATTGATTCGTCAAGCTTACAAGGAGATTTCGATCAGATAAAGTGCCCAAGGCCCTGAACTTCAGTCCCGCTTGCCCATCAAGTCCAATTACAGCGTGGTGAAATGTCGCCTTGTGGAATGCATTGCCAGTCCCAACCGATTGAACAATATTCCCGTTGGACGACCCCGTATATTTGGCAATCCCGATCGAGGTAAGAGCTTGTGTATCGTGATTCAGGATGCAGTACCTGTATCCAAAAGTGGAGTCAATCCATTGCACATTATAATAAACTCTTCGAGATAATTTCGATACACTTGTTGTAGGGTCGGAAATCGATTTATCATCATCAAAGCCGTTCGCTGTAGCCACAGCCTTTCGGTTTTCAAAGGTAGCAAACCCTTTGCCTGTCGCTGATGAATTCGTATTCGACGATGCCGAAGCAATTGCCTGAGTCCAGGTCGTATAATAGACGGTCAAAGCCGCCATGGTTCCAGGTGCCTGATTTACTGATTTAAGGATAAATTTGAATGAGCCTTGCCCTTTATTGGTCAGTGTAGGGGTTGGATCGACTCCTGAGCTGTTTACACTTGCGGTTACAGTTAGCTTAGCCGTATCGGTGCCCGGAAAGAGCAAGGCAAAGCCAGCAGGTAGCGGTAAAGTGGTGTAGAGCACGCCATTTGCGGTCACCTCGGCTCCCACACCGTAACAGGTTATATCATTGACAAAAAGAGCTAATGGAAGAAGTAACATATCGCATATCTTACTCACTCATGCTCACTCATGCTCACTCATGCAAGCCTTTCATCGATTTATTGTGAAAATTGCTTAATCCGTCCTTTTTATTAACATTTCTGTCAAGAGTTCCTCCAGTGCCAAGGCTCTCGCGGGCGAGAGCACTCCCAAATGGACTTCCTTCATTAATAGCTGTAAACTGTTACCATCTTGACTTACATTGCTTTTCTTCGTGGGATTAACGTTGGCGGAAACAAAAAACTTTCGATGGGGGAGTTGCGTGAGTTCCTGACTGAACTTGGATTTACCAAGGTTCAAACGGTGTTGCAAAGTGGGAACGTTGTTTTTGAATCGGAAGAA
>JANPAV010000264.1:0-1641 GCA_031430115.1 Armatimonadota bacterium | reverse complement strand
GAGAAAAGGCAACCTCGAATATCTGTACCAACGAAGCCCTGATGGCTTTGGCGGCTACGGTTTATATGATTGCCTTAGGAAAGAATGGAATGACTCAGGTTGCCACTAGTTCGGTCCGCAACACGCAGTACGCGATTTCAGTATTGACTTCCGTCGGTGCGAAAATGAGGTTTGGTGGGAAAGTGTTTGGTGAGTTTGTTTTGAGCTTGCCTAAGAATGCGACGGTCGTCCGAGATGCCATGATTGCAAAAGGATTTTTGGCGGGTCTGCCGCTAGGCGGATACTACGAAGGAATGGAGAATGATTTGCTGGTCGCAGTGACCGAAATTAGGACAAAGGCACAAATAGATGCCTTTGCTGCAGCAATGAAGGAGGTGTTGGTATGACTTCCGGACGAATGCAGTTGATGCCTGAGCCAAAGCTTATCTTCGATAAGTCGCGCCCAGGACGAATCGGTTGTAACGTTCCTCGTTGCGACACTCCTGAAGTGGACCTGAACGCTATAATTGGCGAGACTCGAGATGATCTTCATCTTCCCGAGATAGCTGAGCTTGATTTGCTCCGACACTTCACGAATTTGAGTCACATCAACTTCGGAATCGAGACGGGCTTCTATCCGCTCGGCTCCTGTACCATGAAGTACAACCCCAAGATCAACGAGCAAACGGCTCGGCTTGCTGGGTTTGCAAATCTTCATCCGATGCAGCCAGTCGAGACGATTCCGGGTGCGCTTGAGATTCTCAATGGCGTCCAAGAAATGCTTTGCGAGATCACCGGATTCTCGACCATTACGCTCCAGCCTTTGGCGGGTGCCCACGGTGAGATGACTTGCTTGATGCTCGTCAAAGCCTATCATGACTCTATTGGTCAAAGCAATCGAACGATCGTTCTGGTACCAGACTCGGCTCACGGCACAAACCCAGCTTCGGCAGCTCGATGTGGCTACTCGGTTAAGTCGATTCCGACGGATACGGCAGGTAACACCGACTTGGCATACCTGGAGCAAACTCTGGCTGAGATCGGTTCTGACGTTGCCGCCCTTATGCTTACCAATCCTTCGACCCTTGGTTTGTTTGAGCCAAATATCGAAAAAATCTGTAAGATGATTCACGAAGCTGGTGGTCAAGTCTTTTGTGACGGAGCCAACATGAACGCGATGGTAGGCACAACTCGACCCGGCGACCATGGCTTCGATTGCATGCACTTGAACCTCCATAAGACGTTTAGCACGCCGCACGGTGGCGGAGGTCCTGGTTGCGGAGCGATTGGCTTACAGTCGCACTTGGAGCCTTTCTTGCCGGCTCCGGTTATCCGAGTTTC
Organism: Armatimonadota bacterium; assembly: GCA_031430115.1. Classification (GTDB taxonomy): domain Bacteria; phylum Armatimonadota; class Fimbriimonadia; order Fimbriimonadales; family Fimbriimonadaceae; genus Fimbriimonas. The sequence goes on along the minus strand of JANPAV010000264.1, from coordinate 321 downwards.
TGGTGGTTCGGTGGTGGCGGACTATGATCGTCCAAAGACGATTGGTCGAGTTTCTGGCTTCTACGGTCAGTTCTTGATGGAAGTCCGAGCGTATACCTACCTTCGAGCATTTGGAAAGGAACACATTGCCGATATTTCTCGATACTCGGTTCTGAACGCCAACTACGTTCGAGAGCGATTGAAGGATGTCCTTCCTCCCGCCCACGATCGCCCGTGCATGCACGAGTGCATCTTGACGGCTGAGAAGTATAAGAAAGAGCACGGCGTGCGTGCGCTGGACATCAGTAAGCGATTGATGGATTACGGATTCCACCCGCCGAC
>JANPAV010000263.1:0-2681 GCA_031430115.1 Armatimonadota bacterium | reverse complement strand
ATTGGCTTAAGAAATTCCCTGATTCTTATCGGGGCAACTTCGCTGACGTATAGAGCAGCGCCAACGCCAATTGGTGCAGCCAACAGTAACGCAATTGCGGTCATGAGTAACGTGCTGGCAAGGAGGGCAACAAAACCGTATCGAGGATGAGCAAGAGTCGGCCCCCACTCAGACTTATTCAAACCAACAACTGTTGCCGTAGTTTGAGAACTTGTTGGTACTACCGAAACTTCGAAGATATAGCCCTTCGTCCTGTCTGAATCTGTCTTGGCAATGTAAGTTGGAAGTTCAATCTTGCCTGATCGATCTCTCTTCAGGTCGATATTTATGTTTGGAAGTGGTTGACCTTCGGGTGCTTTCACCACTTTAAGATGAAAATCGTATGGGGTTAACCTGGAGTCTGCACCTTGATCAGGTGCCCAAGCTAAGACCATTTTTGGCTCGGAATATTCGGGCGTTGCAAACCCGTAGATCAGAAATTTTTCGCCTTTTTCAGCAGTCTTTGCTGCTCGCCAATCATCTCGATACAGGCTATTCGATTTCTGGGCAGTTGCAAGATCTCCTGTTAGAGATGTGCCAGTTGCAACCATAACAGAGCCTTTGAGAGTCTCCAGATCTGGCATGGTTATGCCTTCTTCCTTTTCGTCTGGCCCATCGGCACCTTCGGTATGTGCGGTAACAATTGTTGCGTTTGGATCTTGGGCAACATCCTTCTCGAAAGTGCCCTTTGTGGGTTGCAGAGCTACTCGGTATCCGTAGGTGAAAGTTCGCTTAAAAGCATATCGAGATTCGTGAGCAAGGTAATAAGCAATTGCCAAAATTACCGTAAGGGTTATCCCTCCGGCAATATAGACCATGCTCTCCATGAGCCGATCAATCCATTTCCCTCTTTGCTTAGGTTCTCTTACTTTCACGATTAACAATCAAGAATCGATTCAGAAACTGGTCGCCCAGCTTAAATTCAAGCTGGACGACCGGTTCATGATTGGATGGTTACTTCAGACCGTAGTAGCCAACTTGCTCGGCAATTTTTTGACCTGCAGGTGACAAGACGAAGTTAATGAACTGGCTTGCATCACCTTTAGGAGCTCCATTGGTGTAGTAGTAGAGATATCTCCAGATTGGATACTTCTTCGAACGAACATTCTCCTCAGACGGAGCAATTGGGGTTCCGCCTGCTTTCTCGGCAATCGGAATAATCTTGAGGTTGCTCTTGCCTTTAAAGTAAGCAACACCACCATAGGCAATTCCGCCGGCAGTTCGTGCCACTTCTCGGCCCTCTTCTGAGGTCGAAGGTGAAAACACGACGTTGTTGCCCCAGTTCTGGTTCTTGAGCACATTCTGTTGAAAGAAGCCATAGGTTCCGGAATTGCTATCCCGGCTAAACACCGCGATCGATTCTTTCTTTCCACCAACTTGGCTCCAATCGGTAACTTGACCAGTCCAAATTCTTCGAAGCTCATCCATCGTAAGTGATTTGATAGGATTCGAGGCATTGACAACAATCGCAAGACCGTCTAAAGCAACCGGGATTTCATTTGCGATGGAAGCTCGGCTTCGCGCTTTATCCACTTCACTTTTCTTCATCTTTCGTGAACTGGCGCAGATGTCGGTAACACCATTAATGAAAGCATTGATTCCGATACTGGAGCCTCCTCCACTAACTGAAACTGGACCACCGCCCGATTTGGAGTAGGCTTCTGCCCATCGTTGGTTGAGGATCAACAATGTGTCTGATCCTTTGACTGAAACCGGCTTAGCAACTTTTCCAGCAATCGAGATGCCAGCGATCAAGGCTAAGCAAACCGATAGGCCGAAAGTGAGAGTTTTGATTTTCATGATTGGTTCTATTTATCTCCTTAATTTTTAGAATCTGAACTGAACGCGGAAGGTGGTGACACCATATCGCAATTGACTCTGACTGCCCCGTGATTGGTCTTCAAACACCTCGTGCGAAGCAGTAATTTTTGCATTTGGGTTTAGATAGTGGGTGTAAGCCGCCCCATAGCCACGAATGAAATTTTTGGATGAAGCGGTATCAGGATCAAATCCTTCCATTCTAACGTGGAACTGATTCGTCTTATTGATGTTGTATCCCAACTGGAGTTGATATCCGGTCATGTCTGTTCTTCCTCTTGGCGTTGTAGGAGTACCGGTAACTGGGACTCGATCCTTGCCAATCATTGCTTCTCCACGAATGTAGAGCTCTGGAAGAAGGAATCCGACGTAGGTTCCGTCGACGTAGACGAATTGTCGGTCAACTCTCGTGTGGGTGACCGCACCAGCACCGGATCCAGTAATGATTTCTGGGCGCTGAGCGCGGAAACCGGAAAGTCCAAAGTCATAGTTCTTTCCGTAGTGGCGGACACCCGCCGACATCCCAAGTCGGCTTTCTGGCGCTGGAGCTAGGGCGGATTGCTCGGGATCGTTGAAGCTGAGAGCGTCCCAACCTCCAAGGTGGACGAAGGTGTTTTCGGAGAGGCCGTATTTGAGGTTAACGCCTCGGCTTCGCTCACCATTAAACATTCTTGAGTTGTAATTTGCTCGCTCAGGGAACTCTCGTTCGCTGGATGAACGCTCCAATTCGTAGCCTAGAGGAATTGGTTGCTGTCCACCGGTAAGTTGAACTCCTACTTTGTCTATTGACGGCACGATGTCGTAGATAAGAAAAGCATCTCTCA
>JANPAV010000262.1:0-2793 GCA_031430115.1 Armatimonadota bacterium | reverse complement strand
TTCATCTGGGAATGCAGTGTTCTTTTCCCATTCTCTGGTGTTGGGTAGAACTTCCGTTGCAACGAAGTTCTTGACGGTTTCAATGTAGGCAGTTTCTTCTTGGTTAAATTCGGGCAGCATGAATATGTTAATCCTCGGTGATTAAATGCTTCTACGCAACGATGAGTGGAAGCTGAATCATCATTTTGGCAGATTTGGCAAAATTGTTTGGACAAAAAAATTGAGCCATCCAGATTCGGATGGCTCAACCGTTGGTTGGGAGTTTAAAGTCCCTTTTTGGCTTGTTCGACGACCGCTTTAAATGCGTTCATGTCTTCGATCGCCATTTCACTCATCATCTTTCGGTTAAGTTGGATGCCTTGAGTGTTTAATCCGTGAATGAGTTGCGAATATTTGATGCCGCTATGTGAACAAGCAGCGGTAATTCGAGCAATCCATAGTCTTCGGAAATCTCTCTTCTTGGCTCGGCGGTCTCGGAAGGCATACTGCCCCGACTTCATGACCTGCTCGTGAGCTCTCTTGAATACGTTTTTCTTACGCCCGAAATAACCCTTGGCTTTGCCAATGATCTTCTTGTGGCGTTTGTGGCGCATAAGTCCACGTTTAATTCTTGCCATTTATTTGTTTCCTTGTTCTATCTTTTCCACCGGGTTCCAGCCAATTTTTGTAGGCGGTAGCGGTAAAGGGTCGGGGTGACTCAAACGATTGAGTCACAAAATTACATTACAAGAAGTCGCCGAATGCGCTTCTTTTCACCTTGGAACAGTACCGGTTCAGCTTCCAGAGCACGTCGAGTGTTCTTTCGCTTACATTGGAACTGGTGGTTATTGTGCGAACGACGACGAGTAATTTTACCGGTGCCGGTAATCTTAAACCTCTTCGCTGCTGTCTTGTACGTCCGTATTTTTGGCATCTTTCTTTACTGCTCCTGGTTTTGGATTCAGAATCATAATCATCTGTCGTCCATCCAATGATGCTGCTCTTTCTACTACCGCGCAGTCCTCAAGTCCCACTGCAAATTTTTCAAGCCTCTCTTTCCCTAATTCAGGGTGAGCCAGCTCTCTTTGCCGGAACATGCACGTCACTTTGACTTTGTCGCCGTGTTCAAGAAACTTTCTTGCGTTACGCGCAAGAAATTCCATATCGTGCTGAGCAATACGCGGACTTATCTTTATACCCTTTGTTTCCTGTCCTTTGGGCTTTTTATCCTTACCAGATTTGCCTTCTAGGTATTTATGTTTGCCGTAGTCGGCAATTTTTGCTACAGGGGGCGCAGCGTGTCCGGCTACGAGAATAAGGTCGAAACCCTCTTCTCTCGCTCGTGCCAAGGCGTCTCGTGACGAAAGGACTCCCAATTGGGATCCATCGGAACCAATTACGCGTAACTCTGGGTGCCGCAATAATCGACCGTTAATCTCTGGACTCGGTTCCTGGCGGACCGGTCGTCTTCCTCTAAAGCCAGCTATGGACTTTTACCTCTATCATATTCATATCCATTGTAGCGGAATGCACTACTATATATCGGTATTTATACCTAGCATTTCAGCCATGATTTTGCATAGGTATTCTTTCGAGAGTCTCAAAGGTTGAAATGGCATTGTCTGAACGGCTAAAAAATGGCAACAAAGTCTGCGTAATTGGCGCGGGAACAATGGGTAGTGGAATCGCTGCTCACTTGGCGAATATTGGTTTTCAAGTCACGCTCCTTGATGTCACTGATGAGTCAGTTCGAACCTGTTTTGACCGAGCCAAGGCGGCGCGCCCCCCTCATTTCTACATTAGACAAACCGCAGATACCATTCGACTCGGGTCGATTGAAAAGAACTTGGATTGGGTTTCTGAAGCCGATTGGGTTTGCGAAGCTGTTGTTGAGAAGCTGGATATTAAGAAAAGTCTTTTTGCGAAGATCGAAGGAATTATTCCTTCCGATACTCTCATTTCGACGAATACGAGCGGCCTTGAATTGGGTCTTTTGCTGGAAGGAAGATCAGAATCCTTCAAACAGCGCTTTGTTGGCACTCACTTTTTTAATCCACCGCGATATCTCAAACTTCTCGAATTGATCGATACCCCTTTCACCGATCCATCGCTTTTGCCGGTAATCATTGAGTTTTTGGAGAAACGGGTCGATAGGCGAGTTGTTCGAGCAAAGGACACTCCGGGATTTATTGCTAACCGATTTGGAATGTGGAGCATGTTTCAAGCAGTCCACGTTGCCGAGAAGCTTCAACTATCAATAGAAGCCGTGGATGAGATCACTGGTCCATTTTTGGGTCGACCGAAGTCAGCATCTTTCAGACTCAATGATATGGTTGGGCTTGATATCATGACCGACATTGCCGACAACCAGTTTCAACGGTGTCCGAATGATCCCTTTATCGGCACCTTGATGGCTCCAAGATCAATTACCAAGCTAAGAGCTTTGGGTCATATAGGAAACAAGGATGGCAAAGGTTACTATGAACGTGTCGGGAAGGAATTCATGGTTCTCGACCTTCAAACCGATGCCTATCGCCCTCAGTTTCCACCAGAACTGAAGACAGTTACTGACAACGCCAAAAAGCCGTTGGGTGAACGAGTCAGGATTGCTCTTCAAGCCAAAGACGACGTTGGAGAGTTTTTGAGACTCTATTTGTTGCCAACACTTCGATATGCGGACTATCTCAAGAACGAAATCAGCTACTCAGTTTCAAACTTCGATAATGTCATGAAGTGGGGTTTTGGGTGGCAAATGGGGCCATTTGAGATGATTGATGCCATTGGATCGGATTTAGTCTTTGGCAAGGAGAAGAC
>JANPAV010000261.1:0-3011 GCA_031430115.1 Armatimonadota bacterium | reverse complement strand
GCCAACGTTGTTTTACGAGATAATCAATCGAAAGGGCGCAACAAGCTTCGGCAAAGGCAATTTCAAGGCATTGTTTGAGTCGATTGAGCTTGAACAAGCAGTCCGCGGAACACTTTAGTCAAATATCTTGGAACCCTTTTGCCACTGACCACCTTATATTAAAGCGATGCGAAAAATCCTGACAATTGTCTTGCTAGTGATGATGTCCACCCTTGGTTGGGCAACCGGCGAGGTGAGTTGGTCAGTATCCCAAATTGAAGGGAGTGTTGCACCCGATGGAAAGGCGAATATTGTCGTCCAGGCAGCGATCCAGCCTGGGTGGCACCTTTACTCGATTGAACCGGTCAAAGAAGGTCCGTATCCAACTACTTTTTCCACTGAAGACATTACGCTCACCGATATGATCGTCGAGCAACCGTTATACAAAGAGTTTGATAAGGGTTTTAACAAAGACATCAATCTGTTTAAGGACAAAGCCACTTTTTGGATTCCCGTCAAGTTTGGAAAGAAAGGTATCAATGGCCAGCTAAGCGTAACGTATCAAGTCTGTAAGGATGGCGTTTGTATTCCGCCTCAGCCAGTCGATCTTGATCTGAAAGCCGCGAAAGTCGTGCCTGAATCGACGAAACCAGTTACCCAAGCTGCTCCAATCTCTTCAAAAGAACCGACCATCAAACCGGGACCGACCGGGTTGCCGCAAGGAAATGTCAAAGGTGAAGTCTTCGATATTGAAAACGCAAAGGCAAATGGGATCATTGCTTATTTGTGGATGGCCATTTCCGCGGGTTTCCTCGCCCTCTTGACACCCTGCGTTTTCCCAATGATTCCGATCACGGTCAGCTTTTTCTCTAAGAAGAAAGAGGGAGAATCGAGCCTAACATCCGCTCTCCTGTACAGTGCTGGAATTATCGGAACATTCACTATTCTTGGAATAGGAGTTTCGATCATTGCTGGCGCAACGGGCCTAAGTCGTCTAGCAAATAATCCGTGGATGAACTTAGCACTTGCCGCCATATTCATCGTTCTTGCTCTCTCACTCTTCGGCGTCTTCGAAATTGGATTGCCAAGCAAGTTTGTTAATAAGTTCGATTCGACGGGTAAATCCAAATTTGTTGCCCCGATCTTGATGGGCCTTACCTTTAGCTTGACTTCCTTTACCTGTACTCTTCCGTTTGTTGGTGCCGTATTAGTTAGTGCTTCTAACGGCGGCTGGTTCTATCCAATGGTTGGAATGCTTGGCTTCTCAAGCGCGTTCTGCCTTCCGTTTCTGTTGCTGGCGCTCTTTCCGCAAGCTCTTTCGAAGTTGCCAAAATCTGGCGCCTGGATGGTCACTGTCAAAGCATTCATGGGATTCATCGAACTCATCGCAGCGGTAAAGTTCCTTAGTACAGTTGATCTCAGTTTTGAGTTAGGCTTGATTACTCGTGAAACGAATCTCTCGCTTTGGTTTATGCTCCTAGTTCTCGCTTCTATTTACCTATTTGGCTGGATTCGGTTACCAAAGGTACATGATGGCAAGATTGGTCCTATCCGCATCGCTTTTGGCATAGGAACCATGCTTCTTGCTCTCAAGATCGCATCCGCAATGAACGGTGGTGCTCTTGGGTCTTTAGAAGGGTTCCTGCCGCCATCGCCCTATCCTGGCAAAGTGTCGGCAATGACGCCAGCGTGGGAAAAGGACTTCCTTCCTGATTTTGAAGCAGCGAAGGCGAAAGCCAAAGAGAACGGTAAGCCAATCTTTATCGACTTTACTGGTATCTATTGCACCAACTGTCGGGTCATGGAACGTACCGTATTTCCTAATGCCAAAGTCCAAGCTGCGTTCCAGAAGTTCAACAAAGTTTCGCTTTACACCGACAGGACTCTTCAAGCCAAGTACAAAGAGAGCGACGGACGAAATGCCGCCCTTCAGCAACAGCTAGTCCACACAGCAACCTTGCCAACCTATGTTATCGTGCAGCCAGATGGATCGTCAGTTATTGGTTCAGTACCATTTACTGACAACGTTGATGCTTTCACCGAATGGCTTGAAGATTCAGCTAAGAAAGCTCGACCGGCTCAGCCTTAAACTGCTCCAGGAATCGGAGATCGTTCTCCATGAAGTGCCGGAGGTCATCAACGCCATAAGACATCATCGGAATACGCTCGACACCTAAACCAAACGCAAAGCCTGAATACTTCTCAGTATCGATTCCGTAGGCTTCCAAGATGTTCGGGTGAATCAGCCCGGCGCCACCGAGCTCTACCCAGCGGCCATCGAACAGCTTTGGAGTTGAGATTGCGTAATCGACGCCGGGTTCTACAAATGGAAAAAAGTCTGGCCTGAACCGAACAGTCACGTCTTTCCCAAACATCTGGCGGGCGAAGAGCCCAAGGGTACCTTTGAGGTTTGCCATCGAGACTTTCTCGTCGACCATAAAGCAATCAACTTGATGGAACGTGTGGCTATGAGTACGGTCTACTGCCTCGTTTCGATACGTTCGACCGACGGTAAAGACCCGCAATGGCAATGTTCGCTTACCGTCGCGAACTTCTTCAAAAACATGGCCCTGAAGATCGGTGCATTGAGTTCTCAGCAGATAGTCATCGTCAATGTAAAAAGTATCTTGATCGTCCATTGCAGGATGGTCGGACGGATAATTAAGAGCGCCGAAGTTATAGCCTACAGTTTCAATCTCACGGCTCTCTTGGTATTCAAAACCAAGACCACTGAGAACTCGCTTGATCTTATTGGTTGTTTGTTGGAGCACATGCTCGTAACCAACTCTAGTCGCTCGAGCTGGCATTGTGACATCGATTCGATCTGCCTCGAACTGAGCCGCCATTTCTCCACCCTTAAGTTCAGCTTCTCTTGCATCGAGTGCATCTTCTACTGCTTTCTTTGCTGCATTGACCGCTTGACCGAAAGCTTTCTTGTCTCCCTGGTACGCTCCAACTTCGCGGAGCTTGCTCGAAATAAGGCCACTGTTGCCCAAGAACTTGATCTTCAGTTCTTTGAGATCACTCGTCGT
>JANPAV010000260.1:0-5018 GCA_031430115.1 Armatimonadota bacterium | reverse complement strand
GCTTGAGTCCTAGCCGGTTCCGGAATCCAGGATTCAATTAAAAGGCGATATGCATCGCACTCCTCGGCAAATGGACCCTTTATTCCCAGTTCACTTTGAATCGCTCTTAATTGTTCCTTCAGAAAGAACTGCCTTTGAACTGCCGAAATATCTGATTCAACTTTGTTCCGAATATGCTCTTGCGCATCAAGCAGGGCTTCCTCTTTCTTACACATTGCCAAAACATTTTCAAACAGCTGTTCTTGATCTTGGATTTCAAGAATCCGTTGCTTTTCCACATTTTGGGATGGAAGAAAATGAGCAATCAAAAATGCAATCAACTGTGGGTTGTTACAGCCTGAAACGCTTTCAATGCTCTCACTCGGAATGAGGTCGCTTCTCTCCGCAAGCTCGTTGAAGGCGCGCTTCAACAAGCGTAGAAAAGCATCGGGATTTGATCCCACCTCTTCTGATTCAGTAATCTCTCTATATTGAGCATTGAGCACGGCGGAGTCGCCCGTAAACTTGTCGATCTTGCATCGGCGTAGCCCCTTCAAGACCAAGCGAGTGCTGCCGTCGGGCATGGGGATGGTGTGTACTACTTCAGCTAGGGTGCCAACTTCGTATAGGTCATCTTGGCCAGGCTCTTCCTTATCCGAGTTTTTTTGAGTTACGGCAAGAATTAACCGATCACTCGAAATTGACTCATGAATAGCCCGTTCTCCCGCTGGACGCGAGATCTGGAGGGTCAGGATTGCTCCTGGTAACATTACTTGGTCACGAATAGGCAGTACCCATGCGTTTCCAGTTAAGCCTTTGAATGCATTGCTCTTGTGAGCCATATAACATATAAAACCTACCACTGATTGACAAGTTTTGAATACCAGATATGCGTTTTACCGGAGGTTTACTGGGCTTTTTCTCGTCGGATTGCTAGCTTATCCAGCTTAGTGTTTCTCACGAGATCGCGTATTTCGTCAACCCCTATTTCTGAACCAAACACTTGCCCGTAGGCGATATCGATCAGGTCAAAAATTTCCAGCAAGGCAAAGAGACGGGTTCTTAACCCACTAACTGCTTCGTCGGGATCGCTTTCGGGCAGTTTTCCGATCACTTCACGAATTGCGTCCGCGGTCGGATCGATTTCTCGACGCTTGCGTTCTCGAATAACGCGAAGAAACATTTGGTACGGATCGGTCTCGGAAAGATAGGTGTCTTTTCGATCACCAGGCTGACGAAATCGACGAACAATTCCCCAATCCATCAGCTCCCGAAGATTCATGGAAGCATTACCCCTTGAAATTTGGAGCCGTTCCATGATTTCATTTACTTCCAGGGGCTGGCCAGTAATAAATAGAAGGGCGTGAATCTGCGCCATGGTTCGATTGATTCCCCACGAACTACTCATTCTTCCCCATTCAAGGATGAAAAGATCTTGGGCCTTTGTTAGATTCGATGATGATGCGCTTGCCATTTCAAAAAAGGCGAACTTTCAGAAAGTTCGCGAATATCCAATTATAGCCGACGAATTGAATCTGATCCTGGTATTTACGCTGTAAACAATAGGGCTCTTTTGCGGAATTCTTGTTGGGAAGGGATTCGTTCGTTGGCTGTGCTTAAGCGTACAGCAACTAACAGCCTCGCAAAAGAAGTTTGAGTACAAGTCATGGGTTATAAGTCCGAAGTTGGAGATAGAAGAGAAAGCTTCATCAATGTGCGAGTTCGCTTGCAGCGGCTCTCTGATGCAAAATTTTTCGCCGGATGGGTTCGTACTCTATCGGACAGCGAAATCGTTATCGATTTCGCTACTCTGGAAGAATTTGAAATTGGAACCAAGTTTTTTGTGACCATCAACGGGGTTCATACCGCAGCGGTGGTACAAGCGACCCTCGAAAATCAATCAGCAGGATTCTTAACGCTTAAGTACGACAGCACCTTGAAATACCTGAACCCCACCGAGACCGTTCGAAGGTTAGTCACCGGGCTCAGTGGCACGGTTAACATAGATGGTGCTGAAATCGAAATGCAGATTAGCGACGTTTCGGTTAATGGATTCGGAGCAGTTGTCGATGGAACCTTGACCAGAGGATCCATTGTCGACCTGGACATTGATACTCCATTTGGAAACGTCATGGGCAAAGCGGAAATCCGCTACTGCCGCAAGGATGCCAAAGATTCGCTCAAACACCGGATTGGAGTTCAGTTCGTTCAGTTGGGACGAATTGAAACCGCTCGTTGGAACAGATTAACCGACGATAGCGCAGCTTAGCTAACGGGCATCAACGATTCTTTTTGCTTCAACGGCATTTTTCTCAATGAAGCTTCGCCAATTTGCGGGCACATCGGTGTCAACGAAAATAGCGGTAACGGGGCACTCGGCTTCGCAGAGTCCACAGTCAATACATTCGTCGGGATGAATTACCAATTGATCCTCAATTTCATAGATACAGTCAACTGGGCAAACAGTAACACAGGACTTATCTTTCACTCCAATACAAGGTTCAGCGATAACGTAAGGCAATTTTTCAGTGGCTCCATAGTAATTTTGACTCAGAAACGGTCGAGGTTGCCAAATTTTTGTCGATTACGGCTAATAATCACTCAGAAATGACCTAGTATTTCTAACAGGGATTCAATATGAAGAGAACTCAGTTAGTCGTTTGTTTAGTTGCGCTTAGCGTTTCCGCATCTTCTTTTGCAGATGTAACATTTGGTGGCGCTAGAGCCGCCGGAATGGGTGGTGCCGGTTTAGCCCTGCCATTTGATATTGGTAACAACTACCGAATGAATCCAGCATTTCTCGGATTTGGATCGAAAGCTCCAACTCTCCAGTGGCCAACCATCGGTTACAAACTCGATGGTTTCAGCATTACCAACGTCAAAGACGTTATCGGCAACATCAACAATGGAGCTTTGGACGCTACCGGGATTCTCAACTTAGCCAGAAACTATGCCACCGAACCGAAGGCAGTTTCATTTGGCGGAAACGTAGGCTTCAAAATTGGCGGATTAGCGATTGGTGCTAGCGGAGACGCAGGAGTGAATTCAGTCCCCAACTCTCAGCTTCAAACGTGGGCTCAAAACGGAGGCGACGTAAGCAATGTTGACCTTGGCTCTCGCCTTGATGCTTACGGTTACGGATATCAACAACTAGAAATTGGCTACGGAAACACTGTCCGATCAAAAGCGGGCAAGTTCACGGTTGGCGCAAATATGAGGCGAATCAAGGCTTATTACGCCCATAAGATTGCCGACAAAGATACGATTCAAAACAACGACCAGGGCGGAATTGTCAATGGTTCTGGTCTGACCGATGACGTTGCGACCAAAGAGTCAATGGGACTCGATATTGGGGTCCTCTACAACATGCCAAACAACAATAATTTGTACTTTGGCGGCTTAATTCAGAATGCGATCGAACCAAACATCAAATTCGACTATGAGGCTCCGGGTGGAGGAAATCCTATTACCACCAATGGTTTTGCTCCGTATAAGCGAACCTACAATTTAGGTGTTGGCTATGCCCAGGACAAAGTCATGTTTGCCGCCGACTGGGTGGACGTGGGAAACAATGCTGGAGGTCAACAACTCAGATATGGTGCGGAATTGGCTCTGAGCAAGAGTGCGTTTTTGCGTGCTGGCTATAATTCTCAAACTGCCTTTACCTACGGCGTCAGCATCGGAGGATTCAATATCCAACTCGGTGGAAAGTCTCCATTGACCCTTACGTCAGTTCTTAGATTCTAAGTTCACTGAGATCAAGTAAAATGAGACCAGTATAAATTCTGGTCTCATTTTTTGTTGACCAGACGTAGAATAAATGAGAAAGAAATGATTACGCTTACCGATCGCGCCGCCACTGAATTGAAAGACTTGATGACCAGCCAAAACAAAGGCAATGCCGCGTTAAGAGTCTGGGTTGCTGGTGGAGGTTGCTCGGGCCTATCGTACGGAATGGCGCTCGACGAAAATGATCCAGAGCCAGACGATAAGGTTTTCGAGACTGACGGCGTGAAGCTCATTGTCGATACCCTGAGCCTTGGCTACATGGAAGGAAGCTCGGTTGACTATGTTGACGACGTGCTTGGTGGGGGATTCAAGATTGAAAACCCTAACGCAACATCCTCTTGCGGTTGCGGATCTTCGTTTAAGACCGAAGGAAGCGAAGGTGGCGGATGCGGAAGCGGCGGCGGATGTGGATCTGGCGGTTGCGGAAGCAAGTAAGCCGAAAGTTCAAAATAGAAAAGGGAAACCAGCAGTGGTTTCCCTTTTTTTTGCTTTAAAGCCCCATTCGGACTTGGTGGAGAAACAGTCTTGCCTCTTCGCTTGGACCGCCAAAATCAATTCTGCTCACTTCATTGAGATCAATGAACTGGATTCCATCCTCGATGCCAGACTTGTTAACTTCGAGCAATTCGATGTGGTCGCGGGTGAAGTCCTTAATGAAGCCAAAGAACTCAACGTCGGCGGTTACTGATACCATCAGCCGATTTTCACAAGAATATCGAACAAGGTCCAGCATGTTCTCGAAGGGACCAACATCGGCAGAACTATTTCGGCGCTCGGGCTGGCGTTTGCGTTCATGGAGGAGTCGGATTCCCGCCAAGTATTGCGTACCAACGGCAAGACGAACGATTGCTTCGATTTGACCAACGAAGGAACCGTTGGCCCGACCTTTGCTGTCGATGAGGGCAAGCGAGTAGTGATCCTCGCTGACCGATAGGACAACGCCTACTTCAAATTTATCGGTATCTTCGCTGTCGTCGTAGACTTCGACAAGTTCTTGGGTACCAACATACTTCTTGAGAACCTCACGGAAACGGTCGATTGCGGCACTCATGGAATTAGTATATCAGGGGGCAAGTAGGCTAAGTAGTCTTTTTGGGACCCCCATCCCCGCCATGGCAGCTTCGCTGCTCTCCCTTTAGAAAGTCAATGAAATGGTAATCAGGGCCATTGGCTGAACACATAACTTACAAAAAGGGGAAGGGAAAACAAAAAACGCCAAGAGAAAGACTCTTGGCGTTTGGGATTTTGGG
>JANPAV010000259.1:0-1525 GCA_031430115.1 Armatimonadota bacterium | reverse complement strand
AAGGATTGTCACCGGTTCGATGCTGACGCGAAGCGCTGCAGGGACGGTAAAGTAAACCCTCATAATTGGGAGACGGCTGTGAACGTCAGTCAGATTCTCGGAATTCGAACAATTTGCATGTTTAATGACTACCGAGAACGGCTGATCGAGTCTCGAAGCTCGGTTAATCCGACGAAAAAACCGCTCTAAATGTTTACTTCATCGTTTCTCTAAGAAACGAATCGATGTGCTCGAGAATGGTGAAATTTTTGATCGTCGCATTTAGATTCATGCCGTGACCACCTTCGTGAGAGAGAAATCTGACCGGCACTTGAACAGCTCTGGCTCGATTTTCAATTGCTCTGGCTAGCGAAATTGAGACCAGCTTGTCGTTGACGCCGTGGACAATGAGAACAGGAGGGTCATTACGCTTCATATCGTTCTCTTTGCCGTACATTCCGCCCCATAGATCGATGACGGCCTTAACTGGGAGTCTTCTACTATATGTTGCATAGAGCGCAGTTATTGCGCCGGCTGAAGAACCACCGATGGCAATCCTTGAGGGATTGCCGCCATAGGTTGTAGCGTTCTTCGTCACCCAGTTAAAGGCCGTTGTTGCATCTTCAATTGCCGCATTCACCGCGTCCTGTTTAGTTCCTCCAACATCTGACTGAAGCCGATAGTTGATATCGAAGCAAGTAAAGCCACGCCCCGATAGGTAGCGACATAGTTCGCCGGTGTTTCCGCCCTTTTTGCCGCCCGTAAATCCTCCGCCATGGATCGCGATGAAGACCTTCCCGTTAGGGCTCGATGGTCGATAGGCATCAAGCGTTAACTGTGTTTTTCCAACGGTTGCGTACACGATGTCGTTGTCAACTCGCTGGAACGAAATTCCGGCAAGAATCGCAATATAACTCATACTTGTAAAGACGTTTAGAAACTTGGAATGTGATCAAGAAGACTATTTCAGGTTAGAAATAATCAAAGGAGAAGTGTTGCTTAGCTTGTTCATGATCCAGCAACCGATCCTGAATATTAAAGCAAAGGGTCTATTAGCCCAGACGAAGACCGAGTTCGGCCCATTGCTGGGCGTCGATTGGGCTTGGCGCATTCATGAGCGGATCGTGACCCGGGCCAGTTTTTGGAAATGCCATGACTTCCCGGATATTTTCGGTATCGGTCAGCAGCATTACAAGCCGATCTAATCCCCAAGCAATCCCACCGTGCGGTGGCGCACCGTAAGAAAATGCTTCGAGCAAGTGACCAAATCGTTCTTGCTGGGTTGCCTCTGATATTCCGAGTAACGTAAAGATCTGAGCTTGAATATCCGGTCGGTTGATTCGAATGCTTCCCCCGCCCGCTTCACTGCCATTACAAACCAAGTCGTAAGCTTGAGATCGTACTTTTCCAGGAGCAGTTTCCAGTAGGTGTAAATCTTCAACCTTTGGCATCGTAAATGGATGATGGGTTGATGACCATCTTTGCCCATCGGCATCCCATTCAAAAAGAGGGAAGTCGAGTACCCACATGTAGGCAAGCTTGTTCG
>JANPAV010000258.1:0-1678 GCA_031430115.1 Armatimonadota bacterium | reverse complement strand
GTAAACCGCTACGACGCCACCAACCAGGGCAAGCGGAAGATTTACCATTACCTGCAGGGCCATCCTCCAAGAATGGAGGGCCAGATTCAGAACGAAAAATATGGCGACGATTGTGAAAACTCCGAGGAGAAGAATTCTTGTCATCGCACTCTGTTGGCTCTGAAATTGACCACCATATTCAACGTAATAACCCCTTGGCCACGATGTCTGCACCGACTTCATCTTGCTTTGAAGCTCCGTAACGACTCCGTTGAGGTCCCTTCCTTCAACGTTGGCTTGGACGACGATTCTTCGAGATACATTTTCCCGGTTAATCGTGTTTGGACCCGAATTTCTCCTCACATTTGCCAGTTGCGAGAGTTGGATTCGCTGTCCGCTCGGAGTGTTGATCAAGGTCGATTGGATGACTTCTAAATTAGTCCGTGCCTCCGGAGAGAACCATACAACCAAATCGAAAGTTCGTTGCCCCTGAAGCACCTCCGAGACGGTATGCCCACCCAGAATGACTTCGAGATTTTCGGCGAGATCAAACGGAGTGACTCCATATCGCGCTGCCGCGTCCCGGTCAATTTCAATGCTCAATTGAGGAACATCAACTTGAGGTTCGATCTGAAGATCAACAATTCCATCAACGGACTTCATGGCTCCCTCGACCTGTTTAGCAAGCAAGCGAAGCTCATCCAAATCAGAACCAAAGACCTTGACGGCAAGAGCCGCCCGAACACCCGAAGACAGGTGATCCAACCGGTGCGAAATTGGTTGTCCAAAAGCAACGAAAACACCAGGGATTGTCGAAAGCTTTTCCCTCAGTTCCTTTGATGCTCCTTCCAATCCCCTTTTCGATTTCTTCAATCCAATATCAATTTCAGAGTGGTTCACTCCTTCTGCATGCTCATCAAGTTCCGCTCTTCCGGTTCGTCGTCCAACGTGGGTCACTTCGGGAACAGTCATAGCCGTTTTCTCAATGATTGTTCCAATGCGGTTACTTTCACTCAGACTCGTGCCAGGGGGAAGGATCGAATTGATTGCAAGCGATCCTTCGTTAAACTTCGGCAAGAATTCTCGGCCCAACCTTGGCAACATCAACAGAGCAACTGCGGTCATCAGTGCAGTAATGCCGACCACGACTCCTGGGTATTTCATCGAGCCACGAACCAAAGGTCCATTGAGTTGCTTTAAAACAGTTACCAACTTTGTATCGCCGTGAGCCTTTTCACCGACCTTCCGAAGCAATATTCCGCACAGCGCGGGTGTTACCGTCAACGAAACGATAAGAGATGCAAGCATCGAGAAGATGAACGCAAGTCCAAGCGGCTTGAAAACCCGCCCTTCCATCCCTTCAAGCGATAGCAAAGGCAAAAAGACGAGCACGATGATCAGCGTCGCAAACACAATGCTGTTACGAATCTCGGCACTTGCTCCGTAAATAACCCGAAGCGGAGAGACCGGATTCTCACTTTGATGGTTAAGCCTTAACCGCCTGAAAACGTTTTCTACGTCAACAATACTATCATCAACCACAAGACCAATTGCGATTGCAAGGCCGCCAAGGGTCATGGTATTGATGTTAATGCCGAATCGATTCAGAAGGAGGAGAGTTAGAATAAACGAGACCGGAATTGAGACCAGCGAAATAATGGTTGCCCGAACGTTCATTAGGAACGCAAGGATGACGACC
>JANPAV010000257.1:0-4216 GCA_031430115.1 Armatimonadota bacterium | reverse complement strand
TTGAGATGCCTGATCCAAATTGCCCGCAAAGGTCCTCAGGAGAGCATGACCATTCCTGAGATTTCCAAGCTTGAGGGCCTTACTTCTACTCATGCGGCGAAGCTTATGATGATCCTCCGTAAAGAAGGTTTCATCACCAGTGTTCGAGGTCAAAGTGGTGGTTACTCATTAGCTCGGTCACCACAAGAGATTAAGATTTCTGATGTGCTCCATAGTTTAGGGGGCCGCCTCTATGATGCAGAATTCTGCGGAAAGCACAGCGGCGCCCTAGACATTTGCACACATGCGGTTGACTGCTCAGTTCGTAGTCTTTGGCAAGTGATACAGCAAGCAGTTGATTCGGTTATCGAACATTTAACTCTCGCTGATATGCTCGAAGAGGAGAAATCAAATATCACGTTCTTTAGCGAACGTCCTCGCCATCTGATCACAAAATAAATCCATGGAAACTCCCATTTTCCCCATCGAAATAACTCCTGCTGCCCTTGACCACGTGAGGCGTTTAATCGTCAAAGACGGCCGACCAGACGTCTTTCTGAGACTAGGAGTCAAGGGTGGGGGTTGCTCAGGGCTTGAGTATGTTATGAAGCTTGATATTGTTCGGAAACCGATTGATCTTGAGTTAGTTATTGACGGAATTACGATTGTATGTGACTCGAAGAGCGCAGGGTTCTTGGCTGGATCGACTTTCGATTACACCGGAAATTTGATTGGTGGCGGCTTCGGGTTTTCCAACCCGAATGCAGGTCGCAACTGTGGTTGTGGCACGAGCTTCACGCCGAAATAGCAAAGAAGCAAAGAAATAGATAGCTCGTGCATGACTTTTGTCAGTGACGCCAGAGTTCACTTCCTTTTGCCTTTTGCCGTGGCTCAGGCTCCACACTGAGCAAATAGGCTCAGGTCTTCCGACCCACTCCTGAACAAGCCTGATTGTACAAACGTTTGGCACCTCAATCACCCAGTGAGGAACACAGACACATGAAAACCATTCGAATATCTCTCATCGTCACAGCAGCCCTTTTGGTTACTTCGGCTTTTGCACAAAATTCGGTCAATACCGGTGCAAAGCAACGGAACGACCAAGGCAAGAACGGACAAAGACATGACCTCACTAAGCGAGCTCTTCATTTGGCCGTTGAAGAGATCAACAAGGGAGTAAAGGCACTTCGACAAGGACTACCAATCTACAAGGGGCACCGAGTCAATGCCATTGAACTTGGGGTTTTGGCTAAGTCAGAGATTTTAGTTGGATTGCTAGAGCAAAAGCTTGATCGAAGGGCACAGGCCACGAGAGAGAATGACAATGATAACCCAAGTAAGTACTCAGACAATCAAATTCGCAATAGCAATGAAAAGCTAGTTATTGGCGGTCATCACTTCGAAAATGCACTTGGACTATTGAACAGAGTAAATTGGGACTACGAAGGACATAAGACTGCTGCAGTCAAGGACCTTCAGAAGGCTCTGGATGAGATTCGGATGGCACTCGCACCATATGGCGGACCATCGAAGTTCATGCCTAAGGGTGGATTTAAAGACGGCAAAGGCATCGCTCTTCCTTAGTCGCTTAGGTTAGGAATTGGCACTACCGTTTTCGGTGGTGCCTTCCTATTTTGCTTGTATGAGTTGCGAAATGCTTTTACCAAATTCAAGTTTTTTGACTTCTTCGCTCCGCCAGCATGCGCATTTTGTTCCATCGGATGCAAGGGTGAGTCCAGGTTCTGTTGTACATTGGTCAATTTTGAGGGGACATCGCGGAGCAAATGAACATTCACCCGTTAGTTTCGCAAAGTCCGGTGGTTGCCCAATAATGCTCTCCAAACGGTCTTGTCCGGCCCTAGGAAGCGACATCAGCAGCGAACGCGTGTAAGGGTGAGATGCATGTTTGAGAACCTGCTCGGTCTTACCTATTTCGATGATTCGACCCGCATAGAAAACCGCGATACGGTGGGCAATAGAGGCGATCGCTCCGATATCGTGCGAGATCAAAATAACGCCAGTTCCTTCTTTTTGTTGCAACTCCCTCACTAGCCTTAGAATTTGTGCCTGAAGCGTAACGTCGAGAGCAGTTGTTGGTTCGTCGGCTATCAGCACTTTGGGATTGCAAGCAAATGCCATGGCAATAACTACCCGCTGTCTTTGACCGCCACTGAGTTGGTGAGGGTATTTGCGGGCGCTCGACTCGGGTGCGGGAACGCCAACCTTGTCAAGCATATCAACCGCTCGCCGGTACGCCTCCTTTTTGGTCATTTTTTCGTGAAGCAAATACGCCTCGGCAATTTGGTCGGCAATTCGCATCATCGGATTGAGGCTCGTGAACGGATCTTGCATGACGAGAGCAATGTCTTGACCGCGAATTTTTCGCATGTCTCGCTCCTTCATGCCGACAAGTTCAGTGTCTTCAAGCTTTATTGAGCCATTTGACACTGTCAATGGTGCTTGAAGCATGCCCATTATTGCAAAGCCAGTCATTGATTTTCCACACCCGGATTCGCCAACTACTCCGAGCGTTTCGCCGGGCTCAAGTTCAAAAGAGACCCCACGGAGGATTTCGGTTGCCCCATATCCGACATGTAAATCAGAAACACTTAACAAAGACATTGGCAACATTCTATCTGGACTCCGTATAATCGTTAATACAAATGTCAGAAAAAATTCGTGTAGTCATTGCCGATGATGAAGACAACTATCGAAAGGCGATCCAAAAAACCTTAGGATTCGCCCAAGATATTGATGTCATCGCGGTCTGCCGAGATGGGCAGGAGGCTTTAGACGCCTGCCTTTCCGAGGCTCCGGACGTTCTTCTGACCGATGTCAACATGCCTCGCCTTAGTGGTATCGAATTGACACGCAAAATATTACGGAAAGAAAAGGATGTCAAGGTTGTCATTCTTACGATTCGAGAAGACGACGATACGGTGTTTGAAGCATTTCGGGCTGGAGCTTTGGGTTATCTTCTCAAGACCTCAACTCCACAAGAAGTAATTGAAAGTGTTCGGCTTGCAGGAAAAGGAGAGGCAAAGATCACTCCAAAAATTGCGACCAAAATTGTTGAGGATTTTCGAAGATTTGAGAAGAATGAGAGTTCCAACGAGGAACCAGATGCGGAGCTCTTGGTACTGAGCGATCGTGAACATGAAATTCTCCAATTGGTAGCCCAAGGCCTAAGAAACAAAGATATTGCTGACAAGCTTGGAATTGCCGAGAAAACGGTCAAGAATCACGTTAGCAATATTTTGAAGGCACTTCATGTAAATAGCCGTACTGAGGCTGCAATGAAGGCAATGAAATCGAAAATGGGGCACTAATCAGCTGTCAGCCAAGAAGCTGTTAGCGGAGGAAGCAAATTCGTTGACCTTTCCAATCTTGCAACTATTATTGAGCACGGCTTCCTGCAAAGTCAGCCGGGTTCTTGGTATCTCAAAAGTGGCCTCTAACACGCTTGTGGATAGGATCGTTGAAAGATAGTGAATCAAGGGAAGAATGAGAAAGTGACCCTTCATCGACAAGGTTGGAAGCAATTCTTAGTATTTATGGTTCTGTTTTCGAGCCTCATCCTTCCCCTGCAAGCAGCTATAGCGTTTCTATCTCAGGGGTGCTTGGCTATGTTCGGAGGCCAGTTATTAGGGTTTCCATTGATGGGGATTGAGCCATCAACAGGCACGGCTGCGATGAGAAATGGAGCAATACTTATTCTTCTCGGAATCCTTTGCGCCTTGGTTGCCCTCATGGGAATTCGCTATTCGATAAGGGAGATTCGTAAGTTGAATCCCAGGCGGTGATCGCGAAATAGCATTTCTTGTCGATGAAACCAAATCAAAAAAAAGTCTCGACCTTGGTCGAGACTGCGAAATCATGAATTTTCCCGCCTCTTCCGGGCGCTAATACTAATCATCGGATCAGTAACAAATATCAATACGGCACTCCGCGATGCTTTAGTTTCGATCACCTTGAAAACATAGCTTCTTCTTAACATTTCGGTTCGCCACGCCCGGATTTTGGGAACCTAGCAGGCATCTAAAGGAACTCTCCGAACGCCAACTGGGTTAGGAATTGATATAAAATGTCGCAATGGGAATAACTCGTCGTAACATTCTTTCTCTTCTTGGAGCCTCCTCGCTCGCAGGATTGCCCTCGTTTGCTACTAGCGCGAGTGCAAAAAGAGTGTTGCGTATTGCCTACTTCACCGACATACATCTCACTCCAATTGACGAGG
>JANPAV010000256.1:0-3060 GCA_031430115.1 Armatimonadota bacterium | reverse complement strand
GATCGTGTTTCCGGCAGAAGAATTGTGTCGTCGGGCGAAGGAGCGAGGCATCATCACCATTGTTGATGGAGCCCATTGCCCGGGGCAGATACCGTTGAACTTGAAGGAGTTCGGAGCGGACTTTTACACTGGGAATTGTCACAAGTGGCTCTGCGCGCCGAAAGGATCTGCATTTCTCTATGCTGCGCCAGATAAGAAGCACTTGCTTGAACCTTTGGTTGTGAGTTGGGGCGGCACCAACGAGTGCGCGACCGATGATCCATTTATCAACGAGCTTCAGTTCCAAGGTACTAACGATGTCTCTGCATTCCTCTGCGTCCCCAATGCGATTCAATTTCAGGCAGATCATAACTGGGACGAAGTGAGAGTTCGATGCCAAAACATGGTTGCTTGGGTGAAGGGTGAACTTGAGTCTTTACCGTCAGTTCGACCTTTGTATCCAACTTCGAATACCCTGCAAAAGCAGATGTCGGGCTTTGCAATGCCAGGAAAAGACGCGATTGCGATGAAGGAGACTTTGATCTCGAAGTACAACATTGAGATCCCAGTTTGGAATCTGAAAGACGACGCGATATTGCGGGTGTCGGTGCAGGGATACAACACTCAAGCCGATTTGGAAACGTTGATTCAGGCTGTCAAAGAACTAAGTTAGGAGGGCATCTACGAGGGTTTGGGCGGAGTCTCGCACGGGGTCGCAGACAGGTAAGCCGGTTTCGGAAGCCAGTTGTTTGATGACTTCTGCTGCGTCCGTTGCGTCAAGATGGCTCGTGTTGACCGCCATTGCTCGCACCTTGGCGGCGGGGAAACTACCACACATCGTTGCGACATCCTCGTATAGCTTGATCAGGGCAGACAGAGGTGGCATTGGAATTGGCTTATCCATCGAGCGAACCAACTCGGTTTGACCGGCGCGGATGCAAAGGATCATGTCGGTTGGCATCGAGCCTCTCAGGAGTGGCAAAGTCGCGGTTGATCCGGGATGCACTAGGGAACCTTGTCCTTCGACGATAACCCATTCTCGGTCTCGATACTTGAGGGTTTCCTTTTCAACTGCGCCGGAGGCGTAGTCGACGCGAATGGCGTCTAAGGGTATTCCATCGCCGGATAGGGCGATTCCGATTTGCCCCGTCGCGAGAAAAGCGGCATCAATTCCTTGAGCTTTGGCAGATTTTTGGAGTTCAAGGGCGGCAGTCATCTTGCCGACTGCCATATCATTTCCGACCATGAGGATTCGACGGTTTGAAAGGAATTGGGCGGCACCGTTTCCTGGTTTGAGGTCGGTGGGCTCTTGGCGGATGTCCCATACGACTTGCCCTGGCTGGAGGTTAGGAAATTGGGGTGCGAGCGCCTCGTGTAATCCGTTGACGAGCGTTAGTCCGCTTGCAACCGCTTGGGCAATAACTGGACGCCACGAGTCAGGAATGATTCCGCCGGAAGGCGCGGTTCCGAGGATCAACACCTTAGCGCCTAGTTGAATTGCTTCGTCAAGATTAGAAACGACGGGCGGGTTTCGTGGACTATCTACGACATCGCAAACATTTTTGCCAGCGTGGCAGGAATCGATGACGCAGACGACGGGGTTTTGGGAATAGCGGAGGATTCCGTAGCCCATTTTGCCGAAATCGAAGCCAAGGGAACCTTCGAGATAGATTGCGATGGGGAGAGTAGGATCAAGCATGTGATTTTCCACGACGTTTTAGTCTTTGTTCATCAACCGCCACCGGTTCTTTGGTCGCTTCGCGACGTCTTACCGACTCCCCCTTCTGGGAGAGTGACTCGACACTGCCATCTCTCGTACCTTTTTTCAACAACTTATTCATGAGTTCATCGAGGCACCATGGCCGGGTTTGTCTTGGGGCAAGACAACGCCGTCGATCAGTTCGGCACCGGTGGCGGGGTCGGGTTTTAGGTTCGTGTGGGAGTCGAGATCGATGTAGTCAAATAGGGCACTCATTGCGGCTCCGCCGGCGATAGCGATGCTTGATTCGCTCATGCAACCGATCATGGTTTGAAGGCTGTGAGCCTTTGCGGTTGCGACAATTCGGAGGGCTTCGGTGATTCCTCCGCACTTCATCAGTTTGAGGTTGACGCCATCGACGACGGATGCCCAGTGGGGGATATCAGTTGAGAATCGACAAGATTCATCGACAAAGATTGGGAGCTTGCGCTTGGCGAAGACTTCGGGCAGGCCTGCCTCCTCACCCTCGGCCAGCGGCTGCTCGACGTAGTCCACGCCTTGTTCGGATAACCAGGCGATCATGTCGATTGCTTCGCCAACCGTCCAGCCACCATTTGCGTCGACTCGGAGTTTGGCGTGAAAGGGTGCGGCAGCGGCTTTGGCAGCAAGAAAATGGGCTTTATCGTGCTCTCGGCCGTCTGGTGATCCGAGTTTGATTTTCAGGCACTTTGCCCCGGTTAAATCGAGAATGATTGGCACTCGGTAAGTGGTTTCTTCGGGTGGATTGATGCCGATTGTGACGCTCGTTGGGACGGCGCGCCTGGGAAGTCCGAGCAGTTGGTAGAGGGGAACTCCGGCTCGTTTCGCGAGCAGATCCCAAAGGGCGACGTCGAGCGCAGCCATTGCGGGTGGGTCGATGTTGGCGTCCTTCATCTCTTGCCAAACATCGTGGGGGGACATGCTTTCGATGGTTGTCGAGGAGGCGATAAAGTTATTCAACTGGGTTTGACCATTTTGAGCGGTCCACGTTTTTGCGGTTGCGGGTGAGAGTTCACCGAGCCCGGTATGTTGACCATCTGACAGTGAGACAAATAGATTGTCTGACCTTGCCGTGGTTCCACGGCTGATGGTTAACGGGAACAACTTGTCGAGTGATCGAATCTCCGATGTGAGTTGAAGTGGCATCCTTGTTTATCCTACCGTTTTGAGGCGGTTGTATGGTGTGGGGAGTGCAAGGGCGATGGCGAGAAGTTGGGAGTGGACTTTGTCAAAAACTGACTTTTACCCAGGTCCGCGCTGCGCAACGCGAAGCTCCGACTTGGGCTGACATATTGCCGCAGGCTCTGAGTCGTTACTCATTCGGAAGGGCGCCAGATGTCGCC
>JANPAV010000255.1:0-3116 GCA_031430115.1 Armatimonadota bacterium | reverse complement strand
CTACATTGGCAATCCACATTGATGTACCTGAATCTACGTCTTGTCACTTTCTATTGTCGCTCGTTGAACCTCAACGAAGGCTATTTGTCCACCACATTGTCGATGAAAATAGCGTTTTGACCGGGTCATTTGGCGTTTTCTCGAGAACTTTAGCCCGCATTTCTTGCATCGATATACTACGACTTGGCGGGACTGATTGCGAACAACTTCGTAATGATGATGGACTTTTGGCTCTAAGCCTAAATCTATCATAGCCTGTTTCCAATGCTTTCCGTGTCCAGCGCCTTTCCTTCCGTGTCGATCGAAGGCAAGAAGATGGGCATATTCGTGGAGCAGGGTTTCGCGAATATGCCCCGGATCTTTGAGCACAACGGCTGACAACGAAATCATTCCGTGTTGATAGTGCGCCATTCCTGCAGTGACGCTATAACGTCGCCATTCAAGGATTGGAATGTACGACATTGGATGCATTTCCAATGCTTCATTGAGGGCCAATTCTGCCGCAACTACATGATCATCTCCAACTTGAGGTTGAGAAATCTTTCGAATTAGTTTTAGTGGCTTCTTTCTCCGCAGAATCGAAATCATCGCTTTACGACAAAACTTTACTTTATTCCGAGCGAGCCAAAGATGCTACTGTTGCCAAAGTCACTGTTCACACTAAACCACTTACGCTTGTTATACTTGCTACAAAGTGCTTGAACTCGTTCATCGGCTAAGTTGCCAAACTCGTCGATGCTCTTTGACTTATTTTGCATTCCGTAAAGGCTTGTTAGTGCCTTTTGCGGGTCCTCTTTTGAAACGGTAATCGCATCCATGACATCGGTCATCATGGCACTTGTCTCGTCCATAGCGTGACCGTATGGCTCGGCAATGGTTTTGCAATCGGGTGGAGGAGGGAAGCTGTCAAAGTCTGCTCTCAATTGAGCCCATTCCTTCTTTGACGCTGCACTTTCGGCGGAAATCATGTCCGGAGCGGAATCCGGCATATCTGCATCTGGATCGCCCGTAGTGAGTTGGTTAAGACCATTCATATCGGTACCAAACTGCCCAGGTTGCGCCATAACCATAAACTTTGCAAGGCCTTTTTTGGCCAGCTCACCACGTCTTTGCTCGATTTTTTCGAGGTGGTATAGCCATCTTAAATCAGGCTCGGGTGCGGGAGGAGGATTTTCTCCTGTTTTCCCTAAGAATGGCTTCTGTTCGCCAGTTTTGGTTAGCATTGGCCCAGGGAGGCTCCCGTTCCTTTCCAGAATGCTGGAAGGACCCTGTCCAGTCTTACTGAGCATTTTGAAAGCGACAAAACCTGAGGCGATCAGTAAAAGTAACGCGGCCGAAGCAAGAATCCAGGGAAGTTTAGACTTCTTGTTTGGTAAAGGCATTGCAGCTACCCCGCCACCCTGAGGCTGGAAATAGCCAGAAGGACCAGCGGATGCTTTTTTGAGTTGCTCTTTTATTGGTGCCTGAGCCGCCTGAGTTGGAGCCTGTTGAAACAGACGAAGATCATTCCCGCAATGCGGGCAAAAGGAAACTCCGGCAGGAGCCACTCCGCGACAACGTGGGCAATTCATAGCGTCTCTTAGTACATATTACGCGAAATCAATTGTTTTGAATTCACGCACCAATATTTCTATCGGCAAATTTACGCCGTCCTTTAAAGAACTTTGCCAATTCCGTTTGACTCTGGATGTCCGAGACGAATTCCCAACTCTTGAGTCGTTAAAGAGTTAGCGAGGGCAGAACCTTGTCCCAGGTCACACTTAAGCTCCTTGAGCACGCGACATTGTTCTGACGTTTCAACCCCGTCGGCAACCACAGTTATCTTGAGTCGGTGGGCAGCATCAATGATTGATTTGAGAATTCGATCAGCGCTCTCATCTTCGCCAATTTGATCGATAATAGTTCGGTCTATTTTTAGGGTGTCAAGAGGAAGATCGTTCAAATAATCCATTGAACTTTGCCCGGTTCCAAAGTTATCGATGGCAATTCGGAATCCCTGACTTTTAATCGTCCGAAATACGCTTCTCATACGATCCAAATCTGCCAATACTTCGGATTCTGAGACTTCAATCGCGATTTGTTGAGGCTGAATTCCTAATTCGATCACGGTATCTAAGATCTTGGTGCAAAAGTCTGGATCGATCATTTGTTGACGAGAAATGTTCACGCTCATCTTAACTTCCTTGGGTCCAATGCAGGACTTTGACCAGTCGTCCAGTTGTCGACAGCTTTCGAAAAAGCTCCATTCCCGGACTGAGTCAAGAAGGCCCTCTTCTTTTAGCAGTGCCTCAAGCTTTTGGGGAGACATTTTTCCCAATGTTGGATGTTGCCACCGAACTTGGACATCAAATTCCTTGATTTCGAGTTCATCGATCGTTACGATTGGCTGAAAGAACAACTCGAAACTCTTTTCTTGGACTGCAGATTGCAATTCCATGCCAATATCCTGGACCCTTTCTGGTTGCATCTTCATCGAAGAGTCGAAGATTACGTAACCCGATTTGCCATGCTTCTTAGCTTCATACATTGCGGTATCAGCACGACGAAGAAGATCGTTTGGTTCCAGATCCGAGTCTTGACTTACGGCAACTCCGATACTTGCCGAGGCAAAGATGTCTTGATTACCTAAGTGGAAGGGCCTTGAGAACTGATCGGCAATCCTCTTCGCGATAATTTCGCCACCGTCGGTACCGCCAGCATTTTCCAAGAGAACCACGAATTCATCTCCTCCCAATCGAGCTGCCATATCGGTCGGACGAATCGTATTTTGAATTCGCTTAGCGACCTTCATGAGCAACAAGTCGCCCATTTCATGACCCAACGTGTCATTGATCGTCTTGAAGTTATCGAGGTCAATAAAGAGTGCTCCCGCACTGCGTCCATTCGCCTTTGCATTTGCAAGTGCCTCGCCAAGTTTAACAATGACTTGGGACCGGTTTGGCAGTCCCGTTAGTCGGTCGTGAGTAGCTTGATGAGTTAGTGCCTCTTTCACCGCAGCTTGCTCCGTGATATCGTGAAAAGTTAGAAGCAATCCGCCAATATGAACATTGTTAAGAAGGTTCCGGATATGGACTTGGTAATGGTGATGAACACCGGGACTGGCCTCCACTCTGATC
>JANPAV010000254.1:0-5000 GCA_031430115.1 Armatimonadota bacterium | reverse complement strand
CTCGAACGCAGAACTGAATTTTCCATTGACTTGACCCGGAGGGTCACATAAGGTAGCCAGGGTATCCGCTCCGGCGGATCCCTGGATAGCTCCCTCCAACTCCTCGACCCGGAGGGTCGCATAGGCGTCTAGTCCAGCATCGCTTCATCGAATTCAATGCCGGCAAATCGAAGCAGCTCAATATACTCTTCACGAAACGTCTTGGTCCGGTGATGCTCGGCCTGATTCTCGATATACTTCCGAACATTCGGTATCCGCTCGGGGCTCACTGAGAATGCTCCATACCCTTCTTGCCAACCAAACATTGATTCGGTGGTCTTCATCCAATTGGTAGATGCCTTCTTGACCTCACGAACTAAGTCGGTAATGCATTGGCTTGGCTTTTGCCCGATGAGGAGGTGAACATGGTCTGCATCGCCACCGATAGAAAGTGGCTCGTAGCCTAGGCCCTTGATTGTTCCGCCCAAATATCCATGAACATCTTGGATGACTTCTGGTTGGAAATACGGGTGCCTATTTTTAGTGCTAAAAATGATATGAGCATGAAGGCTGTAGTAGGTCGAAGGCATATTCTTTGGATCTTATCACAGTTTCTGCGACCCTCCGGGTCGGGGTCTTTGGTGGACTATCCAGGGGTGCAAGCACACCCTGGCTACCTTATGTGACCCTCCGGGTCAGGGACCAAATTCAGATTAGTCCTATCCTTTCTTCTTCTATTTAAGGGAACGAGAAGAAGGAAGAAGAAAAGCAATCCTAAACCTACTTGTCGTCAGCCGGTCCTGAAGAAAACGAGGTGACGAATCGCACTTGCCCTGCAATCACAAACATGGCCCCAAGGCACACCGCGAGCAGACAGATAATCTCAATCATCGAAATTCCTTTCTTTGCTTTTGCGAGCCAAACAAGCCGGACAAATACTGCCAGAGCAACAACTGCGCCAGCCAACATTAAAAAAGTCGTTGTCGCCTGTTCGCTCATTGATCTTAGTATAAGCCAAGATCGGACATTCGCCCCATAGGATCGTGTTAGGTCTTAGAATATGCAACATGCCAAGACGAGTAACGATGCAGGAACAGGATCATGCGAAGTATTAGCCAATCCCATCGCCTCATTCTTTCTGCCTCTCTCTAATGCTTGTGGTGAAGGAGGAAGAAAGAGCATCAACAATCTGTAAGTCAGACTTCATCATCAGTGTCACCAGAGGTCAGTGAGCTGACAATCCGAACCTGACCACTAACCAAGACAAGCGAGAGTACAAAGGCAATAACCAGGCACAAGAATTCGACAGTCGAGATACCCTCCATCCTTTTCGCCAGCCATGTGAGATAGCCAAAGACAGCCAAGCAACCGAACGCACCTAAGACCACCAGGAAGTTGTTTATGGGGCGGTCATTCATTCAACTTAGTATAAGCCAAAATCGAAAACTCTAGAACAAGGGTCAAAAGTCCTAGAAACACGAAACCTTTTGACTTCTCATCAGGTCAAATCAATCGTGCGATCAGTTCTAGCTTTATTCGCCATTGCGCTCGGGGGAGTAGCCATGGCACAAACGACCCTTACGGACAATGAATGCCGCATCGCCTTAACGACTTCGTTCAATGGCATTCGGATCGTTGATATCAACAATTTAACGGCTCATTCGTACGTTCTGCGAATGGATACTACTGAAACGCTCAACGGCAGAACAACGACGTACATTGGCGCACTTAAAATGTACGACGACGCTGATCCAACCAATGAATTGATCAAGTCTGAGCTGACTTTGTACAAAGGCACCAATTTGATTCAGCGAACGGTTGCCGATGGCAGAAAGGTTTGGTCCTACGACCCCTATCAAAACGCATACAGTGTCGAAGCTTATAACGGCGAGCAAGGTGCAAATGTAGTCGGATACCGACCTAATTTCTTCAAGAACCTCAAGCAGACCACGGGAGGCACTGCTCTCAACTTAGTCACCCTCATGGATCAGGCGAGTTTAAAAGGAACCGCGTGGGTTAAGGACTGGCTCGGTGGAATTCGGTTCGATGGCCTGAACACGGTGATTCCCAATGATCCCCTTAACATCAATCAGGCTATACCTCCTCACCAGTTTGATACGATTTGGCAAAAGGTGCCGGACGGCTCTCGGTTCGTACAATTCAATTTGGAAACCTTCGATGCGGGCTCCAACTGGATCCTTAATTCCATCCAAATCCACAGGGAAGATAAGGTTGGGGCTAGCATAAAGGTCTCCGACTCTTATATCACGATTCCTAAGGACGTTAACGGATTGCCCTTAACCGAGACCCGAACTAGCGCGGCATTTGGTTTTATTCCGCCAGCTCAATCAAAAGTACTGGCCTCACAACGAACGGTCAAGTTCTAGACTGCCAACAATTTGAGAATTCCTCCCACGCATCTTCGGTGGGGGGGCCAATCATGAGTAGTGGGATGGTCCCATTTTCTTCCACAATAGCCGCAAATCCACGTTCCTTTGAATCAGGGTTGACCATATTCAACCAAAAGTTGTTGGCGTCCTCAACGAGTCGACATTGCGCTCTTTGGCTTGGAGGGTAAAGGCTCGAAACGATGTCGTAGTCACCGGATTCGATTTTGCGATTGAGAATAAAAACTCTTAAGACCGCTTCGTCTTGCGGATAATCGGACTGGAAAAGTCTCGCCCAAACACCTTGGTCGGTTGTTGCTCCGAAGCCAAATCCCGCGATCCATACTTGATTACCGTGGACGATTGGGCTTCCATTGAGGTTGATTACCAAAGCGGCAGGGCAGGCAAGATCGCGCAGGATCTTCGTTTCATAGGGTTGCTTCCAAAGCATTCGGCTAGGACAATCCGTCGAGAGCCGCAATCATATCGGTCTCGGTTGATTGATTGATTCCCTTCGTTGCCCATACTGGCTTATGCTCCTTATCGAGGATCATGATGGTTGGCAAAGCATTGCTACCGAGCGCTTCGGTTGCTGATCCGATCGGATCAATCAAAACGGTCATTTGGTGGGGTTCCTTTTTTTCCGAGGCAGCAACGATTTTTGCCGACTCGCTTGAAATGGCTAGGAATTCGATTCCTTTCGCTTTATATCGGGTAGCCAGTTGATTCAAAGTTGGAGCGAATTGTTTACACGGGCCACACCAGGTTGCCCACAGGTATACAACCACTGGCTTACCCTTATAATCAGTCGATATCCGGACGTCTGATCCACCCGCTAGTGGCGTGGCTAAGAAGTCAACTGGTGGTGCCGAGTTAGACTCACAGCCACTTACTCCGATTATTCCAATTGCAGCCAGCAAAGGAATTAATGCAAGGTGAAATTTCATATACATAAGTTGTACCGCCATTTGGATTGGTTTCGAGGTAGCTTTATTGAAGATGCAATTAGAACCGGAGATAGAGCAACCTGATATTTCGCTCGTTTCCGAACTCTGGCATATGGCTTGGCCGGTCGTTTCTTTGAACCTGCTTCAGGTCGTCAATGGATTGCTGGATCGCTCATTCATTGGTCATCTTCCTCAAGCCGCGATGAGTGGACATGGGGCATCTATGAGCTTCATTTTTCTTCTCTTCTCCCTGGCGATCGCAATTGCAATCGGGGCTGGAGCAATTGTTGCGCGCGCCTATGGCGCCAAAGACATTAAAGAGTTTAGGACTGGATCACAAGAGGCACTTCAGGTCGCCATTTACATTGGCATTGGTTTGGGAATCATATCTTATGTCCTTGCTCCGCTTGCAGCTAGAACGGTTTTTAGAGCCGATGACTTTGAAGACATTGCCTACATCACCCAATTTCTTCGGGCTTACTCGATTGGGGTCCCAGCTATTTGTATTATCCAAGTCATTGCCTCCTGCTTGCGTAGTATCGGTGATACGAAAAGTCCGATGGTCTTGTCGGGCATCCAAATACTCTTTCATGTTGGACTCAATTTCATCTTTATTTTTCCTCAACGAGATTGGATCCCGGGACTCAATCTTGGACTGTTCGGCGCAGGTTTAGCACTTTCAGCCAGTGCTTGGATCTCGGCAATTCTTTACATTTGGCATGTTCGATCAACCAAGCTTGGGGTTAAGTTTTCCCTTAAGTTTCCTAACAAGGAGTGGTCGACGAGAATCTTGCGTATTGCAATTCCTTCGGCAGGGCAAGCAATTCTAAGAACGGCTTCTTTGACCGCATTCACTCTCATTTTGAGCAATGTTCCTGAGCATGGGGCTGCTATTGCAGCAATGGGGACTGGGTTTGCCATCGAGTCATTGATGTTTGCACAAGCGTTTGGGTTTAGTGCAGCTACGAGCGCCTTAGTTGGCCAGAATTTGGGAGCTAAGAATCCGACTCGAGCAGAGCATATTGGCTGGCTCGCGGCTGGGGTGGCTTTTGTCACTGCGACACTGATCTCGATTCCTGTCTACATTTTTGTTCCAAGCTTTGCTCCTGCCTTGGCGGGAAACAAAGTCGAAGTCGTGAATCAAATCGTCCATTTGGTCCGATTGCTTTGCTTAACTGAGCCACTTTTCTGCCTTGCCATGGTGCTGGTTGGCGGGATGCAGGGTGCCGGTGACACCAAAAAGACCTTATGGATCAGCATCTTTGCGCTTTGGTTCCTCCGCGTTCCTCTTGCTTTGGTATTTGCTTTAAACTCCGGTGCAAACGTAATTTTCGGAATTGGACTCCCGCTTGGATTTGCCATGGGGGCGCAAGGTGCCTGGATCGCCATGTCAGTTACGCAAGGCATTCAGGGCTTTATGGTTGCCTTTGCATGGAAGGCTGGTCACTGGAAAACGATCAACGTTTAGGACCTTCGTAATCCCTGCAACCCTGGCTCTGTCCGTGTCGTAAACTGGTTAATAGTGGAAATAGTGCGATACAAGCCGGGCGAAGCAATTAAGTGGTTACAGACCGAAGCCGGAAGGCTTAAGTCCGACGCTAAGGCAAGCGGTAAAGCTGCCACCGAACCTAGCGGCGTCGACATGCAAGGCATCACGGAAACCGTCCGCAATGCCGCCAGTGCAGTT
>JANPAV010000253.1:0-5487 GCA_031430115.1 Armatimonadota bacterium | reverse complement strand
CCAAGTCTTTGGGTTTGCTCGTTACCGCACTTATTTTCCGGGAGATGCAGCGGAGCTTGCGATTGACTGCTTGAGAACATCCTACGGGAAGTGGGCAAAAGGAGAACCTTCTGCATCGCTACGTTCGCTGATTTTGGAATTGCAACCGATTGCGTGCCCTGCGCTTGATGAGGAGTGCCAGCGGATTTTGATGCGAACGGACAAGGAAAATGGGTATTTGAACGAGTTCGATATGACCAAGTACGAGGTGCTTTTGTATCTCCGTTCTCGCCCAGGATACATGCCGATTTGTGTCAATTACGCTCAAGAAATGGTACGCAAGAAGACGGATCGCTACGGATATTTTAAGCGATTTTTGGAGAATTACACGAAGAAGAAAGCGAATGGATAGATATGCTATTTAAACGATAGTGAGCCAGTCAATATGAATTCACAGAAGTCAGTCAGGAATCGTCGAATAGCGATAACCTTGGTTATTCTGACGACATATCTGACTTTGTTTGGGCTCGCAAGCGTGAATGCCTTTGTTACAAACCGTTCGTACATTCAACACCAAAAGATGATTGTTTCGGAGGGGAATAGTGTCTACGTTGGGGTGAGGGAGCTAGCCAAAACTTATCGGCAACCATTCCTTGATCAACCATTAGTTGTGAATCGTACATCAGCTTGGGCGTATATGTCCGATGAAACTTTTACAATATATGCAAATGGGAAAGAAATCAAGCGAAAGGTTTTGGGCGAGACCGAATGGACTTGGTCCCCTCAAACCGAGTCCGTATTCTTTCTCCAAAGTTCGGATGATGAATATCCTCCCAACAAGAACATTTGGAAGTGGAGCCCAAAAAATGGATTTGTTTGCCTGACAAAAAAGCCTCAGAAGTTCTTCAATTTGACCGTATCACTTGATGGTCGCTCGGTTTGTGCGATGAACTATCAGGGTGGCGACCGAGGGGAAAACTCAATCTTCTCGTGTTCCATCTTTGGGGCTTCCCCAAGAAAGATCACGTTTGGACCAGCAAATTTTCGACCAATTATGATTGGGCAAAACGATTATCTTCTTGAGGCAGATGATTGGGTTCTGTCGAAGACCTTTGCTTCTATCCATACTCACGTCTATCGTTGGTCGACTGGCTTTAAGAAGTCCGTCCCATTTGTGGTGGAGGGTCGAACTGTAAGGAGCGCCCTTGCCGTCCAAGGTTCGGTTTGGGTTCTCTTTCAGGAGCCGGTTTACCATTGGTATCCCTGGATGGTCAAGCGAGGAGACGATATAGTGACCGTGGCTAGGCTCTCGCCCGACCTCAAGCGAATCGAGCAACAGAGTCTATTGAGTTCAGAAGAATTCATATCGGCGGCTGATTCGCTGTTTCCCGATCCGAATGTCTCACAATGATATTATGCGAATGGGCGAGTACGAAAATCTGAAGGTTATTGGCGAGTCTGAACATGGGCTGTACCTTGGTGATGGCGAGACCAAAGTGCTCCTTCCTCAGGGCCAATGTCCAGATGACCTCTTGATGAATGATTACATCAAGGTCTTTTTGTACACTGATTCGGAAGATCGTCCCGTGGCTACGCTGAAAAAGCCAATTGCGAAGGTGGGCGAGTTTGCCTTGATGCGATGCGTGGCGGTGACTTCTGCTGGAGCATTTTTGGATTGGGGACTCGATAAAGATCTGTTTTGCCCGATCAAAGAGCAGAACTACCACATGATGGCGGGAGAGGATTACTTAGTTCGGGTGTACCTCGATGTGATCTCTAACCGAGTTGCCTGTTCGAGCAAGTTAAACCGCTTTCTGACTGCAAATGGCGAAATGTTGGAGCCGGGTGAGAAAGTCACCATCATGGTTGCAGACTTTCATCAAGATTGGATCACGGTTATCATTAACGGCGAAATTAAGGGTTCGATTTTTCCCGACGAATGGCATGAGAAGCTGAAGATGGGCGAAGTTCGGGATGCTTATGTAAAGCGAATTCGACCGGATGATCGGCGAGTGGCGATTTCGTTGCGACCACAGGGGTATCAGGCGGTGCTCGGTGAACGGGACCGGATCATTCAGGCCCTCATGGACAATGAAGGATTTTTGCCAGTTTCTGATCGCTCATCGCCTGAGGAGATTCACAAGCGATTTGGGTTAAGCAAAGGCGCATTTAAGAAGTTGATTGGCTCATTGTTCCGGGAAGGAATTATTGATATTGGGTCGCACGAGATTCGGCTGAAATAGTTAGCCGATCCTATCTTTCTCCACCTTCCGGACCAAAGAAGAGGACCCAAGTAGAAAAGTCGTCGGTAAAGTCTTCGAAACGATGGACGACTCCGGCGGGAACAAAAAGTAGTTGGCCAGGTTCAAATCGATGCCTCGTTTCGCCATTTAAGAACCAACCTGTGCCCGACACAATTACGTAGACTTCGTCGCGAGTATGTGGTGTTTGATGGTCAATTTTGTCCGGCTTGTATATCTCCACGACAAGGGAGCCATGCTTGAACAATGGCACGAAGTGCGTGCCAGAAGCGGCAAGGGTTTTCAATGCGCTTTGGGAAGTTAGTTCATGTTGAGACACTGACACAATATCCTGATCTTATCATGCCAAGCGGTCGATGATCCTAGTCACTTCGAAGTTAATCTGCGTAGGATTCTGGAACGAATGCAGTAAGATTTGAGTAATTAAGTCATGTTTGCTCTTCCAGGTCAATTTGTTCTAGCACTCAGCTTGTTGAATTCTGTTGGTATTCAAAAGCAAGATTCGACCCTTTCTAATGCAGAGGCAATGCTTAATTTAGCAACGGCTCGCCAACCGCTGGTGCATTTTGCAACGGTAAATGCTCCCGTAAAGGAAATCTGGGACGCCTATACAACGACGAAAGGAATCAAATCTTGGATGGTCGCAGAAGGGACGATTGACCTGAAAATT
This sequence comes from Armatimonadota bacterium, assembly GCA_031430115.1. Taxonomy (GTDB): domain Bacteria; phylum Armatimonadota; class Fimbriimonadia; order Fimbriimonadales; family Fimbriimonadaceae; genus Fimbriimonas. The sequence continues at coordinate 2,577 of JANPAV010000253.1, read as the reverse complement.
GGAGGATTGATGCGAAGTTCCTACACTCCGGGTAGTGACCTTACGGGTAAGGATGTCATCGAAAATAAGATCATTAGCTATGATCCCGAGCATATGCTTACAATCCAGACTGTCAAATTTCCAGACGGGTTTCCGTTTAAGAATGCGATTCTGAAGGTATGGACGGTTCTTTACTTTGAGCCGGTTGGGGAAAAGCAGACGAAGGTCACTTGCCGAATGCTTGGATGGGATGGGTCAGATGAGTCAACTCAAATGCGAAAGTTCTTTATGCGGGGCAATCAGCAAGAGCTTGACGAATTGGTGAAACACTTCGGTAAGAAGTAGATATATTCAATTGACATAACAAAAAGATCCGTCGACGTACTTGTACTTATCTTCAAAAAGTCGTCATTGGAGCAAAAATTCATTGTTCTGAATCTCACCGCATGTAGTAGAGCGCAAGCTAGTCGCTGAATGGGGTCATATCGCAGCAAGACTCTTGAATCTGTGATTAATAACTGACAAGTTAGATATTGTCAGGAGCTCCTTTTGCGTGTTCGGGTTCGAGCCGAACTGCTTCATATAGAATTGCAGCAATTGTTGCTCCGATCATAGGTCCAACAATATAAAGCCAGTAGTTAGCAAGGGCCTCTCCACCTGCCAGTATGGCGGGACCAAATGACCGAGCTGGATTCATCGAACCTCCCGTTATTGGACCACCAATGAGAACTCCAACGACCACTGTCAATCCAATAGCAATGGCTGGTATAGCACCGTTCACACGCTTGTCGGTCGCTACCGACATGATGACAAACATGAGAAGCGCGGATATGGTAATTTCAGTGCCGATGTTGCGAATCAAGTTAGATGGATCGGAAGGAATGTGCGCTCCGTTATGGGAGGCAAACAGAGCCAACGACAAGCCAGCCGCACAGGCTGAACCCAAAAGCTGAGCGACCCAATAGGGAGCGATAAACTTCCACGGGAACCGTTTGGTAACGGCAAAGGCAAAGGTTACGGCGGGATTGAAGTGAGCGGCACTGATTGGACCAAGGGCATAGATCATAGCAAGCACCGGAAAACCAGAAGCGATTGAGGCTACTAGCAATCCAGGATTAGGTCCAACTGCCCCAACCGCAATAGGAGAGAAGACAATGAAGAACGTGCCGATGAACTCAGCGAGGTAGCGCTTCATCATGATTGTTTGGCCCTATATTTGTTGAGCAGATTCTCGACGTGATCAACAATTTGATTTCGGATAACTCTAACCGCATCAATGTCTTGTCCAGCAGGATCTTCGAGTTCCCAATCCTCTGTAAGCAGAAATTTGGTTGGGCAGGCTTCGGCATCAACCCCACAACCCATGGATATGATTTGATCTGCTTCGGCAACCATTTCTGGAGTCAGAAACTTTGGCTCATGGCCTTCAAGAGAAATACCGATTTCCTTTAGAACTTCAATTGCTTGAGGATTGAGTTGCTTGCCACCTACTGTTCCTGCTGATTTGGCGAAGACATTAACACCATTTTCAAGCGCAAGATGGTTTGTGATAGCCTCCGCCATTTGCGATCGACCGGCATTGTGGACACAGACATAGAGAACATTCATTAGATTAACAGCACCCCGTTTGATTGTCTCCACTTGCGAGATTGATTAAGTGATCGGAAAGCCCGAGCAATGAGCTTGAGATAAGGGTGCACAAAGTGGTTTTGCCTTTCCGTTCTAGTCGAACAATTCCCGCACTTTCAAGCTCGTGAAGGTGATGAGAAACGGTTGAACTTATTTTGTCTGCTCCTGTGATATGGCAGCAAACTTCTCCGGCAGTTGGTCCTTCGACCCCTCCGTCCTCACGGATGCTGGCTTTACCTCTTAAGCAATGAGATAGAAACTCAACAATATGGAATCGGGTCGGATCGGCGAGTGCCTTTAAGACTCTAAGATTCATTTCGTGTTTCATCGAAACAAAGATACCTGATACTTCGATGAAACGCGAAATGAAACTCCGGCTTAATGACAATTCCTTATATTTTGTTCTCTGGCTTTGAAGATATGCAAATATGAAAAAGTCATATGAAGCGACGCGAATTTTTAAAAACTGGACTCTTGGGTGGAGCCGCAGCTCTAGCAAGTCCATTGTTGGCAGAGAACCAAAAAGCGGATCTGTCGATTAAGCCATTTGAACTTGACGAAGCCACAATTTCTGACCTTCAACGGGCAATGGCTTCAGGCAAAGAAACGGCTCGATCTATCACAGAGAAATATTTGGCGCGGATTGAGGAGATTGATCGAAATGGTCCAACGATGCGATCGGTGATTGAAACAAATACAGAAGCTTTGGCTCATGCGGATCGTCTGGACAAGTTGCGGGCAGAAGGAGTTATTCGGGGGCCACTGCACGGAATACCGATTCTAATTAAGGACAATATTGAAACCGGCGACAAGATGATGACGACGGCCGGATCGCTGGCTCTGCTCGGAAATGTTGCTGCCCATGACGCCCATATTGTAGCGAGGATGAAGAAAGCTGGCGCCATTATTCTAGGCAAAACGAACCTGAGTGAATGGGCGAATTTTCGGTCGACACATTCGAGCAGCGGA
>JANPAV010000252.1:0-2229 GCA_031430115.1 Armatimonadota bacterium | reverse complement strand
CGAGTACCCACATGTAGGCAAGCTTGTTCGGGTCTCGGAGTCCGCAACGGTTGCCAATTTCGAGTCGGAGTCGATACAAGATATTGTTTCCAGCCTCGTAGCCGTCAGCGATGAAGCAAAGGAGGTCGCCGACTTCTGCCTCTGCTGCTGAAACAACCGCCTTAAGCTGTTCAACAGTGAAGAACTTTGCAATTGAGCTGCGAACTTTAAGTCCGTTACCAAGGTCAACGCCTTCTCCTTCGGCTTCAATTGCCATCGAAGCCATTCCTTTTGCGCCGAATTCTTTGCAGAAATCCTCGACGATCCCAATCTCTTTTCGGCTCAACCCAGATCCGCCAGGGTATCGCACGCCACGAATTCTCCCTTCGGCCTCAATTGTTCCGTTAAATACTCCAAATTCACATCCAGTGACAGCTTCCGTAGCATCAAATAGCTCAAGTCCAAACCGAATATCCGGTTTATCGCAGCCGTATCGATCCATGGCTTCGGCGTAAGTCATTCTCGGGAAGTTTTCGACTGGAGCTTTGTCTAAGCTAAATTCCGCAGTGACTCCGTTAACAACTTTGCGTACCATCTGCTCATTCAAAGTCAGAATGTCCTCTTCAACAACAAAGGACATTTCAAGATCAAGTTGAGTGAATTCTGGTTGCCGGTCAGCTCGGCTCGATTCGTCCCGGAAGCATCGAGCGATTTGATAGTAGCGTTCAACACCTGCAACCATCAGCATTTGCTTGTATTGCTGCGGAGACTGGGGCAAGGCGTACCAAAGGCCAGGAGTTTGTCGGTAGGGAATCAGATAGTCTCTGGCACCTTCCGGGGTGGATTTTGTGATAATCGGTGTTTCAACTTCCAAGAATGTTTGTCCGTGAAGGAATTCACGAATCTGCTTGTTGACCGCGGCTCGAATTGCAAGCCCACGATACATGGATGCTCGACGAAGGTCAAGGTACCGGTGCTTAATTCGTAAGTCTTCACTCACCGATTCCATTTGAGCTTCATCACTGACCGGAAAAGGGAGCGGCTTGGATGCCGAGAGAATTTGGTAATCGGACACGATGATCTCAATATCACCAGTCGGAGAGTCAGGATTTTTGTTTTTGTCCGACCGTTCCGAGACGATTCCCGTGAACTCGGCAACACATTCGTTTCTGATTTCAGACCGATTTGGGAATTTTTCGGGGTCAAGGAACACTTGAACCAAACCAGTTCGGTCTCGAACGTCAGCGAACCAAAGACCACCCAAATCACGAACTCGATGTATCCAGCCATTCAAGACAACTTCGCTAGCTTTGTGCGAAAGTCGAATGTCACCACAGTTATGAGTTCGTTGTTTAAAGGTCATTTTGAACCTAAAAGGATACCTTAGATTAGCTTTCAGTCATCAGTCATCAGCTTTCAGCGAGCAAGTAACTCAGCTACGGTAACATCGCAGAATGGATAAGTGGGAATATTGCTGGCTACGTGGAGTTGATCCACTGTCAGATAAAGGTATCGACCAGATTAATGAACTTGGACGAGAAAGTTGGGAAGCTGTGAACTACACACTTGGAATATTTGGAATCGCAATACTTTTTAAGCGAAAACTGCTTTAGTCAGACAATCCCCTAAAAAGAGAAGCGGTCCCATCACTTCGATAGAACCGCTTCACTTGAGAAATCCAGGTTTGCCAAAACTAAGGCGTTATTCTTCTTCTTTCTTCGGACAAGGAGTCCGAATCCGCCGACGGCGAGAGACGCAACTGATGTTGGCTCAAGAACGCACTGAGGTGGAGGCATTGGATTGCAGTTTGGAGGCGTTATATCGCCCCTGTATGGAGCGGGATCACACTTTGGTGGGGTTGTGTCGCAAAATGAGCTCTTCTTTGAACTGGTATCTGATTGGCTGCATCTAATCGTTTACGAGTCTGTCGCAGAATTCTTGGAGGCATATTGAAGTATCTCTCCAGGGTGAAATCCCGGCTTCCGTGAGCTTTCTGGTATCGAGAACGCTGTACAATGGTCGTTTAGCAAGAGTGGGATACTCGCTGGTCGGAATACCTTCAATCGAAATCTTCTCGCCAGTCCAGACAGCCAATGTCTTCTCAGCGAGCTGATGCCAAGACATTGGTTCATTTCCGACCGCGTGATAGATACCACTTGCCAATCCCGTTTCTATTGCCTCGGCGCATGCCGTCGCTAGGTCGGTGGTATACGTCGGGCAACCGATCTGGTCATTGACAACGCGCAATGG
>JANPAV010000251.1:0-6477 GCA_031430115.1 Armatimonadota bacterium | reverse complement strand
TCTGTGACCAATGTATTGGCTGATATGACAACATCAATTGTGATTGACCCCAAAATGCCTAAAGTTGTGTCGATTTCCGAACCTTGATATTTGGTACCGGAAGCAATGATTCATCCTTCTTGAGCAAAATGTTTCGGTTTTCCATCATCGAGACAATTCGGTTCTCGGCCTCAGATATATAGTCTGCCAATTGGTTCTCCATATCCACCCTTGTCTCTTCCATTTCGTCGAGTAAACGCAAGATAATTTCGACTCCAGCTAAGTTCACTCCCAGTTCCTGAGTAAGTCGTTGAATTCGGCGAACTCGAAGAATATCGAACTCCGAATAGAGCCGGTTTTTTGCTCCAACCCGAGAAGGAATAACCAACCCAATTCGCTCATATTGGCGAAGGGTCTGTGGGTGGACATTGCACAATTGAGCCGCAACACCAATCATATAAACCGGCTGATTTTCGTGCCTCATTTGTCTTCAATCTCCGCGAGTTTCTGAAGCAACAGCTTTTGCTCCCCTGAAAGCGTCTTTGGTACGGTGATCTTTAATCGAGCCATCAGATCTCCTTTACCGGCACCTAACTTCGTGATGCCTTGATTAGCTAGCCTGAACACCTGACCAGACTGTGATCCAGCCGGAATCTTCATCGTCATTTTCTTGCGTAGCGTAGGAATGGAAATCTCGCCTCCTAAAGCGGCCTTCGTAAACGATACGGGGACTTCAACTTCTAAATTTTCACCGTGTACTTTAAACAACGAATGTTTTGCCCATCGAATAATAACATAAAGGTCGCCTGCCTTTCCGCCAACCCCGGCATGACCCTTGCTTGGAACTCGAAGCTTTTTGCCGTCTCCAATCCCAGCGGGAATCTTTACCTCAACCTTCTTTGTTGATGGAACGGTGGCAACTTGGCCCCGAGTTTGTTGAGCGTCCATGGTCTGATAGGTGAGGGTTCGAGAGCATCCCGCATCAATCTCTTCCATGGTTAATTCTATTTCTCGTTCGATATCGCGAGGTTGTGAAGCTTCAATGTCTTGGATTCTAAATCCACCACCTTGTTGAGTACCCCCAAAGAATTGTTCGAAAATTGACCCGAACCCACCCATATTGCCCATGTGAGCGCCGCCAAAGTCCATGTCATGTCCCTGCATGTTCTTAGCTTGTTCCCAATTCTCGCCGTACTGATCGTACATTTTTCGCTTTTCAGGATCACCGAGTACTTCGTAAGCTTCACTTACTTGTTTGAACTTAGCTTCGGCGCTCTTGTCGCCAGGATTCACGTCCGGATGAAGTTTGCGTGCAAGCTTCCGGTAAGCAGATTTGATCTCTTTTTCGTCCGCGCTTCGGGGGACACCGAGCAAGTGGTAATAGTCAGCCATGATAGTCAAACGCTCAATTACATGAGTATAGTACGCTCAAGGTAGACCATTGGTTGCAATATCATTTTTTAAAGTAGGAATTGGCAATGAAAATTCAACCCCAAAGTGCCGACACTTAAAGTAAGTGGATTTTCATACTCTCAGCATCAAAATAAGTCGTAGTGAAAACCTGCCAGTATTGCCAACCATTGTCCTAAACTTACTGAAGTTATTCGCTGATGACAATGTTTCATCTCAGAATTTGATGAGCGTCATCGCTCAAGATTCTGGATTGACAACAAAAATACTAAGGGTTGCTAGTTCTCCAGCATATGGAACCGGAGCATGCGAGAACATCGCACGGGCAATTAGCCTTATCGGTCTAACACGAATTAAGCAGATCGCAGTAAGCCTTGCCTATCAGCAGATTTCCCATGAGAAGCCAATGGTGCCCTCGTTTGACAAACTGACTTATTGGAAGCATTGCAAAGCAACTTCAATGATTGCACGTGAAGTGATGTGTCATGTTGACCGATCAAAACAGGAAGATGCCTACATCGCTGGTTTGATCCATGATGTCGGATTTTTGGCGATGGAAAGGTTCTGTTCGGTAGAATTCGAACAGGCAATATCGCTTTCTATTTCCAAAAAAATGAGCTTAGTCGATGCCGAGGAACAAGCTTGCGGTTATACGCACAAACAAGTCAGCGAAGAATTGGCAAAACGATGGGTCTTAGCTCCGTTTATTCAAGATGCCATATCGAATCACGATCAGCCTGACAAGAGTACAGTAGATCGGGACGTATGTTGCTGTGTTGCGATCGCCAACACGCTCTCGTACGAACTTGGTTTTCCACCAATTCCTGGAGTCCAATCTAGGCATAATTCGGAAGAATTCTTGTCTACTCTAGAGATTTCGCCTGAAGTTATTGCTGAAATCACGGCGAAGGTGATGCAAGAGCTTGCAGAAGACGATCAGACAGCAATAGCAGCCTAAGTCAAGTTAGCCCATCAAAGAACTTCGATGGGCTACTAACTTAACTAATGATGAGCTTCATGCTCCAGTCGCTGCTTTTCGTGAGCTGCGATTAGTGCTTGTTGTTCAGGGTACGGAACTTCCGCGTAATGCGCAAAGTGCTGCCTAAAGCGACCACGCCCCTTAGTGATTGACCTTAAGTCAAGGGCATAACGTGTCATATTCGCCATCGGAACTAATGCCCGAATCCTCGACTTTCCGGTGGAAACCTGATCCATTCCCAATAGTTGACCTCTTCTACCATTCAAGTCACCGACCACGTCGCCAACTTGATCGTCCGAAACATCTACTTCAACTTCAATGATGGGTTCTAGGATAACCGGGTCTGACGACTCAATTGCAGCCTTAATCGCAATTGCCCCCGCCATTTTAAACGCCATTTCATTTGAGTCAACGTCATGATAGGAGCCATCAACAACGGTTACCTTGAAGTCCATTGCAGGGAATCCTGCAACAAATCCGTGTTCCATTGTCTCTCGAATGCCTTTCTCAATTGCCGGAATAAAGTTCTTGGGAATCGCACCTCCGACAACTTTATTCTCAAAAACAAAACCATCCCCACGACCTAATGGTTCAACTTCAATCCAACAGTCTCCAAACTGTCCCTTGCCACCTGACTGGCGTTTGTGCCGACCCTGGGCTTTCGACTTTGCTCTGATAGTTTCTTTGTAAGGTACTTTGGCTTCCTCTAACGTGACCTGGATCCCAAACTTCGCCTTGAGCCTCTCAATCAAAGTATCAAGGTGAATGTCTCCCATTCCCTCAATGATTTCTTGATGAGCCGAAGAATCCCGATAGGCTCGGAAGGTTGGATCCTCATCCATTAGTTTTTCAAGCGCAGTTGGCAACTTGTCTTCATCCGCTTTTGTCTTCGGGGCAATTGCAATGCGGTATACCGGCTCAGGCATTTCAATCGGAGCCAACAGCACTTTGTTCTTGAGCCCAGCCAATGTATCACCGGTATGCGTATTGGTTAGCTTAGCTACCGCGCAAATATCACCTGGTCCAACATGGGTTGCAGACTCCTGGGTCTTTCCGTGTGGGAAGAACAGGTTGTGAAGTCGCTCATCGTTCTCACGGTTAACGTTTGCAACTTGGTCGTCAACCCGAATCGCCCCATTAAAGACGCGCAAATAGTTGATCTTCCCTACAAACGGGTCAGCCGTGGTTTTAAAGCAAAGCGCAGAAAGTGGTGCGCTCTCATCATTGGCACCAATTGGTTCTGCACCTGACTTATGGATCGACATTCCGTTAACGTCTTTGGGTGCCTCAGTAGGAGAGGGAAGCTCTTTCGTGATTCGGTCAAGAAGAGTCGCGACCCCAATTCCACTCATTGCTGAGCCAACGGTAAGTGGCACAACTCGCCCTCGTTCGACGCCAACAAGAAGGCCGTGTTCTACTTCATCTTCAGAAAGATCTTCACCTTCCAAATACTTCATGGCTAAATCATCGTCACCTTCGGCGGCCGCATCCATCATCTTTTCGCGACGGTATTCGGCTTCTTCCTGGTATCCACTCGGGATATCTTCAATTTCCACGCCTCGATCCCTACCCTTATAGACTTTCATGCGGGGCAAGTCGAGAACGCCGGAAAATGCGGCTTGGTGACCGATTGGAATCTGAACACCGACTACCGATCGACCATATCGCTCGTGCAATGTCTCAATCAAACCTTCATAGTCTGCATTGTCTCGTTCAAGTTTATTGACAAAAATACACTTAGCGAGACCGTACTGTTCAGCAATCTCCCAAGCGAGCTCAAATCCTACGTCTAAGTCTCGTTTGGCCTCGCATACAAGGATAAAGCTCTCAACTGCCCGAGCAACGCAGTGAAGCTCGCCGATGAAGTCTGGATAGCCTGGCACATCAACTAAATTGATCTTACACCCGTGCCATTCGAGGGGGAGCACACTTGAAGAGAGGGAGATTTTCCGTCTTATCTCAAGGGGATCAAAGTCACTTTGGGTATTGCCCGCCTCAACGGACCCGACCCGGTCGGTGGCATTTGCTGTGTAGAGCATATGCTCAATCAGCATGGTTTTTCCGCAACTGCCGTGGCCTACCACGGCGACGTTTCTGATGTTATCTGGTGAATATCGCTGCACCTAAATTTCCTCCTGTGAACAAAATTAGGCGGCGTCGAGACCGATGTTGCTCGGAGACGGCGTCGTCTAATCAAACAATACGCCAGTTATCAGATCAGTGCAAGCAGTTTTCTGCGTTTTGTCCTGAATTTCTATAACGAAGGCCTTAGCGGGAATGTTTCGATTGCTTTGTAACCGACCCCGGACGTGCTGGACGTCGTGATCGCAATGTCAAGGTGAGTGATATCCCAAGTTCCGATCACTGGCTGATCCGGCATTTTGAGGGCTCTCCCCAGGGCGACACGAAGTTGCTCACTTTCGGTCTTGATTCGGCCCATTACCAGATGAGGATGAAATGGTTTTCCTTCTCGAGGAGGAATGATCGACCGAGTGACAAGTTCTAATTGGTTGGCAATCTTTACGCATGTTTCAGCACCTTCTCCGGTTAACTGTAGGATTGCAAATCGAGGCTGAATCATATTTGGAAGTCCGACAAACTTGTCGAGTGTAAGTGAAAATGTATTGCTCTCATTGGCAACCTGTGCGGCCAAGGGAACAGCTCTGGCCATAGTCGCCACAGAAATTTCTCCCAAAGTTACGAGACTCAAGAAATACTCAGAAGGCTGATTCCAACGCATGTCCAGTATTCCGGGCTTGCGTTTTAAGTGGAGGAGGGCTGCATCAATGACCGGTAGTAATTCCGGCGGCACTCGCACCCCAATAAATGTTCGATTAATTGCATCCATAGTCCCGCTTCCTTTGTGGTTCGACTCTGTCTCTTTGTTCCTTTTACCAGACTTCGTACCTAATAAGGCAAATGCTACAAATTGGATGCCAATTCTGGGTATGTCAGAATAAAGGCATAACTATGAATCTCGACGTAACTTATCCGCGCCGTCAAACTTCACCGTGCAAGATCGGAAACATGACCATTGGCAGCGGGCATCATGTCTTGGTTCAATCCATGATCACCGAAGAAACCCGGAACATCGATGCTTGTGTTGAAGAGATCATCGAACTGCATAAGATCGGATGCGAATTGGTTCGAGTAACCACCCCGACTCTCGGGGAAGCTCAATGCCTCGAAGCTATCCGAGCTAAAGTTACGGAAAAGTACCAATACGTTCCGCTAACCGCCGATGTCCACCACCAAGGAACCGATATCGCGGTCGAAGCCGCCAAGCACGTTGACGAGGTTCGAATTAATCCGGGCTTATTCGTTTTTAAGCGTCATGGCAGTCGCAAGAATGTTGACATGAGGGGAAGGGAAGGCGACGAGGTTGCACTTCTTAGGGAAGAACTTGCTTATTCGGAAGACGAACAAAAAAGTGAACTTCAAGCCATCGAAGATAGCCTTGTCCCGGTGCTATATGCATGCAAGAAACATAACCGTGCCATGCGCATCGGTGTGAACCATGGTTCGTTATCCGAACGAGTTATGGTAACGTATGGCGACACTCCTGCCGGAATGATCGAATCCGCCATGGAATACCTGCGACTCTGCGAAAAGCATGACTACCGCAACCTCAACATCTCCTGCAAAGCTAGTCGCGTTCAGATCATGGTCGCCGCCAACCGGCTGATGGTTAAACGAATGGCTGAAGAGGGAATGGCTTATCCAATGCACCTCGGGGTGACCGAAGCCGGAGACGGTGATTACGCTCGAATCAAAAGCACGGCCGGAATTGCGACACTCCTCTTGGAGGGCATCGGCGACACCATCCGCGTCAGCCTTAGCGAAGATCCAAAAATGGAGATTCCTGTTTGCTACGATATTCTCCAATCTATTGGACTTCGGAAAACGAAAGTCGAATACATTGCGTGTCCGTCCTGCGGGCGAACGAAATTTAACTTGCCAACGGTCCTGCGGGAAGTCAGGGAAGCTACTAAGCACCTTGTTGGGCTAGACATCGCCGTAATGGGTTGCATTGTGAACGGTCCGGGAGAAATGGCAGATGCCGATTACGGATATGTCGGAGCGGCAGGCGGAAAGATCACCCTTTACCG
>JANPAV010000250.1:0-35688 GCA_031430115.1 Armatimonadota bacterium | reverse complement strand
TTTTTTTAGCACTTTTCGCTGGGCTCGAAAATGACGATCGGGAGAACACTTTTGCGCTATTGTACTCTAATATACGCTTTATTTCTATCTTTATTCAGTTGTTTGATAACTTCTTGGAAAAAGCTGAAGATTTGGCGGGGTTTAGGACCTCGCATTGGGGATCGCTGGGCTGATACGGTTGGCGAGGGCTTCGCATATTCGGTCATCGAGCAAGTACTTTCGACGGTGATAGGTCAAGAAGGATATGTAGAGAGAATGCCAGAACGTGTTGGACGACCTGCGCTTGTTGAAGTTCTGCTTTCCCTCTCGCGGCATTTCGGAGTTTTACCCGGTCGGCATTTAGTAAACATCAGTCTTTCCTGCTTATCCTCGCAGCTCCTTCGTCGCAGAACGTCGGGTAAGCAGGTCACACCAAGATTTAGTCCACCTCACGCTAGTGACTCGTCAGAAAACTTCTCATGGTGCTTTGGGCTATCGCAAAAGCAGTCTTAGAAGATAGACCCGTCTTCTACCCAGGAGGGACATATCCAAGCCGTGATGCCAAGAAATACTGCACAACCACTTGCCATGTCATTACAGCATCTCACGAAGTGGCTAGCCACCTGATAAATCTTCGCAGCCCTGGCAACTTCTTTCGCTTGCGGCTACGGCGGACGGGGCAAGATCCCAGCTCGTCCCTCTCACTCGGTATTTAGCAGTCAACTGACATCGAGTCTATATTGCGTTCTGATCCTTGAAGTGAATGACCGAAGATCTAACCCCGCTATACTTAGCCAGGCTGGGGGAATGTCAGTTTATCTTTTCTGATTTCAAACCTTACGTAGATAACGATCCCGACAATAATCCCAATGAGATCAAGGATGACAAACGATGTCAAATCGGGTCGGATTGTAACTTGATTTCGATGAAGCTCGTTCAGGATGAGGAACAGTATTGTAGGGACCATGACCGTCGTCGGACTTTCTCGAAAGCACTTGCATCCATAGATGAGAAGTAGTGAAAGGACGGCGAACGCGAATAAGCAAAACCCTCGGCAAGCAAACCAAGAAACGTAATCTAACAATCGATAGGGTTGACGTATCGCTGACCTAGTTAATAGGTTACCAATGCTTGTAGTCTGGATACGTGACGAGAACGCATAGGCGGAGCGAAAGATTGCTCCAGCCCACAATAGGCATAACCCTTTCCGATACATCCCCTCCACAATTCCTATCTTATCGCTTTTTTTCCAATTCATTCCAGATATTCTTACTAGGTCATGCTAAAAATTGCGGTTTTAGGGGCGGGTAGCGTCGGTTTCACCCGGAATATGGTTCGTGATATCCTCTGTATCCCCGAGTTTCAGAGGATTACGATTGCTCTCCACGATATCAATGAACGCAACCTTAACATGGTTCAGCAATTGATTGAACGCGACATTCGTGAATCCAAGCTTCCCACTAAAGTCGAGGCTCATCTGGATCGGAAGAAGGCCCTAGAGGGCGCCAAGTATATCTTTAGCTTTGTACGCGTTGGCGGGCTTGAGGCTTTTCAGCACGATGTTGATATTCCGCTTCGCTATGGAGTTGACCAGTGTGTTGGTGACACCCTGGGACCAGGCGGAATTATGTACGCCCAGCGCGGAATACCGGTGCTACTAGCCTTTTGTGCCGACATCGAAGCGGTAGCACATGATGATGCTCTCTTTTTGAACTATTCAAACCCGATGGCGATGTTGACGTGGGCTTGTTCGGAGTATTCCAACGTCCCGACAATCGGGCTCTGCCACGGCGTCATGGGTGGGCACAGTCAGTTGGCGTCCGTGATTGAATTGTTGGCGCGTGAAAATGGATGGATCAAGCCTGAAGAAACCGTTTCACGCAAGGATGTAGATATTATTTGCGCCGGGATCAACCATCAAACTTGGTACGTACAAGTTCGATTTCAGGGGGATGATATGACGCCCTACTTACTTGAGGGATTCGAAAAGCACTCCACATATAGCAAAACAGAAAAGGTCAGGATTGATATGTTACGACGGTTCGGCTTTTACTCAACCGAGTCAAATGGACATCTGAGTGAGTACGTACCCTGGTACCGAAAGCGACCAAGCGAGATTCCAGAATGGGTCGATATGTCGAGTTGGATCAATGGCGAGACTGGCGGCTATTTGCGGGTTTGTACCGAAGGTCGCAATTGGTTTGAGCACGAGTTTCCGCAGTGGATGACCGACAAGCCGTATACGTTTAATCCAGAAGACCGTGGAAACGAACACGGCTCGTACATATTGGAGGGGCTAGAGACCGGTCGATTGTATCGTGGGCACTTTAACCTTCAGAACAACGGGATTATTTCGAATTTACCGGACGATTGCATCATTGAGGCTCCGGGTTATGTCGATGGAAACGGAATTAGCATGCCTTTGGTGGGTGAACTTCCGCTTGGATGTGCGGCGGTTTGCAATGCTTCGGTCTCGGTACAGAGGATCGCGGTGGAGGCGGCAATGTCTGGTGATACCGAGCTTTTGAAGCAAGCAATGATGATGGATCCTTTGACGGGGGCGGTTTGTAATCCTCGCGAGATTTGGCAAATGGCGGATCACATGTTGGTCAAGCTTGCTGAGTGGCTTCCGCAGTATGAAGAAGAGATTCCGGCGATTCAGAAGCGGTTGGAGCTTGAACCTAGTCTTGCTCGGTTTGTGGGGAATACCGGCGCGGCGCGGTTACACACCAGAACCGTGGAAGAGATGTCGGCCGACGAGAGTGCTAAGAAGGCGGCGAAGGAGTCGGACAAGGCGGGGATGAGTAGTTAGTCTCCTTTTGGCCTCGGTGAAGCGAGTGGCGTTGGTTCGACGACGACGAATAGTCAAGTAAGGCTGAATTTTCTGGTCTCGTGTTCCACTTTCTGCTCACGGAGCTTTTTTATGTTAAGAAATAAGCAACATTGCTAGTACTTTTACCGGGTAACTCAACAAAACCTTGCACATTGTGTCAGGTTTCAATACAATAGGTTGCTAGTACTTTTTATTAGCGGGGATTTATGAAAAATTTAGTATTTTTAACCTTGGCCGTGTGCGCGGCCGGATCGGCTTCAGCTGATCTAACAACGCTTTATGGTTCAAACAACAATGGCGCGTCTGGTGGAATGGTCTACTTTGATGCTGTCGTGAATGCTAATGCATTGACGGTTACCGGATTCGACACGAATTACAATGGCACAGACGCGTTCACCTATGAAGTCTGGACTCGACCTGGCACTTTCGTTGGTAATGCCGGTTCAAGTGCAGGATGGACGATGGTTGCAACGGGAACTGGCATCGGTGCAGGAGATGATTTAGCAAGCTCTGTCACGCTTAGCAATTCATTTGTCCTCGGTGCAAGCGCTACTACTGGTTTTGCGCTCAGACTGACCGGATCGCCCGTCGGTCACGAATACACAAATGGTACAGGTTCGAACCAGACCTACAGCAATGCTGATTTGACCTTGAACTTGGGTGCTGCGGATAACACGCCATTCGCTGGTGCTGGGTTCAGTCCTCGAGTTTGGAACGGTACGATTAAGTATAGTGCGGTTCCTGAGCCAGCAACATTTGCGGTTCTCGGCCTCGGTGCGTTGGCGTTAATTCGACGACGTCGAACAGTCAAATAAGGCTGAATTTTCTTGCCCCGTTTTCCACTTTGGGAAGGCGGGGCTTTTTTGTGCTTACTTCGCCATATTTGAGCCCACGGAAAGGTTAAGTATCGTTGACAAATCGACATTACCGCGGCATCCAACCTTTCGTTTGCATTTCTTGCCAAATTGGTTGGTTATCTCACATGTTCTTGAAGAGTCGGTTGTAACAACCGGGGTCGCGAGGGAAGCTAGTGCTTATTCAATTTATGTGAATTGCGACCTCGGACTTAGGACAATATTGAATCCCTAACCTAGGGCTTCGCCCATAGGCTAATAATAGAGCCGCCACGTGGTGGCTAGTTGGAGACGCGTCGAAGTTGATTTGTTCGAACGCCCTGGCTACCATCTGTGATCCCTCCGGGATCGGTACGTACTATTGAAGAGCATGTAATTCACCATCCAGGTATGTCGTGGGGACGACATATTTTAATGACCGTACGCAAACTTAAGTGCAGGTGCCCGGTTAGGTGAGGACGGGCAGAGAACCTGCCCCACTTCGTTGTATCTAGAATGTTCGGACGAGTTTGAGCGTGATGGCTCGCTTCGTGGTTTCGCTGTTTGGATCGCCAAGCAGAATGAACACGTCGTTTCCTTGGCGAGTCTTCTTGCCGTAGGAGAGGTACAAGTTGGTCTTGCCGTCTTGGGTTACCATTCGACCACCCAAGCTTTGCATTGGATCAATTCGGTAGGTTCCGCTGAGGATTGTTTGCCAATTCGTCTCGTTACCAAGCATTACCTGTCCAAAATTAGCGTTGAATGACATTCGCTTTCCAATTGGGAATCCTTGGGAAACCGACGTGAACCGATAGGTTTGATTTTGTTTGTGACCAAATTCAATTCCAAAACTGCCTTGACTCAACAGTGACTTGCCGTTCCAAGAAATAGATGGAGCGATTGTCTGATCGTGGAATTCTTCACGCTTACCAATGTTCGCTTTGAGCCCAAGCCCGATTCCCTTTCTGGTTACCAGTTCGTAGCCGGCAAATTGTCCATCTTGAAAGAATTTGCCATTGAGTCGATCGAACGATTCAGTGCCGAAGTACCATTCAGAGCTTTCGACCGAGCCCTTGGAATAGAGATTCCCGCTAAAGAGTACGATTCCGCCGCCTTTCGAGTCGGTATCGGAGACTAACCCAAGCGGATTATCAAAGTTTGCATCGACTTGGCCATAGTACAATCGTCCTCCGATCTGGCCAATTCCCGAATTTACGCGCATTTGGGCAAACATGCTTTTCCCGTTTTTTCCGTTATCAAGCTTCGATTCGGTTATATTGGCGAAAACGCTGGTTTTGTAGGTGCCTTTTCTCCAGCCATAGCTACCTCTTGCTTGCATGACTTGTCCGCCTAGTCCAAACTGGTGACTACTCATAAATGTTGCACCGATGCCAGCACGTTCACCCAATTCATGGTCGAAAGTGGCAATGTTGGCATTTTGGTTCGTTCCAACTTGGCTCGCGGTTGAAAGAAAGCCAAGTTTGGTTCCTCCTTGTTTACCAGTGACTTTAAGGCCGTAATCAACATCCGAGATTCTTTGGGAATAGAACAGGTTTTCATCATCCAAAAACCCACCGTTTTCGGCAAAGAATGGGCGCCGGTCCGGCACAAATTTTTCGGTATACGAGAAGCTCAAATCCTGCACAGCTCCTTCAACGGTCGCGAAATCAGGCTTGATAGTAGCGAGTCCCGTAAATGATGTGGAGAAAGGAACCTTCAGGTCTAATCCAAATCGACTTGATGTCCCTTGCCCGGTAGTTGAGAGGGAGTAAGGCGAGATGATTGGCTTTGGCGCAAAGGTTGGAAGAGTAAGTCCGTCGAAGTCGGTTAGATAAGGAGAAATATTTCCGCCATTACCCTCTGGCGGAACATATGGCCACGTCATAAAGGTCGCCTCAGATGCCTTCTTCCTCGCTACGAACATTCCAAATTGGTGAGCTCCTTTTGGATATTTGAGGAGTGAGAATGGGATTTCAATTTCCACGATCCAGCCGTCGGAGGTCCGTTTGGTGGCGGCGGTCCAATCGCCTTGCCAGGCTTGATTATCGGCTGATCCTCCATCGAGATCTTGGGTTTGAGTTCCATTTGCGTTGACCCAAAACTCGCTGGCACCACGGCGGCTGTTTTGGCTATCAATGAGCACCAGGACTCGATCGTCCTGATCCAGTTTTCCATTCCTTTGAGTCTCGTAGGCCTTGATTGACTCAGGATGGCTTTCGAGGCAATGAAAAGCAACAAAGAGACTCTTCTTG
This sequence comes from Armatimonadota bacterium, assembly GCA_031430115.1. Lineage (GTDB taxonomy): Bacteria > Armatimonadota > Fimbriimonadia > Fimbriimonadales > Fimbriimonadaceae > Fimbriimonas. Next base: position 29,791 of record JANPAV010000250.1, on the reverse strand, counting down.
TTGCTGCAAATCCAAACTTCGGTTTGCTGCTCAATTGGCTCTTTGGAAGGGAATCGAAAGAAGCCGTTACCTTTCGTGGCAGTTTTCCAACACTCATCACTTAGGTCACCATCGATTTTTGGAGCAGTTTCTGTTGTTGCCAACGTGACCTTTGGTCTCACCCAAGTGCCGGGTGGCACCATGGGTGATTCGATCTTTGCTGAGAGTTCAGCTTGCCCAGCTGAGATGCTGGCCAACGCTGCGCCCGCAATTGTAGCAAGAAGGGTCTGTTTAGTCATGGCTGATCTTCTTTTTGGCGGACTTCTTACTCCAGGCCTTCTTCATCGATCTCTTGGTTTGATCCAGAATCTGCTTCACCTTCTGGAGCGTCTCTCGAGAGACGCGGTGGTATTGATCATCGGAATCCCGCATGCTTTCCATATCAATTTCAACATCTCGCATTGCTTTTGCAATTTCTCGGTCAGCATCTTTGAGGGCGGCCTCAATATCGACCTTTGACTCTTTCATCGCCCTTGCGATTTCATCTTCAAAGTCAATTGAATTCAGTGCAGACTTTGCTCCTTTGAGAGCCATTGCGATTTCCTTTTGGATATCAGCCGAATTGATTTCAGCTTTTGCTTCCTTCATCGCTCTTGCAATTTCATCTTTAAGGTCAATCGAGGACATCGCGGATTTGGCTTCCTTGTGGGCTCTCGCCATTTCCTTTCGAATTTCTGCATTTGATTGGGAGAGCGCAGCCGTAATTTCACGCTGAATTTGTTCTTCGTTTCTTAAATCAAAGTGGAAGCCGCTTTCGGCATCGAGATCGTCTTCTTCGTCTCGTTTAGCACGCTTTTCAATGACTCCGTTACCAACGTTAATACTTCCCGCTCCGACATCCAAGGTGAACTTCGTGCCCCCGGAACCGAGTTTGATTTGTTGCTTGGATCCCAGACCATCTTGTTCCTCATCTGACTTTCCTGAGGCAGAGATGGAGCCAACACCTGACTTTGCAATAACCGTGGCGTTACCCCGGACATCGAGATTGATCTCACCAACCGAGACATTAATACTTGACGCCCGACTTGGTACCCGGACGAGCTTTGCATTGACTTCGCCAGCTTCCACGTTTACTTTCAGAAAGTCGCCAGGATCAACCTGATTCAGATCAAGTTCACCCGCCGAAAGATGGGTAGTCAAGGATCGATACTCACCAGATATGGCTTCGTTTCCTGCCAATAGGTTGAGGTCGGCATTGAGGCCCTTTGGTATTTGGATCTTGACTGCAACATCGATTTGGTTGTTCTGATTTCGGCTTCGATTGCTTCGCTTGAAGTCTGGTTTGAGGCTCTTGTCTTCGTAAACCACCAAGGTATCGCCTTCACGCCTGACTTTGAGCCAAGGGTTGTTCAGCCACTTTCGCTCTTCATCACCTAATGGCCGGCTGATGCCTTTCGTAATTTCTGCATCAAACGTGGAGCCGGAGTTGGTCGAAATTTCAATGGCTCCGAGTTCGATATCGACTTTGATGTTCTTTATTCCGGAGGCGTTCATGCTAAGCGAATAAGTTTTCGTTTCCATTTCTGCCCGAGCAGATTTGGCTTTTTGGTTCGAATATTTTGGCATTGGATCGGACTTGGGGTTCCAAGGACTAGCAACAGAAATAGCGACTCCGCCAACAATGGCGATAGCGATGGCGAGGGTTGTTTTTTGGTTCATGGTGTTTCTCTTTTGGAATTAAATTTTGGTAAAGCAGTAGCTATGGCGTGGTGTTTTTGGTCATTTTTTGAACCTAAGGGTTAGTCTTTTTTTGGCTTCTTTGGTTCAGAAGTATCCTTCTTGGGCTTCTTCTTTGACATTGGGTCTTCGGCAAACCCCTTCAGAATGCCATTGACAATTCCTTTGGTTAGTTGGATTGATTGTTTAGCCATCTTCTTTGAGGCTTCGGGCATGTCAGATTTGTCTATTTCAGCTTCGGCATCATTCATGTCCTTTTCCGATACAAGCTTTGCCTTGGCAATCTCTTTTTGGGCTTCTTGAAGCGACTTTTGGATTTCGTTGTTCATCTCCTTCTTCGCCTCTTTGAGGTCTCGATCAAGACTTCTTTGATGCTCCCGTTGAGCCCTTCTTTCTTCCCTTTGGGCTTCCTTGTCATCAATGTTAACGTTAAGGTCAGGCATATTCTTGAGATCTATTTGAGCCTGTTTAAGACCTTGGTTCACGATATCGGAGATTGAGTCCATGTTTACTTCGGGGGATTCAGGCTCGTCGATCGACACAGTAATGTGATTTGACTTGTTGGTTTTGGTCGATGTCTTCAGGGAAACACTCTTTGTTTTCGGAGTTGCCCGCGGGGTAGCCAGCGGTGTTGGCGGCGTATCGGAAACATCGTCTGGGCCCATCATATCTTGGGTGTTCCAGGATTCGTCTTCTGATTTGAAGTCAACGGTAGTGTCGCTATTTGCGACCATTTCTTCAGTATTTTTGGCGGATAATCGAACTTGCTTGACGACGGGCAGGATCATTCCTGCTGACACTGCACCAATCGCTAGGATTCCCAAAACCGTTAGTCTGGTCCAACCGGTCAGGATTCCTCGTTTGGTCTGAGGGCTTAGGATCGCGGCTACCCTTCCATTGAGCCGATGGGATCGAGCCATGGTGATAGCTGGGACCCGTGAACGTTGGTGCTGCATGGTTTTGGCAACTTCGACCAATCGTCCGGCATATTCTGGGGCATCGATTCCTTGAGCGAGAACAAAATCATCAGCGGCGCGTTCGCTGTCTTGTTCGAACAACATTTTGAGAACCCAAACGAGGGGATTGAACCAGTAGATGGCGGTGATGACTCGAAATCCAATCATTGCCGCCCAGTCCTTTCGACGAATGTGAGCGTCTTCGTGTAATACAACTGATCGCAGTTGTGGTTCAATCCAATCTTCGGATTCCGTTGGCAACGCGATTTTTGGTTGAAGGAGCCCCCAGGTCATTGGTGGTTCTCCTGCCGGGCAGAAGAATACACCGTGGGCGCGAACCGCAAGTCTCTTGACTCGTTGGGTCAGGGTCTCGGAAGCCGGGATGAACCCAAGTTCTAATCTTCTGAATTGAATGAGTGCATTCACAACTTGGGCAATTAAGAGCGAGGTTATCGCTACCCAGACAATCACCCATGGAAAGCTGAATTGTGGTGCCGAAGGAAGTGCACCGATGGATTGTGTCGCAGAAGATTCAAGTAATTCTTGGTGAGCGACGGTAACTGCCAGTCGTGGCAGGGCTATGAGCGCAATGGGCAACAAGGCAAGCGCTACCATCGTAAGAGCCAAAACATTGGCACGAGCGTGTGCCGAAGACCGCAAGAGCGCAAAACGTAGTGCCAAGCCAAGTCCCGCCAAAATGGCGGAGCGAGTTAATAGTTCAAACAGGAACGTGTTCATTTTTTGTCACCAGACTTGGATGCTTCGATGAGCGTGGCGAGTTGATCAAGCTCTTCGTCTGTAATCTTTGATTCCTTGTCGGAAAGAAATGTACGGACAACTCCTTCGAGGCGACCACCAAAGAACGTATCCACCAATTTGGTGACGGCACTTTTGGCGGCCTCTTGGGAAGACTCGGCAGCGCTATAGAGATATCGCTTGCCATCTTCTTCGCTTTTTGCAATTCCTTTTTCGACAAGGATTCCGAGGGTGGAGCGAACGGATGAATAGGATGGCGGGTTTTCCATCTGGTCACTGACGTCCTGCACACTACACTTGCCTTGCCGGTGGAGTATATCGAGCATTTCTCGCTCTCGACGACTGAGACCGGACCCGAGCATTCTAGGCATATACAGACCTCGAATTGTTGAACATGCTAAAAGATTAGCACAAGAATTATTCATTTGTGTAATTAAGTGCGGAATTTTTCGCACATTCGTTTCATTTCTGGAGATTTGAGTCTGTTTCCACGGGACTAATGGCACGGTAAACGGTTTGGAACGTTATTTCATATGGCATTCAAAACCTGCTATTCTTACGGGTATGGCGCGAGCGGATAAAGGGTTTGTAGCGGACTTGGTTCGGCCATTCGATGCCTTCTTTGTGTTTGTCGGTGAGATATCCATCTTGCTTGCAGATGCAATCAAGAGACTGTTTACTAGTCGATTTGAAGTCAAGGAGACTTTGAGTCAAATGGCATTTGTCGGAGTTAACTCGATTCCGATCGTGGTGCTTACCGGTTTCTTTAGCGGGGCAGTTCTGAGCTTGTATATCAGCACGTTTTTGCTCCAATACGGAGCGACGACGTTTGTTGGAGCTACCGTTTCGCTTTCGATGACCCGCGAGATTGGTCCCGTTTTGGCAGGAATCATGGTGTCGGCAAGGTGTGGTTCGGCGATGGCGGCCCAAATTGGGACGATGGCGGTCACCGAACAGATCGATGCGCTCAAGATGCTGAGTGTTCACCCGACTAACTATCTTGTAGTTCCCCGAGTGGTCGCAACTGTTCTGATGATGCCAATTTTGGGTCTTGCGTGCGTTTGGGCGGGATCGTTTGGCGGATGGCTCGTAGCGGTAAACGAAGGAGTTCCGAGCGGGGCGTATCTTACATCGGTCAGCCAGTACACGCAAACTTCCGATATTCTCGGAGGGCTCTACAAGGCTCCATTCTTTGGAATTATCATTGCGTTGGTGGCTTGCCAACAAGGAATGGCGACCAAGAATGGTGCGGTTGGCGTTGGGCGGTCAACCACCAATACGGTTGTTATTAGTATGGTGTTGGTGTATGTTGCCAACTTCATCCTCGCAAGACTGATGAACTAACGGATATAGTTAGTTTATGATTGCCCTTTCGCTCTTTTTTGCCGCGCACTTCGCTGACCCAGCTCAGCCAATTATTGACCTCAGCCTTACCGAGAATCGAGTCATGATGCACCTGCGCGAACTCTGCTACAGCATCGGTGGTAGACCGACTGGTTCGCCGGAATTGCAGAAGGCAGAAAAGTGGGCAATGAATAAATTTAAGTCTTTTGGATACGACAATGCTCACCTTGAGAAGTGGGCTGACGTCCCGGTTGGGTTTCAACGCGGTCCGAATAATTCTGCAAAGATGATTTCGCCAAATGAGGCTGATCTCCCGTTTACGACCAACTGCTGGATGCCCGGCACAAAGGGACCAAAAATGGGCAAAGTCGTCTTGGCACCCACGACGATGGAAGAGTTCGCGTCGGTTAAGGATTCACTTAAGGGGGCCTGGGTATTGGCCGATGCGCCTGTCTCGATGCGAGGTGCCAATATATCGAAGCCATCGGCACCTCTGATGAAGGCAATTGCGGAATCAGGAATCAACGGACTAGTCTTCGGTTCGAAGAGCGACCTGCTCCATACCCATGGCACGTGGAAAGATAAGACTTTTGAGAATCAGCCCACGAACGTGGAAGTCACCGTTCGACGAACGGATTGGGATATGTTGGCAGAGAACGTCAAATCCGGAAAGAAAACGGTCGTTGAATTCAATATTGATAACCGATGGATCAAGGGTCCAATCGAAGTTCATAACGTAGTTGCCGAGCTAAAGGGTTCGGAATTTCCCGACGAAATTGTTGTGGTTGGAGGGCACCTAGATTCTTGGAACTCTCCTGGCTCTCAGGGAGCCAGCGATAATGGGACGGGATCGTGTTCAACCCTAGAGGCTGCCCGACTTCTGATTAAGAGTGGGGTCAAGCCAAAGAGAACCATTCGATTTATCCTCTTTACTGGAGAAGAACAGGGCCTGCTCGGATCAACTGATTACGTGAAGCAGCACGAAGCTGAACTTCCGAAAATCAGCGCATGCATCGTTGATGACGGCGGGTCGAACTATCAATCGGGTGCTTCGGGTTATGCATCATGGGAACCGTTCTTCCGACCGTCCTTTGAACTTATGACGAAGGCATTCCCGTCAATGCCGATGAAGTTCTCTCCATCGACAAACTATGATGCGAGCGGAGGCAGCGACCAAGCTGCATTCTGGGCTAAGGGAATCCCGTCCGTTTTCATGGGCAAAGCAGGGACTCAGAATTACCTCCATATTTGGCACACCCAATATGACCGTTACGAAGAAGTTTTTCCGGAATACCTTAAGCAGGTGGCGACCAGCATGGCAGTTGTTAGCTTCAATATCGCGAACGCAGATTCGATGATGCCGAGAAAGTGAACGACTCTTCATTCTTAGGGTTAGATCCATCTTCGTTTGGCTTATCGCCTGAGCTAAGTGCTGACATTCAATTGTTGGATCAGGTCCTTGGCAAGGTTTTGCTCGAGCAAGAAGGGACTTGGATTATCGAGTCGGCTCGCCGCTTGGTACATGAACCATCTTGTTCTTTGGCGGACATTGCTTGTCCAGAATTGGAGTCGTCGGAAGGGTTACGAGATCTTGGAAAAGCATTCACGATGTTGTTTCAACTGATTAATTCGGCTGAACAAAAGGAGATTGTCAGAGTTAACCGGGCGAGAACGGTGAATGGTCAACGTAGGGAGTCCATTCGTGAGACGGTTCGGAAAGTCTTTGCCGAGCATGGACGTGAAGGTTTGTTGGCGGCGGTCAACCGTCTTTGGATCGCTCCGACCTTGACGGCTCATCCGACCGAAGCAAAGCGAAAAGTCGTCCTCGATAAGCTTCGTGAAGTCTCCCACCTTCTTGCGCAACAAACCGGATCTAATGATCTTAATGCTCCTTTGGACGCAGGGTCGGATACGGCGTTTGAGCTCGAGAACGTTATCATTGAGCTTTGGCATACCGACGAGATGCGGTCGCAGAGATTGACCGTTGAAGAGGAAGTTCGGAACTCCTTGTACTTCTTTGATCGAACCATTTATGAAGTCATCCCTTGGTTGTATCGCGACTTGGAAGATGCGTTGGAAGAAGTTCTTGGCGAACGAATCGTGGTACCGGACATCATTCGCTATCACTCTTGGATCGGTGGTGACCGAGATGGAAATCCGAACGTTACTGCCGCGGCAACCCATGATGCCGCCACAACTATGCAAAAGATGGTGGTCCCTCGGCACAGGGGAGAAATTGAGAAGCTTCGCTGGGAGTTCACTCAATCGACCAAGTTTGTTGGCGAAGTTGCCGCGGTTCGTGAGGAGACAACGAAATTCGACCAATACCTAACACAGCCGGAACGCGAGCGGTATGCGCAAGAACCCTATGTTCTGTTGCTTCTTGGCTTGTTTGGGTACATGAACGACAATCCAACTTCTTTAACCGGAGTTGAGGATTCATTGAAAGCGATTCAACATTCGATTGCCTCCACCGAAGGAAGTCATTTACCGTTGCGAAGTAGCCTTCAAGATACGCTCCGTCGAGTCCGGGTCTTTGGCAACCACTTAGCCAATATTGATGTTCGTCAACATTCAAAGTTGCACGAAAAGGCAATGGGACTGTTGTTGGCTCAAGCTGGAGTATTAGGCTCTTCTGGGGCATATTCTGAGCTGTCTGAACTGGAGCGCATTGAGCTTTTGGTCAAAGAGATCACGAGCTCTCGTCCGCTTATTCGAACCGCCGACGATGAAGCCCTTGGCATGGTACTTGGTCCGGTAGCTCTCATGGCAAATGACCGTTCGATGGGGACCTATATTACGTCGATGTCGACTTCGGTCAGCGACATGTTAGAAGTCATGTTGTTCCTCAAAGAGGAAGGTGTGATGGCAAGCAAGCCAAACATTGTTCCCCTCTTTGAAACCGTCGATGACCTTCAGCACTGTGGACCCCTTCTGCGTCAGATATTTGCCTTGCCAGTCTATCGGGCTCATATTGACGCCATAGGTTATCAAGAAGTGATGTTGGGATACAGTGACAGCAGTAAGGACGGTGGTTATCTTGCGGCGAACTGGGCGTTGCAATCGGCGATGCGAGAGATTGCCTCAGTGTCGGCAGAAACTGGAGTCCCGATCCGAATGTTTCATGGCCGAGGCGGAACGGTTGGACGTGGTGGCGGTCGAGCATCTCAAGCGATCCTGAGCCAGCCAAAAGGTGCTTTTAACGGCCAGATTCGGTTTACCGAGCAAGGTGAGGTCATCTCATTCCGGTATTCCCTTCCGGCAATTGCGCATCGGCACTTGGAGCAGATTGTTTCGGCTTGCTTGCTCGCGACGGCTTCACCCAATGAGCGGGATTTCGACTCCGAATTTGAAGGAATTATGGAGAAGCTGGCGGATGTTTCGCGAGCTGCCTATCGAAAGTTAGTTTATGAGACCGAGGGCTTTTGGGAGTTCTATACTCAAGCAACTCCGATTGACCACATTAGCCTTTTGCCAATTGCCTCTCGTCCGGTGTATCGTCCAGGCGGTGCCGCTGAAGGGGTCGAGGGATTACGGGCGATCCCGTGGAACTTTGCTTGGGTGCAGAGCCGAGCATTGCTCGTTGGCTGGTATGGGGTTGGAACAGCCCTATCCGGCTTTCTGAGGGAAGGCGGTGAGGCAACGCTTCGGACGATGTACAAGGAATGGCCATTCTTCCGCACTGTGATTGATAATGCTCAGTTGGAGTTGGTTCGGGCGCATATGGAAACGGCGGCTTTATATGCTGACAGGGCCACCGATCAGGCGATTTGGGGAACGATCTTGCATGAATTTGAATTAACTCGCATGTCCCTTTTGGCAGTTACCGGCGAGAATGATTTGTTGGAGAACTCGAAAGTTATCCGGCAGACGGTATCTTTTCGGAATCCTCTGACTTTGCCCATCAATAAGCTCCAGATTCACTTAATGGATCGGTGGGAGCACCTGTCGGATGAGGAAAAGCAGGGGACGTGGCGAGAAGCAATGCTGCAGTCGATAGCGGGGATTGCGGCGGCAATGCAAAGCACCGGGTAGGTTCCAGCTATTGTCAATAACTATAATGCCTACCACATAGTCGGTTGTTCAATCGCCCTTGGAATTATCCTTGGCCCTTGTTCGGCTTTGACTCATTCTTTGATTGAAGAACCTTCTTAACGGCTCTCCGAAATGCATCAAGAATCTTTTGAGACTCCTCGCTTGGCTTTTTTTCAATTGCTTTAGAGTTTTTCATCAATTAGATTTGGTGTTCCACCGCTGTTATCGTACTCCATCCAAGTATCCACAAGGTCCTTATATTTTGACTCTAGCAAGTGCAAACTGCGAACAAATCTGCGTCTAATGATGGGTTCAGAAATATTGTGTCCACCGCTTTCCACTCGGTTTTTTACTCTGGCGACCGCAAGGTCAGCACTGGTTAAGTGAACATAGCAAAGATGAACTGAATACCCTCGGCTCTGCCACTCGGTGATACGATTAACCAACCAGGTGCCAGCCAGGGTCGTTTCCAAAGCGAAGTCAAGTCGTTGTGCAACCAATTCGTCAATGCGTTTCAACATTGCTCGGCCCGATGCAATTCCAGCGGTCTCGGGAGCAAAAGGCGATATGCCTTTAGCGATCATATCGGCGTTGATAAACTGAATGACATTGCCTTCATTTGGCAAATACTCTTGTGCCAACGTCGTTTTGCCCGCTCCATTTGGACCTGCAAATATGTAAATCTTTGGCACTTCTTGTTGTTACCGCCCTAGCTTTCCTAACGAAGAAATTGTCATGTTGGTTGCTATTACAAGCGGACCCTTTTCAAAATCTCTTATCCTTGGCATCCCCAGAAGTCTTTGCCAAGAGTGACTACGGCAGGTTGACGCACAAAGCCAAGCTTGTCATTGTCCTTCAGCATCGGGGCATTCCGTGTATCGTTATCGGTCTTGATTGTAGCAATTCCCAATCGCTTTACTTCAGTTGCTTGGGCTACTTTTAGCGCGAGGGCAACTCCCTTTTTGCGGTAATCGGAATGAACGCCGGTCAACCATTGCTCAAATTGATTCAGTTCGGTGTCATGAAAGCCAGCAGCAAACCCAATCATTTGTCCATTTTGGTAGGCGAACAAAGTCGCGGATCTGACTAGATCTGGCTCGATCATTATTTGCTCTTCAAAAAATTCAAATGTCAATGGAGTTGGCGGCGAACTTCTTGGGACATCATGTCGGACGAGACAAATGAGGTCGTACCATTCCCGCCTAGTCTGTGGTGAGTCGAATTCTTCGAAGGAACGAATTTCGATGTCAAGAGGCTCAGTCGGATATTGAGACGGATCGAATGAGTCAAGACTGAGAACGGACACAAAGTCGCGCTTTTCCTGAATATAGCCTCGAAACTTTACGAATTTGAGACCAATTTCATTTGACTCCCTAACCTGAACCGAAATTTTGATAACGCCTAGGCTCTGCAAATGGCGTTCCACCATTTCATACATATCTTGACCAATCCCTTGGTTACGATGCGATTCAAGGTTCCCCAATTCCAGCATAAACTTATTGGGGTGATATGATCCTGCTTCGCGGTTCATGATTGCGATGCCGACGACCTGGTCTTCAGACTCGGCTACGAAAACCATGCGTTGGAGATCTGGTTCGAGGGTCTCAATATCCCGCAAATACTCGTTGCGATGCAACTTGTGCATTTGGGAACATTGGTTCTGAACCGAGATGATTCCGTCGATGTCGTCTGTGGTTGCGGGTCTAATTGTCCAAGTCATTTCTTTGGGAAAAGGTAGGTCAGGATGGACGGCAAGCGCCGCGCCCATGCGATTTCGTTGTGCTCGGCGTTTTGCTCCACCAAGCAGATTACTTCGGACTTTGGCTTCCAACCTTGCTTGACGTAGACATCGTAAAGGGAGCGTACATCCTTGATGGAGTCGGCGCCTTCCTTGCCACCCATATCCATCCAAACCCGCGGTTTACGGACTTTCTTTGTCGGCGCCTTCACCATGGTTAGCAATACCTTGTCGTCCACCCAGACTGACGGGGACAAAATGCCAAGTCGACCAAAGACTTCGGGATGATTGGTCCCTAGGTAACAGGTGATGACCCCGCCGAACGACGATCCGATGAGTCCAGTATTTTCTGGACCGGTTTTGGTGCGATATCGATCATTGACGATAGGCATGATCTCCTCGATGAGCATCTTGGCATAGAGATCGGCTTTGCCTCCCATTTCGTTGTTGCCGAGTTTGATCTTCGTCGGCAGATATTCGTTTCCCCGCTCCATTCCTCCGTTGTCGATGGCGACGATGATGAGAGGTTCGATGATGCCGGCTCCGATGAGAGACTCGGCAGCTTCGTCGGCTCGCCACTCTTGATTTGGGATGTAGCTGGTCTTACCGTCGAATACGTTTTGGCCATCATGCATGTAGATGACGGGATACTTTGCCTTGAGGTCGGTTTTGTATGACGGTGGCAAGTAGACGCTAATTTTCCGCTTGGTGTTAAGAGCCTTTGATTCGAAGCCTTCGATCCGTTCAATGTTGCCAGTTAGGGACGACACCCGTTGGGTCTGTTGCCCCTGGAGGATCGAGGCTAGGATGACAGAACTGATTGGCATGATAAGATTCTACTTCTAGCCAGCACCAAGTGGCGAAAGGTTGCCACCGCACCAGGAGCATTTGGTTGGGTTTCTGGTAAGCACCTTACGTTTGCAGAGCGGGCAAACGCGGGCCGCCTCGGAAATTTTGGCATCAACCGTGCCATCGCGAGCGTCCACATCGTGAATCGCTTTGATCAATTCTTCGTCGGTGTAGCCGTTCTTTTCTTTGAGGATTGTCCATAGAGCCGCGCAAGTGAGTTCGAGGGCTTGAAGTTGCAATGGAGTCCTCCGATATCATCCTTGCATCCGACAGCGAAACTCAAGAAGGAGCGTAGGAGTATCTTCGGAGCATATATCCAAACATTGGTACCAAACTGATACGAGAATTGAACATGCTTGGGTTTAGAGTTCAGGATCGTGGTTGGAACTCAGAGGCAGAGAAGGTATGTTATCCAAGAATGGCCACTTCAAAATCCAAAGTTGGTTGGATAGCTCTCGGCTTATTGTGCTGTTGCGGCGTGCCGATTGCCTGGTTTACTCATCTTATTCGACAAAGCCAGACTAGTCATTCGCGTCCATTTGGTAACACTAACGTCACATTCGACATCTCCCCGAAGGGAGACGATATAGTCTTTAGCGTGCCCGTTGAGCACGGGATGGACATTTGGCTCTACAATCTCTCGACCATGCGGTTCTCGCCGGTTTTGACGACGGATAAATATGAATGGGCGCCAAGGTTCTCGTCTGATGGTTCAAAGATCGCCTTTTCGGGTGGTGTGCCAGGCGAACGCGGAGATCACATCTTCTTGTTTGATCGAAAGAGTGGTCGAACCGAGCAATTGACCCAAGGTTTGGATAACGATACTTGGCCCTCGTTCTATGATAATGACCGAAAAATTGTGTTCACTCGCGAGACAAAGTATCGCTGGGGAGGTCTAGCATCGAACTGGGACGACGCCGGAAGAGTTCATACTCTCGACATCGCAACTTTAGAAATAAAACTAGAGAATGTCCCTTCTCTGACAATAATTTCGCCGGAAATACTGGCTTCCGGTCTTCTCTTTTTGAACGACTTTCTAAGTATTAGGTCAATCGATATGAAGACAAATGTCGAGAAAGTCCTCGTCAAGGATTGTCGCGATGCACGGATCTCTGCCGACGAAAAGGCCATTGTCTTTACCGGTGGTGGGTACAAGGATGATTACCTCATTCACGTCAAGTCATTGCCTGAGGGCAGAGTTCATGGAGTGATTGAGGGGAATCAAAATCAGTGTTCAAACCCCATACTTTCACGGGACGGCAAGTCGATTTTTTTCATAGAGGAAACTAACGATTCGTACGCGAGCGAAAAGCGGTCCCTGAATCGAATTGATCGAGATGGCAAAAATCCGGTGGAGCTTTTCGACTTCAAGGATGCCCGAGCATTTCAAAAGTGAAAAAAATGGCCCCGAGGGTTTCGGGGCCCATTGTGGCTGGAGAATGATATAGTTTGACTACTCTCCGAGTCTCTGTCTTCGCAGAAATGTCGGGATGTCAAGATCGATATCTTCGAGTTGAGGCGCTGCTAGTTGGGTCTGTGCCCCTTCGCTAGTGACTGAACTTATTGGTACAGACGGGGTCAAAGGCTGGAAAGGCTCAGAATTTATTCGTTGCCGTGAATATTCGGCAGGAATTGTTGGCTGAACGAAGACCATTGGGTCAATCTTTTCCGATACTGTTCGACCCGAGAGGTCCATTCCGGCGGCCAAGAGCGTGATTTGGACTTCGCCATCGGCGGTTTCCTTCATCACATGCCCCATGATAATTTCTGCGTCTTCGGCGTCGGTGAACTGAAGGATGTATTCCATCGCTTCGTGGGCTTCTCCGATGCTGAAGTCTGGGCCAGCGGTGACGTTGACCAAGAGTCGCTTTGCACCCTGAATGTTGGTTTCCAACAAAGGTGAATTAGCGGCCGCTTGTGCAGCGAGCTTAGCTCGCTGATCGCCCACAGCACGACCTAGTCCCATGAGGGCGACCCCCGCATTGCTCATCACTGACCGAACGTCAGCGAAGTCGACGTTGATGATTCCGGGCAGCAGGATAATATCAGAGATTCCCTGCACGCCTTGTCTCAGTACGTCATCGGCTTCGGCGAAAGCTTGTTGCATGGTCGTCTTCTTTTCGACGACATCGAGGAGTCGATCATTGGGGACCGTAATTAAGGTATCGACTTGTTCGCGTAGTGCTTCCGCACCAGCGGCGGCAAGTTTTCCTCGCTTAGGGCCCTCGAATAGGAATGGTTTGGTGACAACACCAACGGTAAGAATTCCCATTTCTTTGGCGATCTTCGCGACGATTGGCGCAGCACCGGTACCGGTACCTCCGCCCATGCCCGCAGTGATGAAGACCATATCCACGTCTTCGAGTTCTTCGCGGATGATCTCTTCGCTTTCGCGAGCAGACTGCTCCCCGATAGATGGATCTCCACCTGCGCCAAGTCCTCGAGTTAGGTCGGTACCTAACTGAATCTTCTTGGGTGCAAGACTAGTAGAGAGAGCCTGAGCATCGGTGTTCATTGATACAAAATGAACACCCATGACGCCTTCACGAATCATTCGGTTGACCGCGTTGCTTCCAGCACCGCCGACTCCGATCACTTTTATGGTCGCTTGATTTTCAAACAAATTTTCCGGTCGCATTGTTTTCCAGATTTTGCCGTCCAGGCAATTTACACGCGACAATCCCTTGCTGCGAGTAAGGACGGGGGAGACACCTCAAAAGGTGCACCTGTTATTATTCAACCTCGCAAATGTGGATAAGATTCCATTTTGGGGAAAAGTGGGGAAAGAGGTTTGGGTCTTCGGGCCAGGCACCATTGGGGCTGAGGGCCAATCTGAGGCTGAAATCATCCACCCCGTCACGCTGGTCATTAGATCTCGAAGGATTTAGAATGACCAGCGCGCCACCCCTCCCTGCTTCGGAGGGGATCTGACCTCGGGCTACCAAAAGAACTACCCTAAATTTGTGAAGCTGAGAGCAATCGAAAAGTAAAGTTTGCCATTGACAGATGGACGTCAATTTAGCCGTTCAACTGTGTATCTGGCGATGGCTTGGAGCAGGTCTTCCTTTTCAAGACATTGAACGCATTTTGAAGCTGTTTCTGCGAGTTCGAGGGCTTTCCTTCGGCTTTCTTCGATGCCATATACGGCCGGATAGGTTGCTTTTTGGCGTTCACGATCACTGCCGGCAGCCTTTCCGAGTTGGTCCGGTGTTCCAGTTTCATTGAGTACGTCGTCGGCAATTTGGAAGGCGAGGCCGATACATTCCCCGTATTGTTTCAGCTTCGCGCGGGCGTCGATGGTGCCGAAGAGTGAGCCGATTTCGCATGAAGCCGCGATGAGCGAAGCGGTTTTGCGACGATGGATGAGTTCTAATGTTTCGGCATTGACCGGTTTGCCTTCACTCAGGATGTCGATAGTTTCTCCGCCGACCAACCCGAGCGAGCCAACTGACTGAGTGAGAATCTTCATGCATTCAACCGTAATTTCAGGTTTTGCGGTTTGGTTGGCAATGGTCTCGAAAGCCAGAGCGAACAAGCCATCACCAGCGAGGATGGCAATCGCTTCTCCGAATTTGACGTGGCAGGTGGGTAAGCCACGACGGAGGCTGTCATTATCCAGGGCCGGGAGATCGTCGTGGATCAGCGAGAAACAGTGAACCATCTCGATCGCGCAGGCAACATCGATGGCTTGTTGCTTATTTCCGCCGACGGCCTCGACGCAGATCAGGCTTAGGACGGGTCGGATGCGCTTTCCGGGAGCGAGCGCACTATAACGCATGGCTTGGTGTAACGGGGCTGGCTCTTCGATCTCACTGGGTAGGAGCTGGTCGAGTCGAGCATTCACTTCAAGGATATAGGGGCGCAGTGAAGACTCGATGTCCATTCGTTTTAGGATACCGAACGAGAGGTGGTTAGTCATGAGTTGACATGACATAACAGGTTCTCACGAATTAGTTAGCTACAAATATTCATTTGCATGGACCCTACTTAATGCCTGGACTCCTTCCTCGCCCCACATACACGCTATTCACATGGCCGAGCCCTTTGTGATGTTAGACATTTCGATGCTCTTATCCCGGGTATCTCCCAGCTTCGCAGACGTCGGTTTGGTTGCTTCGCAACGTCAGGCCACACCCAGACCAAGATTTAGCCCAGACCGCGAGTGTCTCCCTTGCCAGGGTTTTTTGCCCTAGCCCTTACTAGGTACTCTTTCTTCGATGTCTGATCTCATTCCCTATCGTCCATGGAAGTTTAAGGATGGGGAGGGTGATCGGATTAGTGGGTTCATGAACCCAGACCGGAACAAGGATGATCGGTCGCCATTTGTGCGTTATGCGCGGTCGGCGGCGATGTGGGCCGAGTGGGTTCGAGAAGGCATTGTCGTTCTTGATCCTGAGATTCAGTCACCTAAGCTCGAAGTCGATGGCATCGGCTTTCAGTACGGGCTCATGCCGCTAGAGCAACTTCGGCCCTTGGTGTCGGTACCGCCGTCAGCCAAGGACCATCACCAGCGGTTGTTGGAAGCTACACAGTTGTATTCGGAGCCAATCCTGGTTGTTCCATACGGTGACCACAAATTCGCCGTGGTTGGAAACCATGAGCTTTACGCCGCCGCGGTTGCCTATCAGACAGAATTGGCGAGGAAAGGTAAGCGGAGATCATCGGACATTTGCCTTGTCGCGGTATGCGATGAGCCGTACCTTTCGAGCATCGCCGTGAACGAACTGAGTTTTGCGTCCGATAGAACATCGGCTGAACTCCGTAACGACTTAGTTGCTTTGGGATTCGCCGATAGTCCTAGGACGGATGACCCAATAGCAATTACCGTTTTATTGGGCGGGGAAACCTTTTCGGCGAGGCTTGAGTCTGGTAACCATTGGGCGCAGCACCTAGCGTCTGTTTTTGGCTTAAGGAGCCTTGATTTCGGTTCAAATGAGCAAGTTTTGTCGGTCAAGGAAGGTCAAACCAAAGTGACGATTACGTCACCTCCAATGAGCCCAATCGTCTTAAATAGTGGATCTGAATTTCCATATGGCACCTACGAGGCAAACATAAGACCTTTGCCAGGGGCTAATATGTGGAGTCTTAGAGATTTTCGAGCTGAATGAAAGTTCTTTTGATGGGCACTGGTGGAGCGGACGGGATTCCCGCCCTCTACGGAAATGATCGGGTGAGTAAATACGCTCGGGCAAATGGAGGCAAAGACCTTCGAACACGGTCGGCGGCGCTGATTGATTCAGTTCTGAAGCTTGATCTGGGACCCGATACCCTGAGCCAGGTACATCGATTTGGCATTGACGCCACAGAATGGTCGGCGGTCTTTTTTACCCACAGTGACGAAGACCATATGTGCCTTAGTGAAATTCAATACGGCATGTTTCCGTTTGTTGAAAGCGAGAAATTGGAGTACACGATCTACGGCAATGAGATTGTTTGTCAGATCATTCGGCACCGCTATCCGGAATGGCCAATTGACCTGATTGAGCTTGAAAATTACAAAACAGTCACCCATGAAGCGTATCAAGTGACGCCAGTGTCGGCGACCCACAAAGGTGATGAAGATTGCCATAACTTTATCATTGAGCGAGACGGACGGCGGCTTTTGTATGCGACCGACACCGGGTTTTATCGCGGCGAAGTGTTTGACTATTTGTCGGGCAAGGATATTCACGCTTTGGTGGTTGAATGTAGCGAGGGCTTTTTGAAAACTCCTTATATTGGTCATATGGACATTGATCAATGCGTAGAGCTAGTTGGTCGATTGAGAAAGTCGAAGGCTTTGAGTTCTGATGCCCAAGTTTTTACGACTCACCACGCGGCAGGAGGCAATGCTACCCATGAGGAATTGGTATCGGCTTTGACTCCATATGGCATCCACCCTGGATTTGATGGACTTTCGTTCGAAGTTTGAATCGTTTGCGACTAAGTGGCCGTCAGTATCTAAGCCAACGGATTGGCGGGCGCAATATTGGCCAGGATGGCCTTTTCCCCTTTTTACATACCGATTCCATGTAAAATAGGTGTTTGGAGGCTAGTTAAAGTAAATTGGTAAATCTTGTTGTCGGAGCCCTTCTCGCTCAAAAACTAGATGCGCCCCTTATCTTTGCTGGAGGGATTAATTTACCTCTACCAGTTTCAACGCGAAAGCCAAACCTGAATGGCAAAGTATTTGTGGTTATGTACCACCATATTCGGGAAGGTTCTAATGCGATGTTTCGGTCACCTTCCAATTTTCGAAAGGATCTTGAGAACCTTTATAACATGGGTTTTCGGCCGGTAACGATTTCTGAATATGTAGGCAATCGGATGAAACTGGCGCCGGGTGCTTCTCCGGTCGTCATGACTTTTGACGATGCGCACCCCAACCAGTTTTCCTTCCTCAAGAACGGCTCAATTGATCCAAAGTGTGCGGTTGGCATATGGGCTGATTTTGCAAAGACCCACCCTGACTTTCCGGTAAAGGGAACGTTTTACACTTTACCAGTGCTTTGGGGACAGCATAAGTTGATCCAAAAGAAGATTGATATGCTTCGAGGTTGGGGTTCGGAGATTGGCAATCACACTTACAATCATAAATTCCTAAGCAAGTTGAGCGATGACCAGGTGAAGTCCGAGATTTCGAAGATGAATGACTTGCTGGTTTCTTACGGCATTCCTCCAAATATGCCGTTTTGCCCACCGTACGGCGAGTACCCAAAAAACCGTTCATTGTTGAAAATGTTCAAATACAACGGGAAGGTCTATCAACATTCTTCGGCTTGTATGGCATGGGATTCCCCGGCAGCATCTCCTAACGACACTAAAAACTTTAGCCGGTACAAATTTGAGCGCCTGCATGGAAATGGTCGACCAATGGGAATTGATTGGTGGCTCTCGAAAGTCAAAGGTGGCAAAGTACAAGTTTATGTCGCACCTTAGTGGTTTGCAATGAGCGTTGAGCCTGTTTTAGGTGTTGGTCCCAACATCGGAATCGCGATTCTGCTTCTGATTGGAAGTGCTTTCTTTGTTGGTGGTGAATATGCCCTTGTTTCGGTTCGGCGATCCAAGCTGGAGTCGATGGCAAAGAAAGGGAATCATAGCGCCAAGGAGATTCTGAAGATCTCGGACAATGTTTCGCCATTCATTGCGGGAACTCAGATTGGAATTACCATGATTGGGGTTGCCATGGGCTCATTCACCGAGCCATTTGTGACGGACATTTTGACGAAACAGTTTTCCAGTCTTGATCACCGAATCAGTACTGCGATTTCGTTCACCTTGGTCTTGTTCGTTTTGGTTATCCTTGGAGAGTTAATTCCGAAGTACGTTGCCTTGAAGCACCCAGAGCGGTTTATATTTCTTACGTATCGCACGCTAGGTCTTTTCGTAAAGCTTTTTACGGTGATCATCTGGATTGCTCAAACTTGTTCCCAATTCATCCTCAAGCCGTTTAAGATTAACATTAAGGATACCGGCAAGGAGTCTATTGGCAAAGAAGAGCTAGTCATGATGATTCAGGCGACGAGCTCGGAAGGAGTCTTAGAAAAAGCCCACGCCGATTTGGTTTCCCGCGCATTGCGGATGGACGCGTTGGCGGCCAGAGACATCATGGTTCACCGGCTTGACATTAAGTGGCTAGACGTCGATTTGTCTTTACAAGAGGTGCTTTCCAAGATGGCGCAGATTCGGTATTCGCGGGTGCCGGTTTGTCGAGGTGATATTGATGACATTGTGGGAATCGTTTATACGGTCGATTTGCTGAGAGCCTATACCAACTCAGACTTTGATCTGGAAAAGCTAGCTCGTCCTTTTGTGGCTATCCCGGAGAATCTGCCAATGGAGCGCATTGTTCAGACCATGCGGGAGAGTAATTCTCAGATCGTTATTGTCTTAGATGAATACGGTGGAACGAGCGGATTGATCAGTCTTGAGGATGTGGTTGAGGAAGTATTTGGGGAGCTTCAGGACGGTCCTGAAAGTGAACGACCACCAATTGAGGTTTTACCCAATGGTCGGGTTTCGGCGAGGGCAGAAGTTCGGTTTGATGAACTTGTGAATAAGCTTGGATTGAATATTGAAATTGGTGATCGAACGGAGTCTCTTGCCAACATGATTGTTGAGAAATTGGAGAGGATTCCGCGACCTGGGGACTCGATTGAAACTGAGATTGGCCTGATGCGAGTTGAGAATATGGCTCGAAGGCGCATCACCCGGGTTGGGATTATTATCGATCCGAAGTTGACCGATAAAAAGAACTAACCTGCGATGCTGGGCGGTGGTTCATCAATCAGCTGCATTCTTTTCGCGATTGAAACCGCGTGGTCGGAAACGTGCTCAAGGGCATGAAAGACCTCGATTGCACGGACGAGCCCACGAGCATCGTTTGGTTCTTCTTTAAAGAAGCCTAATAGTTCGTCTCGGGCTCGACTGTAGGCAGAGTCAACTTCGTCATCTTTTGTGATGATTGATTGGGCCAAGATTGGGTCAAAGTCAGCGTATAGCCGAATTGCGCTGGCCAGTTGTTGCCGGGCAATTTCGCTGATTTCGCTTAGTTGAACCTTCATGGATGATGGAAAATTTGTTCCAAGCTTGATGCTTCGCCTGGCGAGTTTAACTGCATCGTCGGCAACCTCTTCAATTTCACCAACGACACCGAAAGTTGACACTAGAAATCTTAGATCTGGCCCAACCGGACTTTCCTGCATGACCAGCATAATTGCTTCGAGGGTAATTTCTCTTTCGGCCGCGTCGACGGCATCGTCATCTCGAATGACATCGTTGGCAAGAGAAGGGTTACCCGTGATTACCGATTCGGAAGCCTTGCGCACCATGTCGTGAGCAAGGTTTCCCATACTTATTACTTGACTTCTTATAGCGAGAAGTCTTTCGTCGTAGTGAATTCGCAATTTAGGTTCCTTAACGTTCTTTTAACATTATGGCTTCACTTTTCAATATCGTTAATTTCGATTTCGTTTTCTCACTGACTATTTGTATTGGGGTGAGAACAAAGGCGAAGCAAAATCTCCTGCTGAGCCGGTCAAGTTCTTGGCGCCACTACCATCGCTGGATGCAATAAAAATGGCCTGATGACCTGCCTCTTGTTTAACATAGGCAATTTTAGTTCCATCGGGACTGTAGCTTGGATCTGAAACATTGCCTTCACTAATTATGACGTGCTTTTGGATACCGTTCGGGCTCAATTCACACGATTCGAGAGCTGCCACTTCCATATTGCCTTCCCCGGCGTACTTGCCTACCAAGAACATCATACTTTTGCCATCGGGGGAGGGGACTGGGTTGCTAAAGTTTGTATTTCGGTCCGGGCTGGTACCAATTGGTTGAATTTGGAGGTTGCCACCGGAGGTATCAAGCAGGAAGATTCCGTGAGCAAATCCATATTTGATTGGATTCCCGTCGGGACCTTTCACGGGTTTGCCTTCTGGATCAAGAATAGGAAGCACTTCAGTAAGGGTGAAAACAAGATTGCCGGTTACTGGATCGACGGCTAAATTGATCTTTTCGGCAACAAAGATGAGTTGTGGTGGTCTTGGAGCTCCATTTTCTCCAGGCGTAGTGTCTTGGACGATGAGGGACTGCCCCCGATCATCGCGGTTCATGACCGCGGCAATGTATCGTCGATCTCCAAACCAGCGGGCGGCTTTGAAGCTTCGTCCGTACCGTTTGTAGATTAGTTCAAATGTGCTTGAGGAGCCTTGTTCTTCGCCCTCTTTCGCTTTTATGGTTGGGGGCATTACTTGTTGGCTCTTGGCGGTTTGAGGCGTAAATTCTTGAACCGTTCCTCGAACCAAAACAAGTCCTACTAAATCTTCTAATCCTTTATCCTGTACATCAAAAACGAGGTTGCTTCTACCAGCTCGGTCAATTGATTTTTGGTCCACCGCATTTCTTTGTGGATCCCATCGATAGATGTGGAAGCTGTCTTCTTTTCGATCGCTGATGAAAAATAGTCGGTTGCCTTTTGGATCCCACGCAAGGTCACGATCAGATTTACCGGCGACGTACTGTATCGACTCGGTAATTTTTCCTTGAGGATCAACTACGACCGCCTGGGAACCTTGGTCAAGGAGCTTGAGAGCGGAAACCATTGTGGTGGTATCGGACGGCAAAATGATGTCGCCTTTTAGCCCAATAAACCACCGAAATCCGTAAACCAGAGCGATCAAGATGACCGCCATTATTGCCAATCTTTTCGCAGTTCTTGGGCGAATTCCTTTCCTAATTGTCTCTTGACTATTGGCGGTCGGCTTGGCAGCTTCTTTTTGCACCACTTCTTGATTTTCAGTAATTTTCGGTTCGGGAGTAATTTCGTCGCTCATTGGTTTGTATAGGGATTATGTCACCCAAGCTGATTTGAGTTCCAGAAAAGGTTGATTCTGGTCAAGAATTGGCTTCTATACGAGGTCTTGACCAACTTTGAGTTGCTTGCCGTTTGCCCAGTCGGTGCCAGGCATGGCGGGCTTACCTTCGGGTTGGACCGTGATCAGTTCAATGCTTGCACCAACAAATGAAACAGTCAGTGGGCTAAGCGATACAACCTTCCCAGGTTCACTCTCTAGAGGGGAGAACTTGGCATCCTTGATTTTTAGGCGACCGTGGACGGTCTGCAGAAATACTGATGGGGCGGGGGTAAAAGCTCGATACCGATCATATTCCTCAAATGCGCTTCGGGTGACGGCAAGCTCGGTTTCAGCTCGATCGATTTTGTTTGCATAGGTTGCAAATTCAGGCTCTTGGGGAGTTCTTGGGTATCCGCCTACTGCCAGACGATCTATCCACGAGCAGATGAGGTCTCGGGCGATAATTGACAGCCTTTCTTGCAACTCTCCGTAGGTTTCGTCGGGACCAATGGGGGTTTTGGCGATGGCGATCATATCCCCGGTATCCATACCTTTGTCCATTTGCATGAGGGTAACACCGGTTTCGTCGTCACCATTGAGGATGGATCGTTGAATTGGAGCCGCTCCGCGATAGCTTGGGAGGATTGAACCGTGAAGATTGATCCCTCCATTTTTAGCGGTTTCTAGAAGTTTTGAGGAAAGGATTTGACCGTACGCGGCAACAACATGAACATCAGCGTTTAGGCTTTGGATGAACTCGACAAACTCTGGCGTTCGAGCTTTTTCGGGGGTTTCGACCGGTATGCCCAGCTCCAGTGCCACTTTTTTGACCGGGCTACTTTGCAACTTCATCCCTCTTCCGGTTGGTCTGTCCGGTTGGCTGACCACAAGAACGACGTTTGGAGCAAGAGCTTTCAGGGCAGGTACCGCGAAGTCGCTGGTACCAAAGTAAACAATTCTCAAACTTCGTCCGTATCCGGTGCTTCCGGATCGGTCCAATGAAGGGTGGCGATATCCACTTTATCAATGAACAAGATCCCCTCGAGGTGATCAATTTCGTGCTGGACAACTCGTGCAGAAAGTCCTTCTAGTTCAAAAGTGACTTCTCGACCTTTGCGGTCTAGCGCCTCTACCTCGACGTAGTTTGCTCGTTTTACGTCGCCGTAGAGGCCTGGAATTGAAAGGCATCCTTCTTGTCCAATTTGCTCTCCTTCTGCCTTGACAATTTTTGGGTTGATGAGCGCGGTTGGTTTGTAGTCTAAAGGCGCAATAACGATAACTCTCTGACTGATTCCAAGCTGTGGTGCAGCTAAGCCAATGCCGCTTGCCTTGCGCATGGCTTTCATCATTTCAACGATGAGAAACTCGGTTTTCTTGCTCAATTTTGCTTCGGCGGCAACCTTTCGAAGGACCGGATTGGGGATTTTTACGACCGGTCTTTCTTTACTTTGGACGTAAAGGTGCTTAAATTCTTCCGGAACGACAATCTCCACACCATTATTGTGTCTTAAAAAGCGGGTTAAATCCCATACATGCCCCTCGTTGATATGCCGCTTCCGGAACTTCTGAAGGTTGAAGGCAGAAATCCAAAGCCTTTAGACTTTGATTCGTTTTGGGATCAGTCCTTGTCGGAGCAAGCCAATTGTGACCCTGAATTGTCCCTTATCAAGAAAGATGTTAGCGCTGATTTTGCCGAGTGCTTCGAACTGCGATTTAAGGGCACCCGGGGCGGAACGGTGTTTGCGAAGTACCTTCGGCCAAAACGGAAAAAAAGTTGTCCAGTACTGCTCCGGTTTCACGGCTATTCGGCAAGCAGTGGTGATTGGGCAAACCAGTTGTCATGGGTAGCTCGTGGTTTCGCGGTGGCTTCGATGGATTGCCGGGGGCAAGGTGGGTCTTCGGAAGATAAGGGAAGCTATCAGGGGATGACATTGCGGGGGCACATAGTGCGGGGTCTTGATGGACCGCCTGAGCAAATGTACTTTCGGAACGTGTTTCTGGATACGGCTCAGCTCGCGCGGGTAGTGGCGGATTTTGATGAAGTTGACCCGACTAGGATGGGTGCTACCGGTGGTTCGCAGGGTGGCGGATTGACATTGGCCTGTGCAGCATTGGCACCGATAAAGATGTGCGCACCAGTTTTTCCGTTTCTGTGTGATTACAAGCGGGTTTGGGAAATGGATCTGGCCAAGGACGCCTACGACGAGCTTCGGTATTTCTTTCGCAGCTTTGATCCTCGACACGAGCGAGAGGACGAACTTTTCACCAAATTGGGATACATCGACAACCAGCACTTGGCCCCGCGGATTAAGGGTGAGGTTCTGTTGCTTGGTGGGTTGATGGATTCGATTACTCCGCCAAGTACTTACTTTGCGGCTTACAACAAAATTACGTCGAAAAAACGACACGTGATGTATCCAGACTTTGGACACGAAGGACTTCCAGGTTCGGATGATATCATTTGGGAATTTTTCCAAAGCTTGTAGTCACCAAAATGGTCGATGTAAAGCAAGCAATCGATAGTCTTTACCGTACAGAGTCGCGGCGCGTATTTGCTTCTCTCGTGCGGATTATCGGCGATTTCGACCTCGCCGAAGATTCAATGCACGAAGCGTTTATCTTGGCGACGGAAAAATGGCCCGAGTCTGGTATCCCCGATAGTCCAGTGGCTTGGCTCATTGCCGCTGGTAGGTTCAAAGCCATCGACACTATTCGTCGGGGGACTCGTTTTCAATTAATCGGTAATCAAGAAGAAAATATCTCTGAGATCATGGACGAGCCCGAGGTTGTCGGTGACGAGATTCTGCGCCTTATCTTCACCTGCTGCCATCCATCGCTGGCACCAGACGCCCAAATTGCCCTCACCCTCCGCGAAGTTTGTGAATTAACGACTGAGGAGATAGCCCATGCGTTTCTGGTTCCTGCCCCGACCCTTGCCCAACGAATCGTTCGAGCAAAGGCCAAGATTCGAGACGCTCAAATTCCATTTGTGGTACCAGAAAAAGGCGAATTGCCTGCCCGACTGGCTAGCGTCCTTCGCGTCATCTATTTGGTTTATAACGAAGGATATTCAGCCTCTTCTGGAGATGTAATAATCCGAAGAGATTTGGTGGTGGAAGCCATCCGCCTGACGAGACTTATAGGGGAATTACTGCCGGGAGAACCTGAGGTATTTGGACTACTGGGGCTGATGCTGATTCAAGCTTCGAGAAGAAATTCCAGGATTACTAATGGTGGAGACTTGGTTCCTCTCGACGAACAAGATCGGTCAAACTGGGACCACGAATTGATTCGCGAAGGGTCTGAAATGACTCAGCAGGCCCTCCTCACTCGTCGAATCGGTGCATACACTTTGCAGGCTGCAATCTCGGCAGTACATGCCGAGGCAAAGACCTATGAAGAAACTAACTGGGAGCAAATTGTCGGCCTCTATGACGCTCTTCTAAGAGTAGAGCCGTCACCGGTTATCGAGTTAAACCGGGCGGTAGCGGTAGCAATGCACAACGGACCTGACATTGGACTGGAGCTGGTTGATGACCTTTTAAAAAATCGAGGCTTGATGGACTACCACCTTGCCCACGCAGCCCGAGCCGACTTATGTCGGCGACTTGGTCGCTTCGAGGAAGCACAGGCAGCCTATTTGGTTGCGATCAACATGGCCAAGCAGGAACCAGAAAAGAGGTTTCTTGAGCAGAAAATGAGAAATTTATAAAAATTGTTGTCGATTTCCTCGAATGCCTTTCGGTTACTCAATGAAAGGCTGCAATTGAGCCCAACATAACTGGAGAAAACAATGTCACCAACAAAGACACAAACCTTACAACCTATCCCTTACCTAAGCTTTGACGGTAATTGCGCCGAAGCCATGCACTTCTACGAGAAGACCCTTGGAGGCACGATCAAAGTCATGATGTCCGGATCCCAGGTGCCAGTTCAAGATGAGATGGCCGCTGCCTTCGGCGATCGAATTCTCAATTCCCAACTGGAGTTACCCGGTGGAACAATGCTCTATGGTGGCGATTGTCCCACTCACATGCCATATGAAGGCATCAAGGGAGTGAGCCTCACTCTCAATTTTGATACCGTGGAAGAGGGCGAGGAAATTTTCAACAAACTTGCCGACGGCGGGCAAGTCTTCATGCCGTATGCACCCACCTTTTGGGCAGAAAAATTTGGTATGGTAACAGACAAGTTTGGCGTGACTTGGGTCGTCAACGGCGTTTTACAGACCCTTTAGCAGGAGTATGCCTCTACGGAGAAACTAATGACTTATACCAAAACCCAAATCGATCCGCAAACAGACCTCGTTCTCGAGCGGGTCGTGCCAATAAGCCGCCAAGACATCTATGCAGCCTGGACTCAACCGGATTTGATCGTTCTATGGTTCACACCAAAGCCTTGGACAACGAAGTCAGCGGAGATGGAACTTCGACCTGGAGGTGCGTCAAAGATTACAATGTCTTCCCCAGAGGGTCAAGAGTTTCCGAACGTGGGTTGCATTCTTGAATGCCTCGAAAACGAGCGACTAGTATTTACCGACGCACTAGTAGCAGGTTTTCGTCCTTCGCCAAAGCCATATTTTACGGGTGTCATTGAATTGGAAGATGTCGAAGGTGGCACTCTCTATCGAGCCATTGCGATGCACAAGGATGCTGAAGATCGTCAAAAGCATGAGGAGATGGGTTTCCACACTGGATGGGGACAAGCCCTTGACCAGCTAGTGGAGCTAATGTCGAAATGAAATACCTTTGCCTCGTCTATCTTGACCAAGAGAATTGGAACGCTTGCCCCGACGAAACATGCGGAGCGTACGCTCAAGATCTAATCGACGGTGGGCACATGCTCGCCGCAGAGCCGTTGCATGCCGTTCACACCGCAACCTCGGTGCGAGTTCGAAATGGTCAACTGTCGGTTACGGATGGTCCTTTTGCTGAGACCAAGGAGATGCTCGCCGGATTTTATCTCCTCAATGCAAAAGATTTGAACGAGGCAATTCGGCTTGCGTCGGGAATACCTCCCGCCAAATATGGAACGATTGAGGTTCGGCCAATTCGGACGCTTAACATTCCAGGCGGGACGCCAAGCGGGGAGGCGTAATGAGAAAGCCCGTCCCGCTCATGCATTCTTAGTTGGCTGGGATAATATACGGTTTGTCAACTGAAGTTTGTGGCATATGCTTCCCAGGGAACCACATTGAAGCATCTGGATTGAGTTACGGTTATGTAACTTAGGGTGTCCGAAAGTTACATTTGGGCAACTTCAAAGTAATAGTCGAAAGCCTAGCCAACGGTCTGAAACTTTTGCGGTAAACGACTGACGGCAAACAGCAAACTGGCGTCATAATGGATAGATACCAGGATGGTCTTAGCCACAATTGCCCTTGGCTTGCAAATGATGTTGCGCCCGGCACCTATTTTTGCCGATCACATGGTGCTACCTCGTGGCATGTCGGTGCCGGTTTTTGGGCTAGGGATTCCAGGCAAAACCGTTGAGGTAGAGTTTGCGGGATTTCGCTCTCAAGCGATTGTCAAGCCCGAAGGCACTTGGCGGTTGCGACTACCTAAACAAGCCGCAGGTGGTCCGTTTGAAATGCGGATAAAGTCTGCCGGTCAAGAGACGGTCATTACCGACATTTTGATGGGAGATGTCTGGCTGATTAGTGGTCAAAGCAACATGGAATGGCCGGTCAGTCGAAGCAAAGAAGTCGATAAAATGAAGGCGTCGGTTGATCCGAATATTCGCCTCTTTAGGGTCGTGAAGCAAAGCGTCGAGGCTCCTCTTCGGGAGATTCGTGGAACTTGGACCGTTGGCTCGAAGCAATCGATTGGGAATTGGTCAGGAATTGGAATGGCCTTTGCCATTGAACTGAGAAAGACTGCCAAAGTGCCGATTGGCTTGATTCAGGCGACCTGGGGCGGAACCCGAATTGAGGCATGGATGAGCCAGAAATCGCTGGAGTCTGACAAGAGACTGAAGCCGCTCATTGATGAGTACATGTCAAACCTTAGGGGATTTCAAGCGCGACTGGATAAGTGGCAAGGAGAAGCCAACGCTTGGGATGCCTTGAACGAAAAGAAGGACCCCGGCAATAACGGATTTGACAAAGGCTGGCATCGCCCCGAGTTTAAGGATGCTGATTGGCAGGATATGTCGTTGCCAGAACCATGGGAGCAGGACGAGTTTAAGGATGTTGATGGGGCCAGTTGGTACCGTTATCACTTCCAGCTTCCGGTTGACTGGAAAGGAAAGGGTCTGAGGCTTGAGCTCGGCTTTATTGGTAACGATGACCAGACTTACGTGAACGGGTTAAAGGTCGGTGGGAGCGTTGGCAAAGATAAACCAAGGTCGTATTACATTGGACCTGGCGTTACCCGAGATGGAGAGAATGTACTTGCGGTTCGAGTCTGGAATCGGTCTGGCGAGGGCGGAATTTTAGGGCCAAATATGAAGATTGGTCCAATTGATGGTGGGGCGTATATTGACCTTTCGACGACTTGGAAGTCGAAGAATGAATTGGTCATTGATCCGCCTATTGAGATTGAAAAGAAGCGCCCGCTTCGCCCAATGGGACCGGGCGACCGAAACGCCCCAGCGGGGGCATTTTCGGGAATGATTGCGCCCTTGATTCCGTACGGCATCAAGGGGATTCTTTGGTACCAAGGCGAAGGAAATATCGGTCAGGCAGAAGAATACAAGACGGCTTTTCCGACCTTGATTAAAGATTGGCGAGAGCGGTGGATGAACCCCGAATTGCCATTCTTCTTTGTGCAGTTGCCGGGCTTTGCTCGGGCGGGAGACCTCAAGAAGTCTGAGTGGGCGGAAATGCGCGAGGCCCAGCTTTCGGGGCTGAATTTACCGTACGTTGGAATGGTCGTGAGCATTGACCAGCAAGACCCGGATACGATTCATCCGATCAAGAAATACGAGATTGGAAAGCGTTTAGCTGATCTTGCGTCGGCTCAGGTTTATCAGTCCGGGAAGTACTCGTTTAGTCCGATCGTGAGCGCGGTTAAGTTGAACGGTTCATCAGCGCGGGTGGTCTTTCAAAACTCGATCCGGGGTCTCAAGACTTCGGATTTGAAACCCGTTCGGGGCTTCGAGGTGTTGGACTCCGGCGGCGGTTGGCACGAGGCGCAGGTCGTGATTCAGTCTCCGGCGGTCATCGTCTCGGCGACCGGGATTGGGGTTGTGAAAGGCGTCCGTTATTGTTGGAGCGATAATCCAAGCGGGAACTTGGTTAACAGCGTTGGTCTACCAGCGACGCCGTTCATGCGATAGGAGGCAGTTTTCAGGCTCAAGTTTCCATCCCAATTTAGGAAACGTTCCCCTAGCTTTTCTTCTCGACGACTTGGACCGGAGTGCTCAGCGTGAATGACCGACCATTGATCGAGAATTTGGCTTCCACAAAGAATGCGTTCCACTTGGTTGGAATGTAAGTGACATCCAAAATATCGGTCTTCGCCTTCTTTGTTTCTAGCCATTTCGATTCGCGGAAGTCTCTGGTGTCGCTCTCGGCTTTCCAAATTGAGACAGAAATCGGGGTTCCTTTGCTACCGTCCAAGTTAAAAGCGACTCGGTTTTCTGCCTTTTCGTCGGTCATTTTTGCTTGCAGTGTGGGCATTTTGAACTGACCGGCGATTGAGCGCGCAAACGCCCCGACGGTTGAAACAACTCTCAGTCGATCTTCAAGGCCGTGTCCGGCATTCGGTACTTCGAGTAAGTACTTGGTTTGCTTGAGGTCGTTCCAAAATACCGAGGTTGAATCGACCGTCCAATAGGGATCATTGGTGCCGTTGACGATGAGTGTCGGCATTTTGATCTTGTCTTTGTATGAGTAGGGATCGACCATCTTCATGAGGTCTTGACCAGTTTGAGTTTCGAGTTGAGCTTGTAAGCCTCGCCGCGTGTAGTCGGCAATCTGGTCGCTGTATTTGCCCCAGTCAGCCATTTGCTTGGTCATTTGGGAGTCAAATTTGAGATTCGGGAAGACCATCGGGGCAATTCCCGCGACCCGGCGATCACCTGATGCGGCGGTGAGCCACGTCGTCCAACCTCGCTTG
>JANPAV010000249.1:0-2987 GCA_031430115.1 Armatimonadota bacterium | reverse complement strand
CACGGAGGACGAGGAATGACTCACGAATTCCTGGTTGAAAAGCTCTGGAGAGACGCAAAATTGACTGAAATAGGCGAAGGATGCTCAGAAATCCAAAGATTAGTTATAGCAAAGCAAGTTCTGAAGTAATAATAGAATATGACTTCAGTCTTGGCATTTGCCCTTTTGTTGCCCGGTGCACCCGGGCAAGCTAAGCCCCTTGAACTTCTCCGAAAGTTCAAGGCTGGCGAAAAGCTTACTTATTTTGCCAGGGCGCAATTTACCGAGGAAGAGCGATCCGGCAATTTACAAACCTTTATTCCTTCTGACGAAGAAATTAGTTATCGATACACAATGAATGTCCAAAAGGTTAAGGCCGACGGAATAGCTGAAATTCTATACATGCGGCCAACTATGGATATCACCCAAGGTGATACTGCTGAATCTACTGCAAAGAAGACAACAGAAAAAATTGACCTAAAATACTTACTTGATGTGACGCCAGTTAACGACGTCGTATCGGAAAAGGACTTAAATCCAAAGAAGACAAAGGAAAATCCAGAACTACTAAGACTTTTGAGGCAAGGATCTCAATCTGATGGTGTTGCGCTCGGACTTCTATTCTCATTTGTCGGAGAAATTCAACGACTTGCTTTTTTTGTTGGTCCATTAGATTCTGGGCTGGATATTGCACCAAAGTTTCCATTTGACGAAGTCACAGTTGGAAGTACTTGGAAGAAAACGGTCGGCTATTCGCCACAGAAACTAAAGGGGCAAGGCGACAAGCAAGCGGTCCAACGTCTCGACTATACATACACTTATTTGGGTGTTATGAAAAATAAAGATGGTAAAGATATCCAAAGAATCCAAGCAAAGGTTAAATTGGACACTGACCTCATCGAATACGCACGACAATTGGTGGGAGGCTCGGGTGCCAGTTCATTCCTAAAAACAGTTCCACTCAAATTTGAAGGAACCATTGATTTTGACTTAGATATGGCTACCCTTCACATGACCAAGGCGGCTGCAGAATCAAAGGGAAGCTTTTCAATCTTAGCCAAGGGTGCAGATCAACCACTACTTGAAAATCGATTCCGAGGAAGAACGAGTGTTAAACTCGAAAATCGCGTTTTAGGACAACCAGTTCAGCCAATTCCAACCGTTAAGCCAGCACCCAAAAAAGGGAACGGCGGCAAAAGCTAAATTCCGAATCTATTTGGCTACCAACTGCGTCCTAATTTAGGTGGAATCACGTCCACAAATTAAGCCATTGTCACAACACGAGGGAGTTTCTGAAAGAACCCTCGAAATAGCCTTAGCCATTACGCTGGGAATCGTTGTCATGACAGTCTCTCGGTTAGTGACTGGAAACTTGATTTGGATCGGACTTTCGTTCGGATTTTGTGGAGCCGTCTTCCTTCAGGGGCGATGGCTGTCGCGTTCATATGTGGTGCAAATTCCATTCTTACTTGTTTGCGCCATCAAGCAGCCTGAGCTTGGCTTTCTTTTCCTCTTTTCCTATGCGGTCCTCACCGTTTTGGCAACCAGGGTTAACGTTCGTCGACTTTCTGTCTTGCTCATTGCAGAACTTGTCACTTACAGCTTGTTTGCATTACTTCTGACTCGGCTGGCTCCTGAACTATGGCTTTTTGCCGGATTTGCTTATGTAAGCATTCGCACTCTCTGTTCTTCGCTATTGGCAAATAAGACCGGGATGCCACTCGATATCGGAGCAATTTCAGGCACATGGGCCTTTGTTTCAACCCAAGCATTCGTGTCAACTGGAATTGCCTTGTTTTACTTTGAGAAGATTGAGATCACCCAAACCCTCCTTTTTTCCTTAATGGCAATTTCAATGTGCTGGATATTGACGCTCTTTTTGTACCAAAGGGCCCATGGTGAATTTGGGAAGGGAGTTGTGGCCCTTAGCGGACTCCTCAACTATTCGCATGTCTATACGGGAAGCCATTCCCGTCGAGTCGCCTATTTGGCTCGAGAAACAGGTCGCCGCTTGAGAATTGCAGAGTGGAAGCTTGATTACCTTGTCCAGGCCGCTCTCCTTCATGACATCGGAAAAATTGCCGTTAGCGAGAAGATTCTTGAGAAACCAGGCAAGCTCACCGATGAAGAGTATGTTGAGATCAAAAAGCATCCAGTTACGGGTCAGAAAATTGTCGGCAATCTTTCTGAACTCAAGCTTGTTAGTTACTGGATTCGTCACCACCATGAGCGAGTGGACGGAAATGGCTATCCGGATCGACTAGGAAAAGGAAAAATCCCCATCGAAAGTCATGTTATTTCTGTGATTGACGCATATGATGCAATGACAGGGCACAGCGCAGATGGACATCGTAGACTTTACCGGGATCCGATTAGCAGTGAAGACGCCATTTTAGAACTGAAACGCTGTTCAGGAACTCAATTTGATCCAAAGATTGTGAAGCACTTCGTTCGAGTAATTGAAGAGCGAAAGGAGCGAGTACATTGATTGCAATCGGTTTAATGGCTGCGTTCTTGTTAATGTGTGTTGGACTCTTGGCATTTCATTTGCCGGCAATCCGACGTTCAAGAATGAATCAAATTGGGTGTGCCATATCTTCGGCTGTCGAAAGCAGAAGTCCGTTTTTGGAAGGAATGTTTGTTGAAGTTGCGGACCTAAGCGAACAAATTGGATTGAGCCTCGGGCTTCGGTCCAAGGATATTGAAACGACAAAAGTAGCTGCCTTGATTTGTGATATTGGACTGTGTAGCGTACCCAGCACCATCCTCCAAAAAACTGAAGAATGGACACCGGAAGAGCAAGCTCTCTTTGATCGGCATTCTGAAATAGGTGCTTCAATTGTTCGTCAGTCAGCAATTCTAAAAAAGTATTCCAACATTGTTAGTCATCATCACACCAAATATGAAGTTGAGCCACGTACTCCAATTGCATCAAGAATCATCTGTGTATCTGCCGATTACATACGCTACAAGCGTGTTTACGGCGTTAGTCGGGCGATGACGGCGAT
>JANPAV010000248.1:0-4767 GCA_031430115.1 Armatimonadota bacterium | reverse complement strand
GCTCCTGGAAAGAGCTTCTTGATGAGTCCCATTGAGTTCATGACTCCAAAGAGAATTCCGAGAATAATGATTAACGCTGCGATTTTGCCTGCTGGCTTAATTTTCACCTTTAATATGCCTCTGTGTTCAATTGAACCTGATAGTCCTAAAGAACTACTAATTTATACATCTTTTCGGTGGAAAAGGGTTCATTATTTGTTTGCTTGAAAGACGAAGAACGCTCTAAGGGCGTATGAAATGGCGTGTAGAATTCCATTCAATGGTTTCAGGATTGCTTGCAAGTGTTCTAATATCGTCACGTATGCAAACTGCAACGGATATTTCGGTTTCGTTATCAGATGGCGTAACCTTGTTTGTTCGAGGATCGAAACTGCCTCCGAAGGAAGTGGATACGACGATAGGTGGAGCATCGGTCATTCTTGGTTATCCTCACGGACCAAAGACTTCAGAATTTGTCCCTGTCGGAAGAAGGGCATTTACCCGGGAATTTCGATTTGCTGGTGATCTCAAAAAATTCCGGTTGAGGATTCCGTATACGCCAGACGCGATCTTGACGAACACTACTCGTCAATCCGTCATTGGTAGCACCTTTGGTGATGTCACAGATTTGGTTGCAAATTCCGTTTACTTTCGGGATGCCGATTGCCTTGTAACCATTGAGGGATTCATCAAACGAGACGGCAATTTCTTCGTTTTGGAGGCATCGTCAAAATCACCGATTGTGGCGAAAACGGATTACGTCCAGAATCACCTTGGTTATTTCCTGTGGGATTCTGGACGTCCGGTTTGGCAACCTCCGGTGGTTGGCTGGTGCTCATGGGCGGCTTTCTACCAAGATATCACCGAAACCGATATGAAGTCAGCCAGCGACTTTATTGCGAAGAACCTCTTGCCGTATGGCTACAACATTGTCCAAATGGATGATGGCTTTCAGCGGACTCCTCAATCGGGTGCTCTCAAATTAAAAGCAGGCGAACATTATTCTGAGTATTGGACGAAGCCAAATGACAAGTTTCCATCCGGGCTGGAGTCCTTGGCAACTTATATCAAGTCGAAGGGAATCACTCCGGGAATTTGGGTCGGGCTCTATACTCCGCTTGGCTTAACCAACTCAAAGGACTATGTGACCGACGCAGAAAGTAAGCCATATAGAGGTCCGTGGGTTAATTATGCGGTCAACGGATTGCGTCCAGGCGCAGATGAGGCGTACTTCGAGACTTTCCGCGTGCTTAAGAAGCAAGGCTGGAATTACTTTAAGATCGATACCCTGAGGCACGTTCTGTATGACAATTACCGCATGAATCCGTTCTATTGGAAGTTCAATGAACAGAGCATGGAAGAGGCATTTCGGGCTGTTGTTGCCGGGGCCAAGAAGCAGGTTGGCGGCTCTTATGTTTTAGCTTGCTGGGGGGCAATGCCCGAGCTAGCGGGAATTCCAAGTGGGGCAAGAATCGGAGAAGATGTTGGACCGGACTTTGCCTCGATGCGCCGCTCCGCCAAATACATTGCTCAGTTTCATCATCTCAACAACATTGTTTGGCGCAATGACCCAGATTATATGTGTTTGCGGCTTGAGCCGGAGTTGGCTCGTTCATGGGCAAGCATGACTTCGTTGGCGGGGGGACATTTGATGATTAGTGACAAGCCTGATGCCTACACTCCAGAACATATCAATATAATGCGCCGGGTTTCGCCTACGGTGTTTTCTAAGCCAGTTAATGTCGCGCAAGAAGCCCCAGATCCAGAGTTTTTCACGTTGCATAATCGAAAATTTGGGGAAAGCTGGACGGTGGTTTCTCACCATGCGTGGAAAGCTTTGCCGGCAAAGAGCTTGCCGCTGGCACAGATGGGGGTTGTACGGGGCAAGTATCACGCATTTGACTTTTGGAATCAGAAGTATTTGGGAGTTGTCGATTCGAAAGTAAATTTTGACGCGCTAGCCGAGGGGCATTGCCAAGTGGTGAGTCTTCGTCCGATCTTAGGCCGTCCTCAGGTCCTTGGGACAGAACGGCATATTAGCCAAGGTGCCTTTGAGTTAGAAGCGGTTAAGTGGGAAATCGAGACTCTATCGGGAACCTACAAGGTTGGTCCTGGGCAGCGATGGAGGCTAAGCATATTCGTTCCGAAGGGCTACTCGGTTTTGAAAGTCGACACGAAAGGAGTCGAGATGAAGCAAGATGGCCAGATTCTTACTTTGACCATGCCGCTATCCGGATCATCGGTTAAATGGAGCGTAACGTTCTCGAAAGTCTAAGCTTTGCTGAGTGCTTCTTCGAGGACGGCACGCCAATCTCTAATTGAGGGAACGTAACGGACTATTCCAAAGGAATCAATGATGATCTTTGATGGATAGGCGATGATGCCGAGATCCATTGGAACTTGACCCGTCGGCGACCCTGTATAAACGTTTTGCCAATTTGCCCCAAAGTCTTTCAGTTTTTGAGTCAAATATGCTTTCGTGCAGGTGTCGGTATTCACGCCGATCCAGGCTATTTTGGTCGGATATTTGGCAACGTAGTTCCGAATTTCAGGCATTTCGGCAACACATGCAGATTGCCACATCCCCCAAAAATCGATGACGACGACTCGCCCCTTGAGTGAACCAACCTGTAGTTTGTAGCCCGATAGGAGCTCGAGCTCGAGTTCAGGCATTGGTGTACTTAAGCTCAGTTTCGTTCGAAAATCAAAGATTCGGGCGGCTCGCTGCCCTGCCTTTGTTTTGGGATAAGTTTGCGAGAGTTCTCGAAACTTATTGACATCGGCAGTATCGCTCATAGCCTGTGAAAAGTAGTTTGCGAGCAGGGTCGAGGCGATAACTTCTGAATTCTTACTCTGCTTAAGGATGGCTTCAAATGTGCCGTACTTTTCAAGTCCAAGGTACTTTACGAAGTCAAGCCTTTCGATTACAGGACACAAGGCGGAGGATTCACGGTACTTAGTGGCGATTTCGGTTGCGAGCATTTCGGTCTGCGTTGCCGATTGGATTCCGCCACTTGCCAAAGCTTCAAATCGAACAATTGCAAGCTTCACTTTTACTTCTTCCGTCTTGGCTTGAGCCTGATATTTGGCTGCCGACTGGGCAATCAGTTGTAGTTTTTCATTGAGTTGAACGACTAATTGTTGAGCTTCTTTCTCGTTCTTAATTGTGCTCTTTAGGGTGTCAAAAAGAGTCATCGTCTGTCGAAGATCATCAGAGAGCTGAACAGATTGATCGATAGAAGTTCCGCCCGACGTAGCCTGACCTAATAGTAGAAAAGCGGCTAAACAAACGGATGCACCCATATTCTCATGTTAACACGAGTATTGATCCCTATTGTTCATCGGTTGGGCTCGATTCTTCCTCTTTGATTCGCATTCTTGCTTTTTTTCCGGCAATCCTGAGCTTCACAAGGTCTCGAAGCATTCGCGGTCCGTCTCTCAAAATCGAGACTTTGGAGCCTTCTTGGTGGCTCCAACGGATCGGGACCTCGGCAATTTTGTAGTGTAAGTCTCGGGCAATCATGAGTGCCTCGAAATCAAAGCTAAACCCATCTAGTACACAGCGTCTAAAGACTTCTTGGGCTGACTTTTGAGTGAACATTTTGAATCCACATTGGGTGTCGTCGATGCCTTTTGTTGCAAGGGTTTGCACGGCC
The DNA here is from genome assembly GCA_031430115.1 of Armatimonadota bacterium. Classification (GTDB taxonomy): domain Bacteria; phylum Armatimonadota; class Fimbriimonadia; order Fimbriimonadales; family Fimbriimonadaceae; genus Fimbriimonas. Next base: position 1,132 of record JANPAV010000248.1, on the reverse strand, counting down.
TTGTTGAATAGCCTTCCAAGAAATTCTCGAAGCTTTGGCTGGTGGACTTCGAGGTTCGATTCTTTTAATGGGCGGCTGCCGATTGCGACTTCGTAACCCTCGTCCATTGCTCGCCACAGCTTTTCCGTTTCCTCTTGAGGCGTTGCCAGATCGGCATCGCAGAATAAGATTCGGTTGGCATTTGCCTTGAGCATCCCTAGCCGAACGGCAAAGCCTTTGCCACGGTTTTGGACGTAGGCGTTGAGATGAAATTCTGGATTTTGATCGCAAAACGCGGCTACGATTTCGTTCGTCTTGTCTTTTGATCCATCACTAACAATCGTACAACGCCAGGAATAGGTTTGACCATCGTAATATTCCTTGATACGGGCAAGGGTCCGACCGATTCGGTCTTGCTCGTTATAGGCGGGAATGACCACTTCAAGGTCAACGGTTTGCATAAATGGTATCCAATTGTACTTACTTGTTCGGCTTGACCACTTTTAAGGTCGCGGTCGCAAGAGCTTTTGCCATCGCGAGTTGTCCGGTATCGCTGGCAATGAATTCTTCATCCTTCTTGTTTGAGAGGCGGCACATTTCGATGAGCACAACCGGAACCTGGGAAAAAATTGAACCAATCAAGGCTCCATACTTTCCGCCTACAGCAGTAGCGGTGTCGGGGAGTAGACCGTTGTCCTTGAGTTTTCCTTTTAACCCGATTGCCAATTCTGTGTGAAAAATTGGACCCACAGTTGCGCATGATTTGAGAACGCTGTCGGCGGGTCCAGTTTTACCTTGAGCCGTGCCTTTCTTTTTGGGGATGTAGACGGCAAAACCTGAACCGGATACCGAATCGCAATGCAGGCGGACCATTAAGTCAGATTTAGCCTTGTTTGCAATTGCTGATCGGTCGCGATTCTTGACGAATTCCATTTCTTTGGTCTTCGTCATGACGACCGTGATTCCAGCGGCTTCGAGTTCTTTTTTCAGAAGTAGTGCGACCTTCCATGCAGCATGGATTTCCGTGATTTTTTTGCCTTTGGTTCCTTTTCCTACCTCGCTTGGATGACCTGGATCAATGCACACCGTTTGGGCTTGGCTCAGGCATGACAATAGGATAATTAGTGGTGTAAAGATTTTCATAAGGAGCCTA
>JANPAV010000247.1:0-9511 GCA_031430115.1 Armatimonadota bacterium | reverse complement strand
CAGTCGAAACTGGTGCGCGATAATCAGTTTAACATGGAAGCTGGTCTAAGTACCAGCGTTGGGGATAACGGTTTGGGTTCAATGCCGCTATATCTGGCAAAATGTTTCCATGAACCCCATCAATCTTGCTCAGAAGCTGTCCCTCTTTGCGGAGCATTGGTCGCCGAAGGTGGTTGCTGAGTTGAATGATTACCAATTTAAACTCGTCAAATTTCAGGGTGATTTTGTATGGCATCAACATGACGATACCGACGAGGCGTTCATCGTGATCAAGGGTGAAATGCAGATTGGATTTCGAGATCAAGAAGTTACGGTGAAAGAAGGAGAGATGTTTGTGGTCAAGAAGAGTATCGAGCACATCACCCGGGCAAATGAAGAGTGCCACGCAATGATCATCGAGACACGAGGCGTCGTAAATACCGGCGAAGCCGGTGGGGACCTGACCGCTAACAATGATGTTTGGATCTAAGCGGACTGGCATAAACGCGATGCCTCAACACATAGAACGATTGATTAGATTGAGATGACGTGAGCTGTATTCGCTCGTAGCGTTGAGGCTATTAGGTCTAACTTTTAACCTCGACACCAGATGTGGATATGCACACTCTTTCATCGACTTTGGCACCCTATCCACATTAAGGGTCGAGGTATCAAGTCTCTTGACCAGGATGTCACGCAAAAGGCGAGGTTGACAAGTATCTTGATGCCTCAACCCTTATAGCGGTCATAGCCCTGCGAATGAATCGTTGATGATTCCCGCCCGTAGTGTTGAGGCTTCAAAATCCCAAGGGTGAATCTACCGAGTAGAAACTTCGATGAAGTTTATCGTTGGTGCATTTGCTCCAGTCCCGCTTTCGGTTCCAGTAAGCGCCATCAAATAGATCTTTCCGGCATCAAATGTCTTCGTAACTGTGGCGACTTCGGTATCGGTGTTTTGTCGCTGAGCAACCAAAGTTGTCGGACCGGCATCTATCTCCAGGACCGTGACTTCGCCGAAATTAACCGGGTTAAAGTTAATAGTCGAAATGGTCCCTGGATTCTTGAAGATTACGGCAAAATTCTGGCTTCCAATATCGCGACAAAATGTGTTCATGCCATAAACGCGAGCTTTAGATCCGTTGGGAATGGTGCGGTTAACTGGCTGAAAAAGGAATCGAAGTCGTTTTTCGTTCTCAGTGCTAAAGTTGTTAAGCCCAAAAGCAATGATGAGGTTATCGGTGTTGTCCGACATCGTTTGGGATTGAGAGTCGATCAAGACCGTACTTCCATTTTCTTGGATTGCGTACTCTCTCAGCTCCGACTTCTTTGACTTGAAAAGCGTTGTAGCATCAAGAAAAGCGATGTTAGTGAACTCAATATCGTCATCAACGAGCATGTCCAAATTTGCGTCGGTACACAAATTGACGAACCGATAGTTTGGATCGGGAAGCTGTCCTACCGAGCTGCCTCCGCATCCCAAAATACATCCACCTAACAGTCCAAATGCAACGATCCCTGAATAAACTTTCATGCGATTACCTAATTGTGACTCAATAGCCCTTTTATATTTTCGTCAAAAACTTCGTAACAAGTAGGGCAACCGACCAAAGAAGTTGACTCAATATGTTCAATTGTTGTTTTACAGACGGGACAAACGACCACTTTGTTCACGGGTTCTGGCGTGAAAAGCTTCCTTTTGAGGTTAATTGCGTTCGGACAACTTCCACAAACCTGGTAAGTCTTGCCTTCAAAAGAAATCTTGCGCGACTTATCCCGAACGCAATCCGGACATTCTAAATTAGTTAAAAGGGGTTCCTTCATTGGTATGTTGTCTAAATCGGGCAATCAGGTCATTGGTAACCGGACCAGGCTTACCATCGCCAATCGGTCGCGAGTCAATGGTTACCATCGGAATGACTTCAGCCGCGGTTCCGGTCAAAAATGCTTCGTCGGCAGAGTACAGATCGAATGGCGTAAGTAAACACTCTTCAACCGTATATCCCGCTTGTTGAGCAAGCATTAAAACCGTATCCCTGGTAACGCCACGAAGAAGTCCACAGGATGGATCTGGTGTCCGAACATGCTTGCCTTTCACCAAGAAGATGTTGTCTCCCGTGCACTCGGCAATATAGCCCTGATGGTTCAGCATAAGTCCTTCGCCAGCACCGCGGCTGTTAGCCTCCTGTTTGGCAAGGATATTGGCTGCATATTTTCCGATGCACTTCAATCTGGGATCAAGAGCATCGGCCGGAATAGTTTTAAAGCTCGTCGTAACTACATCAAGGCCAGTTTCGTAGCTCTCAGGCGAATAAAGCGCTAGAGTATTGACCATTACCATCACATTTGGATTCGTATCAATTTTGCTTGGATCAAGCCCTAGCCCGGTTCCACGAGTAACGTTGAGCCGAATATAGCCATTCTCCGCACCAGACTGACGGCACACGTCAAGAATAATTTGCTTCAACTCTGGCTGAGAAATGGTCATAAAGTAGTTGAGATACTTGATTCCGTGATACAAACGGTCTAAGTGCTCATCGAGCTTGAAGACCTTACTGCCGTAGATTCGAATACCCTCAAAAAGGCCGTCTCCGTACAGATAGCAATGGTCTGAAACAGATGCAGTTGCTGTTTCGAGAGGAGAAATAACACCATTTAGCCAAACGAGCTTCTTCACTTCTATATTATGGTCACTTCTAACAAAAGAAAAATGAGTCATTTTAGGTTCAAATAGCGTCATAATTAGAAACTGAGTAATCGGTTGAAATGAAAGTGTTTATGAAGCGCGGCGGAATCGTGCTGGTTGGAAGTTTGGCGATCGTATCGATCGTCATGGCAGCTGTCGTCCAAGGTACTGAGGAAAAGCTAGTAAAAGGGAGCCAAGTCGGTGTTGTCGAGGTTGGTGGACTAACCCCGGCTGACGCTCAAAAGAAGCTAAGACTTTGGTGGGAAACCGCAAAGCTAGAGAAGCTGACGCTAACCATCAAAGACAAGTCTCTGAAGAAGACCTTTACTCCCGGAGAACTTGGAGTCTCCGTCGATGATGTTGCTTCAATTGCCCAAATTCCTCTAGAGGGTCTGGTCGGTCAAGTCTTGGCCAAACCCGAAATTACGAAGTTTCCTTTAAAAACTAAACCGGTGCTGTTTGACCTCAAGAGCCTTAATTCTTCTGTCAAAGAGTCTTATGGAGACCCAGGACCAGCTCGCGTAAAGTTTGTTGCCGGAAAAATCGTTCGTGAGCCAGAAAAGCCTCGATACACTTTGGACGATGTTGCGCTACCAGAAGCAGTTGTAAAAGGGATCCTCGATGATCAAGTGGTGACAATCCCGATTAAGGAAGAGCCGAAGCGAATTACTGACGAGGTTCTGAACCAAATCACCGATATAGTCTCCGAATTTTCAACCAATTTCTCCGCCGGTAACCGACCCCGATCAAACAACATCAAACTAGCCAGTGGAAAGTTGAATGGAATCGTCATCATGCCGGGTGAAAAGATGGGTTTCAACGAAACCGTAGGAGAGCGAACCCGAAAAGGCGGCTATAAAGTAGCTGGTGTTTACATCAACGGAAAGCACGATACTGGAATTGGGGGCGGAATCTGTCAAGTTAGTACCACACTTTATAATGCTTCGCTATTCGCAAACCTCAAGATCCCGGAGCGAACAAACCACTCAATGCCGGTTCCATATGTCCCTCTCGGACGAGATGCCACCGTCAATTACGGTGCCCAGAATCTCGTTATCGAAAACTCGACAACGACTCCGATCGTCGTAACTAGCCAGTACCAGCCCGGAAAGTTGACCTTCAGAATCCTCGGCAAAAAGGAAGAAGGTCTAGAAGTCAAGATCTTCCAAGGAAGAGTTCGATCATCAAGCGCCAGCACTCGACGCGAATTTGATCCAAGGCTCGCTCCAGGTACAACCAAAGTGCAACACAACGGCGATAATCGGTATGTACAAACCTTCCGAACGGTGTACAAGAATGGCGTTAAGGTCGCCACAGAGACCCTAAAGGATAGTTTTTACAATGGTGGCGGAACCATCATTTCGTACGGTCCAAAGGCTCCACCAAAGCCAATAGCTCCACCGGCACCTGCTCCAAACGCTCCTCCAACCGAGACTGATCCTGGAACTGGCGAATGAAACCTGCCTGAATTTTGGCTTTTCTTGTTACCACCAAGGATCAAAAATTGACCAGAGGTATCAATCCCGAGCGAAGGTGCCTCAGTCGGTCTTGATATGCGCTGAACGATTGGTGAACTTAATTATAGGATAGTCACAACTTACACCCACACACAAGGAGGGATTACCAAAAACTGGTAGCCCATTCAAGTTCTTAACAGAGTTGTGCCAACTGGCACAACAATTTCGATGAAGACGCGTGCATCTTGATTGGCATCCTCGTTGTAAAACATGCCGACCTGCAAGCGTTCCGTAGAATGTTGAAATATTGTCAATTGCCGCTGTTCGGTCAGTTTCCGTGACACTGTCAGTATCAAAACCGAAAGGGGTGGTAACGCAAAGCCTCCACCACCTCCGCAACCGCTCATCAAGAGCGATGTAAATATAAGCAATAAATAGAAAAGTGAAGTGAACTTTTTCATGTTAGATCCTGTGTCTTGGTCGCTTCCCTTGTTCTTTGAAAAAGGATCTGCAACTTTTAGCGAACTCAACTTCCTCAAGAAGATGAAGATAGATTCGCCATTTAACCAGGATACAAACCAGGCATTAGCCGTGCATTAATTGATAATGTGCTCCGAGAAATTTGGCAAGAAAGCAGTTTCTTTGCCCGTTATCTCGCTTTGATGAGCGTAAATTCCCGACCTTGGTACAGGACTTCGCCAAAATCCTGTGGCGTACGATTCTTGGGAATGTGGTCAGTAGGGAAGACCAAGTGAGTAATTCCTAATGGATTCGGACTCACTGCATCAGCACTGAGCAGAGAACCCAATGCCTTTCGCTTTGATTCATAGTCTGGTGTTTCGCTCCAGTGTCCGGCAAAAGCCTTGTTGCCCGCAAGCCCAACAAAGATCGGGTTCAAGTCCGTAATAAACGGAGTTTCGTAGGAATCGACAACTGGATTACCAGCTTCGTTAATCGTGGGAGAGGGGATACCCGGTAGCGCGGCAACCGTGGCCGAAGCACCCAACGGTCTCAGGATGTCAAGTATTGCCTGAACATCTTTTGAATAGTAGATTGCGTGGACCGTTGTATTCGATACATTCTTCTTCGCAAGGATAATCTCGCGGGAAAACCATTGGATTCCGGTAGCCGATAAGACAATAATTCCAAGCGATGTGAGTAAGTTCCGCTGTCCTCGTTCACGTTTCTCTAGAACCATTGCTATTCCGATACCAGCCAATATTCCCCAAGGAATACTCAGCATCATCGCAAGCTTGCGCTGAAAGAGGGCTGGGAAGTATGGAGCAATGATTCCAACGAGGGCCCACGCCGCAATCAAGGCGAGCCCAGGCTTCTCCGGTCGAAGTAGGAATAACGCGACAAGCACTACGCCAAACAAAGACATCCAAATGGCACCCGACATAAAGTACTCGTCACCAAGGTGGCTGGCCGCGGCAACATTGAGACCAATTAACATCACGGCCATGATGCCGATGGCAATGGTTGGCAACTTGCGTTTATCATACAGAGCAACTAGTGCCGGAACAATGAGCAAAACGTAGCCAGCAAAAATTTGCCGAAAATTTGGCGAATACGTTAGTGTCGCTGCCCGAGCCTGAAACACGGAATCATTCTTGAGGACATAAACGAACCAAAGCGCAAAGGGAACCACACCTAAGCTAATCATGACTGCACGACTGACCCACTGAGCATTAAGCATCTTAGACCCAAGAAGCGTGGCGACGAAACCAACAAGACACAGGGTAATCAAGAGAACATCGTAGCTGTGGATGTTCATCAACAATCCAAAACAAACTGCTCCAGGCAGGATTGACTTGGAACTCTCTTTGGCTTTGAGAACGGAGATCAGCACCCCAAAAATAAGGCAAGCACTGACCATGAACAAGCTGTTGGTAAGCGCACTATAAAGGAAGAATCCTTCCGGTTGCCAAATGTCGTTTGGCAAACGAGACAGCATCATGCCGGTTAGTAAATCATTGCCAGGCTTAACGATTGCTTTGCCAAAATTGTGCCAGACCAGAAAACCGGTCCCGCCACCCAGCACAGCCATCGCCAGGGCAAGTTTTCGAGGGTAAATCCTCTCGGTTACAAATTCAACGAGCCGCCCCAGCAAGGTAATGGCTAGAAATGTGAACCCCAAACGGGCGAGAGTCATCGTTAACGGGATTCCCGCTAACTTGGCTATCCATCCAAGCCCAAGGTAGTACAAGTGGAGGGTAAGACCTGGCTGAGGATCGGTGGTAAAGCGATTTTCAAAGGTAATGTGTCCCTCCATCGCCTGCTTCATCCAGCCGGCATAGACCATGTGGTCATCTAAGTTGTATTGGAGACCTAAGTACAACGAGCCATCGGGTCGAATAAGAAAGCAATAAAGTGTGGGAAGGGCAACCAAAATGGTTATCGCCAAAGCGAACCACTTGGTAAACCCTCGAAAAATCTTTAGTTGCTGCTCGTCGTTGAGTTCAGGCACTCTATTTTTCGCCAGGAACCGGCCGACCCATGTCTTTATAAATTTTCGCGATCAAGTCGTAATTTTGCTTCGCAAGCTTGTGTTTTGGTTCAGCTTTCATAACCTCTCGGAACGCATCAAGGGCACCTGAATACTTTTGGCGAGGTGGCATATTGGAATACATTCGACCCATACCAACAGCAAAGGTTGCATCAACAAAGCTTTTCTTTACCTTTGCATCTTTTGGCTTTTTGGCGTACGATGCCTTTGCCGATGTATAAGCGGCTTCAAGTTGCTTCAGTTTCTCGTCACTGACTTGACCTGGAGCGCCCTTTGATTGCATAGGACCTTTTTGTCCCGTCGGAGGTATTTGAGCAATTGCCCCACCGGCAAAAAGGGCAACGACAATTAAGAAACCAACTTTCATACCTTCACTTATACCAGTCGGTTGAGTAGCTTTGCATAGTGAATTGCTTCTTGTTCACTAATATCGTTCATGGTTGCCGCTTCAACGTCCTTCAGAATAATTGCCGACTCTGGACTCAAATACAAATCAGGTCTCTGAATAATCTGGTCTCGACCGATTCTGTGCCTCCGTTCCAATTCTGCAAGCACTCGATCAAATACCGCTCTAAGCGCCCATCGAGCATTCTTTTTACGTCGGGTCATCCAGGCCAAACCGTCGACTAACTCCCTTGCTCCACGCTGCTTTACTCTTGATTCCGGGGCTAACCCAAATCTCACCGAAAGTGTGATGAAGATTACCAAGACCAACAGCAAGAGCTGACTCCAAGCCGCTTCAAAAGGTTTTCCAAGCTTATTAAGGAGGCTATCTTCAGAGTCTCTGGATGAGAAAGTTGTCACATAGGTGAGAGCTCCACCTGGTTTTACCGCCATCGAAACTAAACCCATGGATATGCTTGAATTGTTCAACTTTTCAATATGGCGGTTCGTGATGGATGCCGAATCAAGAAGTTGAATGAGGCGAATCTTCTTTTTAGAAACGACCTGGGCAATTGTTGTATTCCCTGAAGACGAGGACAAGAGATCAGCCGTTTCACCGCCTTCCAGCTGCGGTTGCTGCCAAACGTCCGACTTGATTCTGATTGGGTTCATTTCGCCAACTGGAGAAGCGGTTACGTTGTTGACGATTTGTTGTCCAACGTGCTTTGATCGATCTTCTTCCGGAATCACAAAAGTTACAACCGTAGTTTCTCCTTTAATCGAATTCAAAAACTTCTTAAATGAATCCTGGTGAATTTTGCTGACCGGAATAATCATGGTTGGCGATAGCTTGGGACTCTTGCTTTCATCAACGTTAACCTTGTAGCCAGAACCCTTTACGAGTTCGAGAAAAGCGGAAGTACCTGAAGGACCATAGTTCTTAAAGCTGTTATCTTGAACATAGCTATAGTTTCCAGATTGCAAGATGACAATTGCCATGAAGACGAGGAAGAAGACCCAAACAGCGACTTTGCCGGGTGTCCTCATGCCATCCCTTCCGTCAACACCTTAATCGAAATATAGGTGTCTCTAAATATAGCGACGTCCTCTGCTGATCTGACTCGATAGCCATACCATGCCAGGTCGAACGCTTTCGTCGCGGGCCTGAACTGAAGTTGTTCAGGTCTGGACTTACTGGTTTCAATTCGACGCAAATGCTCCCAATTGGTCTGAGTTGATTCAAAACGGGCAATTCTCGCCTTGTCGATTCGAAGTAGGGATGCAAGATAAAGGGCTCTACATGCCTCTCGATACTTTCCTTCGGCGACCAATCGATCAGCCTCCAAGAGGTATTCGTCTTCAGTGAGCAATTCTTCGCCCGCTTCAAGCATGCCTCCCCTCTTTATGCGCTTCGCACGACCTGCCGAGGTCCAGCTCCACGGAATCTTGACCAGCAAGAAAATGAGTAACGCAACAACCGCAACACAAAAAACGATGAATAAACCTTGGATCAAGGGAAAAACCCATCCTGGCGGTGGAGATGTCGGTTTTGATTCCTCCTTGGAATTATTTTTGAAAGCATTCCGAAGGCGCTCAAACAACTTTTGAATCCAGTTAGACGAGATAACTTCCTTTTCCGCCTTGTAAATGGGGTTTTTCTTGATTTCTTTTGCTCTGCTATCGGCCCCGGGAGAAACTTTAAAATTCTCACTTAAAGCATTTGCTGACAAATAGTGCTCGATGGATTCAAACGCGGAATCTTTGTCCTTCTTTGCCGTCGAAGAATGGTATTCCTCGATTAGGTCACTAAAGTCGGAACCATTTGCCTTTTCCGACTCTTCTAATCGAGCGACAGCATCGTCATGATTGGATATCCTCCGAAATTCTTCATTCAACTTCGTCCAATCTGCATGAACAGAAATTACGAAAGCCAAAAAGACAAAACTAGCGACGGCTCGAAGGAAGTTTTTCATTGAGAATCGAAATATCGAGGCCCTCCACACAGATTCGTCTTTGGTAATAAAACAGCGCGGCCGCAATCGCAACATAGGGAGTTACGAGCCAAATCGTGATGAACTCCGGAAGGATGCCCATGACGATATTGCCAACAACTTTTAGGTAGGGAGTCGGCAAGATTTTTGTAACCATCTCTTCAACTCCAATCGCCGACATAAGAGATGAATAACCAAGCCGAAGCAAAAGATAAATGAGGAGAGAACCGCCAATTGCCGAGGCAGCGGGATTGGCTTTGGGTGGCGGCTTAGATTTCGAGCCGAATAGATACTTTGATCGTTGAATGGCTTCTTTAGGCTTCTTCTGTTCATTAAGAGCAACCGAAACCGCACCCAATCCAATATTGAGCCGGGTCAAGCTCCAAATGACTCCAATTGGTATTCCGAGCGCCGAATAAATCGCCGCCAAACCAGGAATGACGTTGTCGTCAGCCGTTACCGAAATCATCAGCCCCGCAATAATAATTGGCACCAACGAAATCATCGT
>JANPAV010000246.1:0-3889 GCA_031430115.1 Armatimonadota bacterium | reverse complement strand
TTCGCAGTCGCAAGTTCATTGTCAAAGTCGACAAGATCTCTTACCACACGCATTCCTCGTCCACCGCCTCCAGCCGAAGCCTTCAACATAACCGGAAAACCAATGTCTTGTGCCGCTTCCCTCAGTTGAAAATCCGATGCTCCTGATTCAAAGAACCCCGGGGTTATCGGGACTGCATTTTGAACCGCCAATTGCTTAGCATCAATCTTGGCTCCAAGCAGCCTCATCGCCGCGGCTGGAGGACCGATAAACGTGATCCCCGAATCCTTGCAAGCTTCGCTAAACTCCGCTCGTTCACTAAGAAACCCGTATCCAGGGTGAATCGCGTCAGCACCAGCTTGCTTTGCCGCTGCCAAGATCTTGGCAGAATCCAAGTAACTCTCAGACGGAGCCGAGCCGCCAATATGAATTGCTTCATCCGCTATGCTGGTGTGAATTGCATCCGCATCCGCATCCGAATAGACCGCGACCGTCTTTATGCCAAGAGCTTTAGCGGTTCGAAAAACTCGAACCGCAATCTCGCCTCTGTTTGCTACCAAAATCTTTGAAATCGCCACTGATTACCTTGAATCATGATACTCGCTGAGGTCCAACAGACCCTCCAACAAAGGCAATGGAACCTCAACTCTCAGTACAAAAACTTTTGGACTGCAGGTAAATTAGGATCAATGTCTACACCGATCAAAGACTCAACCGTAAGCTTCCTCGGAATGGCGAAAGGATTCTATCTCAAGGATCTTGCTACCATCACCGACGAGCAACTAACCTCCAAGCCAAACGGAAAGGCTCGCCGCCCAATCGACTTCAGCTATGAAGTTGTTTCAGCTAATCAAGGCATTCTGAGCATGCTAAAGCAAGAGCCTCCAGTCGAGGAGCCTGAAGGAAAGAAAGACGGAATTTGGGCAGCCGCCCCAGACGGATACGACCGTGCCAAGCTTGAAGCCGATCTCAGCACCTCAATTGATGACATCATCGGATTTGTCTCCGGCTTGTCCGAAGAGCAACTCGTAGCCGTTATCCCAAGTTGGTTCGGCGAAGTTCCCCTCTTCTCATTTGCAATGTTCGCCGGTGTTCATACGAATTACCACAACGGCCAACTCGCCTATGTAGCTGAATTGAACGGCGATCTCGACAACCACTGGTTCTAAAAAAATGGATCTCGATAAAGCAATCGAAACCCAAAAGGCGAATATCCAGAAAAAGACTGGTAAGTCGCTCGAAGAGCTTTATGCCGCCCTGGCAAACTCGGGTTTGGAAAAGCACGGTCAACTCCGTGACTTTGCCAAGAACGAGTTTGCTTTGGGGCATGGCGATGCAAATGCACTTGCCATTCATTTTCTTAGGCGAAACGATTCCTCGCCAGAAGAATCGAATCCGCTCGATGAAATCTACTCAGGACCAAAAGCTGGTCTTCGCTCAATTCATGACGCGCTCATGGCGAAGATTGAACAGTTCGGCGAATTCGAAATCCACCCTAAGAAAGGATACATCGCGCTTAGACGAAAGAAGCAATTTGCGATGATTGGTCCAGCGACAAGCTCGCGAGTCGAAGTTGGAATCAACATGAAAGGAATACCAGGAACAGACCGACTGGTCGAACAACCTCCTGGTGGCATGTGCCAATACAAAGTAAAAGTCACCGACTTGCACGAAGTCAACGATGAACTTTTTGCCTGGATTAAGATTGCTTTTGATTCCGCAAGTTAAGATTCAGGCTCAAACCTTCTGTCTGGCACAAACCACATTCCCGCTACCGCAACGTACATAGCGCATGAAACAAAGGGTGATACCCAAGCTAGCGGTATCGCAATCAGATAGATTCCAATAGACGCTTTTCCTTTCCAATCCCTGCCCAGGGCCGTTGCAATGTCCGAGTCTTTTCCATTTGCTTTTACTAACATCTTGGCTAGAATCGTATAAGCAACTCCCGACATAAAGAGGACAAATCCATAGATAGCTATGGGAAAAGTGGCAAAGTGCGTTTCGCCTTCCCAATTTGTGGCAAACGTAATCAAAGACAACCAAAACAAGAGATGGAGATTCGCCCACATGACCGCTCCAGAAATCTTCTTAATTCCATGAAGCATGTGATGATGATTATTCCAGTAGATTCCGATGAGGATAAAGCTGAGCGCGTAGCTGAGATACAGCGGGTACTGCTTCCAAAATGCCTCGAAACTAGCATCATGGGGAACCTTTAGCTCCAAAACCATAATCGTGATCAGGATGGCAATCACACCATCGCTGAAGGCTTCTAGTCGAGACTTTGTCATGACTTAGGTACCGACCAATTATTATCCGCCAACCATTCAGAAAGTCGCTTGGGCCAAGTACTGATCGAAAGCAACTTCGACCGACCACCCATGTTGTAGCCATGACCACCTTGAGTGTAAATATGAGCTTCCATCGATGCCTTCACCTTTCGATATTTATTCATGAGGTCGAGGACCGCGCCCATATGCCCATCGTCATCGTTTGAAATGAGAAAAAATGCCGGCGGTGCATCCTTGGGAACCTCTGCCGGAATCCCAAGTGCTCCTGGATATATCTCAACAATGAAGCTTGGCTTTCCGCTCTCCCGTTCAACCGGATCCTTGGACGACGGGTCTCCCAAACCAGATCCAAAGGCAATTCCTGATACATTTTCGCCACCAGCAGAAAAGCCCATGGCTCCAACCCGTCTCGGATCAATTCCCCACTCTGCCGCGTGTGCCCGAACCATTCTCATGGCTCGATACGAATCTGGCACCGTCGCGTTTTCAAACGTATAAGTCGAACCTGGTTCGCGAAACAGACGATATTTAACGGCTATACCTACGATTCCTTGACTGGCTAGATATTGAGCTGGTTCGATTCCTTCCGGCGGATACACAAGCTGACTATGACCGCCGCCCGGGAAAATGACCATCGCTGCGCCAGTAGCCTTATCCTTAGGTGGCAAATAAACATTGATGGATGGATCGTGAATATTCTTCACCCACCAATCCTTGGCTTGCTCGGGATCATTCCGATGTGCCTCGGATCCAGGTGCGCCATTTTCCCAAAGAGAAATTCTTATCGGTGGTGTATGCAGAATGGTAGCGGCAAGAGCAACTGACAACATCATTGAGTCCTATTCTATCCCGATTACCGTTTCATTGGGCAAAACATTTGGAGAACACCAATCTGCTCATAACCCAAGCGCGGATACACCCTCGCACCATCGCTACTTGAAAGAAGAACGCTTTGCTTAACCCCATTTTCTCGATCAACGTGGAGTAACTTACTCATCAACGCGCGACCATAACCATTCCCTCTCAGTTCTTTATGAACATATAAATCGGAAACCCAAGCCGAATCTCGAAATGGGATACTGGTGACCCATCCATAATCTCGAGTCTCATCCCAAACCGAGAATTTTCTGGTTCCCTCCCGAACCTTTTGCGGCTGAGATGCCACCTGATTGATCGTCTTGAGCATTTCCTGATCCAGGATTTGCCGAACTGGCGGATCAGATTCAAACAGCGGAATATTTTTCATGTCGTGAGCAAACAGCCATTCCGTACTCATCGCTCGATAACCAAGCGCCTTGTAATGATCTCGTTTCGCCTGGTAGTCCTCCGTCGCATCATGAATGTCACACAGAAAGTGCCAACCAAGCTCCGACACCTGAATGGTCTGAATTACTTTCTCGGGCGAGACCCCGTGGCTAATCACTTCGACCTTTCGCTCGTTCTTTCGCGCCGGAGTATCGCGCATCATCCAAAGATCACCAATCCTGCTCGCCTCGTAGGGATAGGTCTGGCTCTTTGCGTGGCAGAAGCCATAAACAAAAACTTCTATTGCATCGGGAATCGAAATCATTACCTGAAAATCATCTGTGCGAACTCGGCAAGGTTCCGCCGCCACA
>JANPAV010000245.1:0-3867 GCA_031430115.1 Armatimonadota bacterium | reverse complement strand
TGAGCCTCAGTTCGCTCGGCTTGGACAGCAAACGAATCCCACTTAGACATTCGATCCTGCGCCATTTCAAGACTTTGGTCGTAGGCTTCTTTTGCTACTTGGTCGGTACTTTGTGAGCTTAGGTCTTGAAGACGAGCAATTTCAGCAAGGCTTTCCCCGTGGTTTTTCCCGCCTGAGGACGACTTCATGTCTTCCGATAACTTGTTGAGAACGAGGGCTTGATCGAGGGCATTAAAGAGGGCATCTCGCCACGATCTCTTCTGTTCAGCATCGAGAACTCGAGATTCCTCGACGTACCGGAGGCAATCAAGGTACAAAGACTGATGCTCGGAGAGTTCGAGGCCTGGACGCAATGCTTCGAGTTCTCCCCAAGTTAAAAGCTTCTTGTTCTTTTGATACCCTAGGTGTCCGGCCAACATCCAAAGGCAGAGTAGTACAAGGAACGTGATCACTCGGAATGCTTTTCCACCAATGTCTGCCGAGAGGGCTGTACCACCAATAACCGGGATGAAGCCGAGCAACCAAAGCATCGTTCCTTTCCAATACTCAGCAAACCATACTGACGAATGCTTTGTTCCCGCAGCCGTTGTACGCTTATCGGCTTCACCACTCATATAAGTCGTCGTCAGGTCGTGGACAGCTTCAAAAATTGAAGGATGGATGTCCTTGGGTGTAAACCGTGCGCTCATGACTAATTCTTCTTACGAGACATGCGCCTATTCGGTTAAGCCAAAATAAGACAAATGCGGCAAATAGTTGCGATTGGCGGTGGAGGATTTAGTATGGAGCCCGAGAACTTGGCGCTTGATCGATACATCTTAGGTCTGGTTGACAAACCAAAGCCTAAGGTTTGCTTTATTCCAACTGCATCGGCGGATAGTAACGATTACTCCGACCGCTTTCACCTTGCCTACCAAAGTCTGGGGTGTGAAACCTCCCATCTCAGCCTCTTTTGGCCGCACCGCCTGGACTTTGATGAGTACATGCTCGAACAAGATGTGATCTACGTTGGAGGTGGTAATACTCGAAACCTTTTGGTTCTTTGGCGCGACTGGGGTTTGGATGTTGCCATTCGCAAGGCCTATGAAAATGGAACCGTCTTGGCCGGCGTCAGTGCAGGAGCAAACTGCTGGTTTGAAGAGTTTAGTACTGACTCGATGGGGCCGCTGGCACCTTGGAAGGGGCTCGGATGGCTCAAAGGCAGTTTTTGCCCTCACTTTGATGGAGAAGAAGATCGTCGGCCGTCTTTGGCACGAATGTTAAAGAATGGCGATATTGGTCCGGGATTAGCCAGCGAGGATTACACTGCGGCTCATTTCGTTGATGAGAAGTTGCACAAGTGCATTTCATCAAGGCCAGGATCGCAGGTTTATAGGGTTGACATTGACGGTGAAATGGAGATTCAGACGGATTTGGTTTAGGTCGATATTCTAATATGCCAATCTTGGATTGTAATGCATCGCCTTTGGCGGGGTCGCTCATTTGTCAGGGATCAGTTTTCAGAGGTTAGTGGAAGAGGGAGCAATAGATTTTGCGCTCCTTTTGCCCTGACAGAGCGACCGTGGACAGGACTATTGCGTATTTCTTACCTATGCCTTCGCCCACAAAGTCGGGCTGCGACATAGGCTAAAAGTAGTGCCGCCGCTTTGCGGCTGGTGCCGGACATGCGTTCGTTTTACATTGCGCTTGGAATGTATTTTGTGTGTCACTTAAAGACTTTAAGATCGATTTGACCACGAAATAAGCTGTTCGTAGGGATATGAAGAGTAGCCAAAGCTCTGTTCAATAAAGCGACCAGGGTGCGATTGCCCCTGGTCGTTTCTGTTATTTGATTTCTGAAAGCAGTTTGAGGACTGCCTCTTCCATCTGTTTGTCGCGTAAATCTCGATATCGGATTACGCCTTTTGCGTCAATGATGTAAATTGTTGGCCAACCCTGAACATTCCACTTGCTTGGCAATATTCCGCTGGTTGAACCGGCAATCCCTTGACGCCATTTGATGCCCTGTTCCTTTAGTATTTTGTTGACGACCGACCGGTCGCCATCGCTGTTGATTCCGAGGAGAGCGAAAGGTTTATCTTTGAGAGATTCAACCATTTCCTTCTCGTGAGGAATCATTGCCCTACAAGGAGGTCACCAAAATCCCCAGAAGTCGAGGACAACAACCTTGCCGCGATAGTCGGAAAGTTTCCACTTCGTGCCATTCTCATCCTCAATTTCAAAGTTCGGGGCGACCATTCCAATCTGCAAATTATCAAGCTCGAATAGGCTAGATTGACCCATTTTTGCATATCTAGTTTCAGCATATTTGGTGAATAGTTCGGTGTACAGGGCTCGCTTTTTGTCACTTGCCGATGCAGACCGACCAACAATCTCAGCCATGCTATAGATAGCTGATGCCTGTACTTCTCGGGACTTTGCCGTCGTCCTAATCTTTTGAAGATAGGGAATGATTGCATCCGGCTTATCTTGAGTCATGTACATTGACTGACCAAACATAAACATGTGCCGACTCAAGGCAGGTGATTGGATGAAGCGCCCCGAGAGATTATTCAAACACTCCTTTATGAGAGCTTTGTTCCCACCCGCAAGATTCATGATCTGCGCTTCAACATCCGGACCAAGATTCATGTCGTTGACGACCTTCTTACGAAACTGCAAAAACTTAGGTAAGAAAGTCTTTGCGGGGTCCTTTGACGGATCCAACTTTACTTTGGCCGATTCTTCTTCTGTCTTCGCGTCTTCGTAGGGTTTGTAGTAAACCGAATAAGCATCCTGAAGCTGCTTATTCAGGATATCTAGTTCTTTCTTTAGTTTGGAGGCCGCAGGGGGACCCTGGGCACCAACCAAAGATACTGCCCCAACAAGGAGGCAGAATAGGGTTAGTTGTTTTCTGAACATCAGATACTTCCTGGCGTGGGGGTTTTCCACGCTGATTACAAGTCCATTCTACACAAAATAGCGGGAATTGAGAACTAAAGTACGGATGCAAGTCGTTCGGATTTCATTGACGACACAATTGGACGCCAAGGCTCTAAAAAGGAGAAATCCGGGCGAAATGCCCGGGGCTCCCTTTATACAACGACTTCGCTTCGCCGCTCAGAAACGCGTCGCTCTGAGTGATCGAGGACCTTCTTTCGGAATCGGAGTTGCTTTGGCGTGACTTCAAGAAGTTCATCGTCACGCAACCACGAGAGCGCTTGCTCAAGCGAGAACTCCTTGTGGGTATCCAGAGATGCCGTCTGCTCGGAAGTAGCGGACCGGATGTTGTTCGCCGCCTTTTCTTTGGTCGCGTTGACGATCATGTCTTCATCTCGACTACAGGCACCAACAATCATTCCGGCGTAGAGCGCGGTTCCAACGGGATAGAACAACTGGCCTCGCACCATTACGTCCTCATAGGCATAGCGGGTGAGCTTGCCCGGATCTTTGGAGATAAGAGAGCCCTGCACGCGGAACGCGATTTCGCCTTTATACGGCTTGTAGCCGTCATACAGCGATCCAATGAGGCCAAGACCTCTTGTGAGAGTTAAGAAGTTCGATCGGAAGCCAATAAGACCACGAGTCGGAATGGAGTATTCCAACGAGTTCGTTCCGTTGTCATTGGTGCGCATGTTCAACAAGTCACCTTTTCGACGGCTCATTTCTTCCATGACTGATCCAACGGCATCTTCAGGAACTTCGAGCGTTGCCGCTTCGTTCGGCTCAAGAATCTTGCCGTTCTCGTCTCGCTTCAGAATAACTTGAGGACGTGAAATTTGCATTTCGTAACCTTCCCGCCTCATCGTTTCGATGAGAATCGCGAGCTGAAGTTCACCACGAGCTTTGACCTTCACCGTATCGGACGCTGCGTCCGGGTCAACTTTG
>JANPAV010000244.1:0-6250 GCA_031430115.1 Armatimonadota bacterium | reverse complement strand
GATGATCTCATCGGTAAGCGTGTTCTCGAAGATATCAAGATCGGTGATGAGCTAATCATTGCTAAGGGTGAAAAAATTGAAGCGGCAACAGCAAAGAGAATGGAAGACATGGAGCTGCCAAGCATCCACCTCAAGTACGTTTCTCCACTTGTTGAAGCCACTTTAGAAGCAGACTCTACATCAAACAGCCGAGAAGCATTGCTTGATATTTACAAGCGAATGCGTCCAGGTGAAGCTGCTAACGAAGATGCGGCGAAGCAACTCGTTTATGGCTTGTTCTTCGATGTTCGACGCTATGATCTTGGAAAGGTTGGACGCCGATTCTTGAATCAAAAGCTCGGACTAGATATTCCGCTAAACGTTCGCAATTTGACCGCCGAAGACCTCGCTCATATGATGCTCGCAATGGAGCCATATGTACGAAGAGAGTCTGAGCGAGACGATATTGATGACTTGAAGAACAAACGAGTTCGATCGGTTGGTGAGCTTTTGCAGAGCCAGCTTCGACTAGGTTTCGTTCGAATGGAGAAGGTTGCCAGAGAGCGAATGACCTCGCAAGATCAAGAGAATTTGCTTCCAGGAATCATTCTTTCGGTTAAGCCGATTAGTGCGTCGATCAAGAGCTTCTTCAGCAGTAACCAGTTGTCCACGTTTATGGATCAGACTAACCCGCTGTCGGAACTTACCAACAAGCGACGTCTATCCTCACTTGGACCTGGTGGATTGCAACGAACCAGCGCTAAGCTTGAAGTTCGTGACGTTCACCGATCTCACTACGGTCGAATTTGTCCGATCGAAACTCCAGAAGGTCCTAACATTGGTCTTATCTCCCAGCTAACTTCTCATGCGAGGGTTGATGAATTTGGATTCATCATGACGCCATATCGAGTTGTTACTGAAGGGCACGTTATGGAAGAGGTTGTTTACATGACTGCCCAAGAGGAAACCGGAATTTTGGTTGCTCCTGCGGACACGAAAACTGACCCTCAAGGGCTCTTTATTGAAGAAAGAATTCAAGTTCGATGTGCTGGTGGAGTATTGCAGGGTGCAAGCTATCCGACTGTTGGTCGAACTCAGATTAACTTTATTGACGTTGCGCCATCTCAAATCGTATCGGTTGCAACTTCGCTGATTCCGTTCCTGGAGAACGATGACGCGAACCGTGCTCTTATGGGCGCAAACATGCAACGACAAGCTGTGCCATGTCTACGAAGTGATAAGCCACTAGTTGGAACAGGTTACGAGCGAGTTGCTGCTGTTGACTCAGGTGCTGCGGTTGTTGCCCACAATGGTGGCGTAGTCGAATCTGTAACTGCCCTTGAAATCAAAGTTCGAAAGGACGACGGAGAACTTGAATGTTACAATTTGCTCCACTTAGTTCAATCGAACAAATCAACTTGTTTCACCCAGCGTCCAGTTGTTGACCTCGGTCAACGTGTTCTGAAGGGAGATCCGCTTGCTGATGGACCATGCGTTGACAAGGGAGAACTTGCTTTGGGCAAGAACGTTCTTGTCGCATTTATGCCTTGGAACGGATACAACTATGAGGACGCGATCCTCATTTCCGAGCGAATGGTTAAGGATGATGTCTATACGTCAATTCACATTGAACGTTATGAGACAGAAGCGGTTGACACCAAGCTTGGGCCTGAAGAAGTTACTCGAGACATCCCGAACGTAGGCGAAGATGCCCTGAAGGATCTTGATGAGAATGGAATCATCCGAATCGGAGCTGAAGTACGACCAGAAGATATTTTGGTTGGTAAAGTAGCACCGAAGGGTCAAGTTGAAATGACGGCGGAAGAAAGACTGATCATCGCGATCTTTGGTAAAAAAGCTGAAGAAACTCGTGACGTGTCCCTTCGGGTGCCGCATGGTGAAAAGGGAACCGTTGTTGACGTAAAGGTCTTCAGCCGATATAAGTACCTTTCTCCATCGATCAACTATATTTATAAAGAGTCAAAAAAGCGAGATCGTCTCATTTGCGATAGAACAGAAGAGCCTCTCATGCAAATTCCTGGTGATGAATTGCCAGCAGGAACAAATATGACGGTTCAGGTTTATGTTGCCCAAAAGCGAAAGCTGATGGTTGGTGACAAAATGGCTGGCCGGCACGGAAACAAGGGAGTTATCTCTCGAGTTCTCGCGGCTGAAGACATGCCATTCTTGGCTGACGGAACACCGTGTGACATCGTTTTGAACCCACTAGGCGTTCCAAGCCGAATGAACATTGGTCAAATTCTTGAAACTCACCTCGGATATGTTGGCAAGCACCTCAATATTGAGTACAAGTGCCCTGCATTCCAAGGCGCAACTGAGCATGAAGTTCTGGAAGAAACTGAGCGACTAGCCCAGCATTTCCGAAGGACCGCACTTCGCGGATATCTTAAGACTGAATTGTTAGTTGATGTTGTCTTTGAAAAGGACGATACGCTTGAGCAATTGTACGAAAAGGTTGGTGCCAAATTCCGCGAATTCGGAATCAACCGACTTGAACGCGTATCAAGAATTCTTGCAACCACGCCGATCAAGCCAGTTTCCGAGCTGATTTCTTACGACCTCGATGAATTTGTTCCCGAAGATATCGAGCTGGAAATGGATGAGAAGCCGTTCAAGGCAAAGGAAGACATCTATAAACAGATGATTATCAACCTTGAAAAGAACGTCTTCAAGCGATCTGGTTTCGATCCTCAAACCTGTAAGTCAGTGATCCGAGATGGTCTCACTGGAGACACGGTGCCAAACCCGATTACGGTCGGCATGATCTACATGTTGAAACTCGAGCACTTGGTTGATGAAAAGATTCACGCTCGTTCAATTGGTCCGTACTCCCTGGTCACCCAGCAGCCGCTCGGTGGTAAGGCGCAGTTTGGTGGACAGCGATTTGGAGAAATGGAAGTATGGGCACTTGAAGCATATGGTGCTGCTTACACTCTTCAAGAGCTTCTCACAATCAAGTCGGACGACGTCATGGGGCGTGTTCGAGCCTACGAGAGTATCGTTAAGGGCGAAAGCCTTGCCGAACCAGGTATTCCTGAGTCGTTCAAGATTTTGGTCAATGAACTTCGATCCCTTGGTCTCAAGGTCAGTGTCGAAGATGCTCAAAACAAGGAACTTCCTCTCAAGGACCTCGATGAACTGAGCGGCGGCGAAGATATGCGCCTCGCTCGATCAGTAGGGTTCTTCAACTAGTATTACCGAGCCTTCTCAGCGTCGAGAAGGCTCAATATCGCGCAGTAGCACAAAGGAATTATTAATAAAAGGTAAATATGGCAGCAGTCAGTCTGTTCGACAAAATTAAAATCGGTATCGCAAGTCCAGAAGATGTTATGGGCTGGTCTCATGGTGAAGTAAAGAAGCCAGAGACGATCAATTACCGAACTTTCAAGCCAGAGCGAGATGGCTTGTTCTGTGAGAAAATCTTCGGCCCCGTAAAGGACTGGGAATGTTCTTGCGGACGGTACAAGAAAATTAAGTACAAGGGCATCGTTTGCGAACGATGTGGTGTTGAAGTCACCCGAAGTAAAGTGCGACGTGAGCGAATGGGTCACGTTGAACTTGCTGCGCCGATCTGTCACATTTGGTACCTAAAGGGTGTTCCATCACCACTTTCTTTGATCCTAGATATCTCCCCTAGGCTCCTTGAGAAAGTTATCTACTTTGCAAGCTTTATCATCATCGATATCGACCAAGAAGAAATTCAGAACTTGATTCCGGATATTCGTCGATTTGTCGAAGTTGAAAAGATGCACCTTCAGCTCGGAATGAGAGACCTCGAAGAGGAATCTCTGTCTCGTTTGGCCGAAGACATGAAGAACAACGGCGACGAGTACGACGAGTCGTACGTTCGAGAGCGATCGAAGGCAGTTAACGACCGAATTAAGGCCGAATACCGAGACTCCGATGATCGATTGAAGGATCTTGATATTGCAGTTGAAATTCTTGGCAAGCTTGAGCGAAACCAACTGATCGACGAAGATAAGTACCGAGCTGTCTCGAAGCTTCTTGATAGCGTTGGAATGAGAATGGAGCGAGATCTCCGTCCTCTCGTTCGAGCCAACATCGGCGCAGAAGCCATCAAGGAGCTTCTTCATCGAGTCGAGCTCGAAAAGCTGGCAAAGGGACTTCGACAAGAAATCGTCATGACGACTAGTCAGCGACGAGCCCGTGCAATCAAGCGACTTGAAGTCGTTGAAGCTCTCATTGGTTCAAAGACTCGTCCTGATTGGATGATCCAAGGAGTAATTCCGGTCATTTCACCTGAGCTTCGACCAATGGTTCAACTTGACGGTGGTCGATTTGCAACTTCCGATCTCAACGATCTTTATCGACGAATCATTAACCGAAACAACCGGTTAAAGAAGATCATCGAAATCCACGCACCAGAATCGATTATTAATCACGAAAAGCGACTTCTTCAAGAAGCCGTTGACGCATTGATCGACAATGGCCGACGAGCAAGACCAGTTGTCGGTTCAAACGCTCGACCACTCAAGTCCCTCAGCGATATGTTGAAGGGTAAAGAAGGTCGTTTCCGAAAGAACCTACTTGGTAAGCGAGTTGACTACTCTGGACGTTCAGTTATCGTTGTTGGTCCACACCTTAAGTTGCACCAATGTGGAATTCCAAAGGAAATGGCTCTCGAGCTATTCAAGCCTTTTGTTATGAAGACGTTGGTCGAAAAGCGCATTACGCAGAACATTAAGACTGCCAAGCGAATGATTGACCGAATGCATCCAGCTGTTTGGGATGGCTTGGAAGAGGTCATTAAGGAGCACCCGGTTCTTCTTAACCGTGCGCCTACGCTTCACCGACTTGGTATTCAAGCGTTTGAGCCAATTCTAGTTGATGGTAAGGCAATCCAGCTTCACCCGCTCGTCTGTAACATGTACAACGCGGACTTTGATGGTGACCAGATGGCTGTTCACGTTCCGCTTTCGGCAGAAGCTCAGGCTGAATGTCGAGTCTTGATGCTTTCGACCCAGAATTTGTTCACTCCGTCAGACGGTCGTCCTACTTGTGCGCCAGTACAAGATATCGTTCTTGGTAACTATGCCCTAACGATGATGAGTCGAGAAGCGAAGGCTAAGCTTGATGCAAAGGTTGAAGCTCACCGAAAGAATGCTGAAAAGCATGCTGCGCCGTTCACATACTCAAATCCAAACGAAGTCATTTTCAACTTCGAGAGTCCAGCGATGGAAACTCGATTGGGAATTAATGACCCAGTTATGGTCCGAGTCAATCGACCTGTCTTCCGACCAGATGCCGAAGTCGATTTTCGAGATCCAGTTACGGGTCAGGAATACCATAAGGTAACCAAGACGGACGAAGAAGGAAAAGAGGTTACGGAACTCGAAGCCTACATGATGGAAGTCGAAAACGTCATCCGAGCAGTAACGCCAGGACAATTGATTTTCCACACGGTATTGCCTTGGCCACTTCGATATTCTGACGAGTACCTCAACATCGAGTTGACGAAGAAGGCACTTGCTGATCTCGTTCTCGTTGTTCATAAGCGTGCCGGTGTCGGTGCAACCATCAAGTATCTTGATGACATGAAGGACTCAGGGTTCAAGTGGGCAACGAAGTACGGACTCAGCGTTGCGATCACAGACATGGACCCACCTGCTCGAAGAGACGAAATTCTCAAAGATGCAGACGATCGATCCAACAAAGTCCTTGCTCAGTTCCGACGAGGAATGCTCGCGTTTAACGAAATGCAAAGCACTCTCGTTCGACTATGGCAAGAAACGTATAACGTCATTGGTGAAGAGATCGTTAAGGGCCTTACCCAGTTCAACCCGCTCAGCATTGTTACCGTTTCTGGTGCTCGTGGTTCGATTAAGCAGCTTGCGCAGCTCTCCGGAATGCGCGGACTGATGTTGAACCAGTTCAATGAAACGATTTATGAGCTTCCGGTTAAGAACTCGTTCCACCGTGGACTGTCCATGCTTGAGTACTTCGTTACCACGCACGGTGCCCGTAAAGGACTTGCAGATACTGCACTTCGAACTGCTGACGCTGGCTACTTGACACGACGTCTTTGCGACGTTGCTCAAGACGTCATCATCAAGTTCGACGACTGCGGAACTCGAGAGGGAATGACCGCTCATCGAATCGTATTGATGGGTGAAGCAATCGAATCTCTTGGAGACCGAATCCACGACCGGTTAGCTTTGTCTGTCGTTACCGATCCTGAGACTGGCGAAGCATTGACAGTCTATCAAGAGCCAATCCGAAAGGAAACCGC
>JANPAV010000243.1:0-3734 GCA_031430115.1 Armatimonadota bacterium | reverse complement strand
GAAGGATGTCCTTCCTCCCGCCCACGATCGCCCGTGCATGCACGAGTGCATCTTGACGGCTGAGAAGTATAAGAAAGAGCACGGCGTGCGTGCGCTGGACATCAGTAAGCGATTGATGGATTACGGATTCCACCCGCCGACAAACTACTTCCCGCTCATCGTTCCTGAATGCTTTATGATTGAGCCTACGGAGACCGAGACAAAGGAGACATTGGACGAGTTCTGCGATGCGTTGATCACGATTTGCCAGGAAGCGATTGATACGCCGGACTTGTTGCATGATGCGCCGTCGACGCGAGTTGTTGGCCGATTGGATGAAACGTTGGCGGTTAAGAACCTCGACGTTCGCTGGTGGCCGAAGAGCTAGGCTGTTTGGAGTGCGTGAAATTTTCCTCCCATTAAAGGTTGTGGATTTCACTGTCCGTTTAGCCGAAATTCTAAGTTAGGTCACCCCCTCTCAGTCACGAGCTTCATCGGTGAAAATAAGTTCGGAATGAAGCTCGCGCCAGCTCTCCTCAAGGAGAGCATCTTTGGCTGGTGGCCTAAGAGTTAGGCTAGTTAGTTTCTGCAGGCGACGATGGTTCGTCGTCTGCAGATGCTTCTAATTTCGCAATTTCGGCGCGGATCTTTGTCAGCATTTCCTTCCGATGCCCGTCAATGTTGGTCATGATCATATTGAATTGACCGACTGTCTTACGGCGCATCCAAACGACAAACCAAACACCCCCAGCCATCACAACTAGGAGAATCGATATCATGATCCATCGTTCGTTTGGCGACTCCGCTTTTGCGATGGCGGGAATAACCATGAGAATGCCGACTAACATAAAGGCGAATCCAAGGGCGACCGTGGGTCCTTTCTTAATCGGGGTAAAAGTCTCTTCGTCGTTCAACGACTTTTCAAGATGCTTTAACTGCTCGAGCGAAGTCATCTGTTGGATTTCTTCATCGGAAACTAGTTGCTTCTCCGGCTCAGTTACAAGGGCTTTAAATGCGAAAATAAATGCGACTAGAAATATTGTTCCGATGATCAACCATTTTAGTCCGACGAACACTTTGCTCGGGTTTTGGAAAATAAACCAGACCCCGGTCAATCCTAGTCCCCCGCCTAGAGTTAGTCCGGCAAGACTGCTTAGGACAATGGCGGAAAAGGCCCTGACGAACTTATCACGAAGAACAACAAAGGTTAGGACCATGAGACCGGCACCAAAGTCAGCGGCATATCGAGCAAATGGGATTCCGTGGAATTTGTTGAAATAGACTCCCGGGACCATCAACAGAAAAGATGCGAGCAAGAGTAATATGACCGCCCTCTGTTCTCGGTTGAAGTTCTTTCCCACGATCCGATTATTCGAGAATAGGATAGTTCTGGAAAGCTCACTTTTGAACATAAAAATAAGATTGTTCTTTGTGATGAGGTTGAAGGTGATAGAATTACGTTATACATGTCCTGGGATTCCAGTTCCAAATTTCTCTATTGCATTGGCGCTTTCATTTGTTCGTTGGTGCCGGTTACAATATCTTTAAATCATTGGACGATAGTTTCTCCTACTTTTAGTCAATTGCTGAACTTTGTTTTGTCGGCGAGCCTTGCGGTTTTTTCAACAATTCAGGTTCTGAAATCAAAAAGTGATTTTCATCTTTTGAGATGGCAGTCTGCCCTTTGGATTTCAAGTTTGCTCGTTATGTTTAGCAGCTCTTTTGCCGCGAAAAACCCTGAGAATGTAACTTTTGGTTGGATTATTGCTTCTCCGCTTTTGCTTATTGCGGCTTACTCATACTTTCAATCACGCAAGCCAAATGGCGGTAATCAGCTAGATATTCCAGTGGATATTATTCATGGATTCAAGCGGATAGGATGGCGATGGGTTACGCCACCAAAATACGACTTTTGGCTTTGCTGGATAGGTTTACTATTTCCAGCAGCCCTTGGAGTGACTCAGATTGCTTACAATTGGAATTATCCGTCCAATAGTTGGCTCATATTCGTAAAAATTCTTGGATTCGGATATCTTTTGTGGTTTGCATTTCGATGGGTCATTGCTCCAATAAATAAGGCGAAATTTAGGGAGTTGGTCGTGGCAACCGCTGGACTTCGTGTAGTTGGATTTGTATATTATTTCAGCTTAGGAGTTCCTGCCGACGGTCTTGCAATTGCCAGATTGGCTGGCGGTTGCGTCGTTGCGAGTATGTGGACCGGCTTCTTTGAGAGTGCGTTTAGTCGAAGCTCCGAACGAGCACTTCCACAAGGAATTCAAGAATATGAAGCCATTGAGGGTCCCTCACTGGGCTTGTAATTAAGGACTCCAGCACAATTTGAATTTAGCGATGGTGCACTGGAGCAAATAGTCGTACAATGGAATGAGATTAACTATGAAGCATGTAGCCGAGCTAAAATTCTTTAAGACAGTGGGGCTTGTTGCCTTGTTCTTGTCTTGCGTGGTGCCTTTTCAATCTAGGGCCAGTTCCGTGCCGCAACAAAAAGCTGGGCAAAGTCACGAGTTCGATCTCACTCCGCCTGCGGTCCTTTTTCGAATAAGGGCCTACAGGATAGGCAACGAAAAAGCAGTTTCTCTCTGTGCGAATTTTGTGGGCGTCATGCATAAGTCAGAAGTGCCAGTCGTTGTCGACAAGGCACAATTTGAAGCTTCGATCCAGGAAGCAAGTAAACAAAAAATGCTTAAGCTTTACTCCAGCCCGAACATCAAAACTTTGGTGGAGATGCCAGCCATGAGCAGCTTCGGAAACGGCAAGGAGCAATACACGGTGCGTGGTTTAGCCAATATGGTAGACGGTCGAGTCAACTACCGATTCATGGCATCGAACCTCGTTTTCAAAACCGAAGACCAAACCAATCCATTTTGGTCTGCTGAACATGATGGTCCATTTAATCTGAAGTCAGGTCAGGAAGTTGCCATCTTTAACCATGGCAATAATGGTAATCCTGGAGTTATCACCATTTTCGAGGCCACTTTCGTTTCTAGCGATACAATTAAGCCTTGAGGCTCGTGGTCGAAGGCAAGAATGATGGCGTGACCAACATGGCGCGAGATATCGCTTTGCTTTCTTTGGCAGAAGACGGCATGGCGGGTGCGAGAGTCTATTTTTGGGATTCGGTTTGGGTAACCCTTGGGCGTAACCAGAAGCCGGAGAATGCCCTGTTGGATTTGTCTGTAAACCATATTGTTCGTCCGACCGGCGGTGCGGCGGTTTTGCATGGACACGACCTGACAATTGGTCTTGCTATACCGTTGGTTGATCTTGACTGCACTTCACGCGAAGTTAAGAAAGCCTATTTGGGCTTGGTATCGCCAATTATCGCCGCGCTCAATGCTGTAGGGGTTCCGGCTTCGCTTGGACGAGATATCGCTGACCGGGGGAGTTTGGCTTCACCTTATTGTTTTGCGATGAAATCGGATTACGATGTCTTGAACCGGGAGACGGGTGAGAAGATTTGTGGGTGCGCGATGCGGGTGACAGATCGAGCGGCGTTGCTCCAGGCAAGCATTCCGGTAGGGGAGCCTTTGGTTGATCCGGATGCGGTTTTGACAGAGTACATACGGACGCCTTCATCAAGTTTCGATATCACTCATTTCAAAAATGAATTGAATCAAAACTTAAGCAAATCTTAGACGAATGATGCGCCACCGCGTAGGAAGGATAGGCACGTCTTCGATCCGCACCTTTCTTCAGCCTTATAAGAAGCCAGGTCTGCCTTCGAAGGCTATAAGTCC
>JANPAV010000242.1:0-6344 GCA_031430115.1 Armatimonadota bacterium | reverse complement strand
GAGATCGTTTGGAAGTGCCTTGTCAGCGATCCGATAAAAGAGTGTTCGGGCGGTCAACGAGAACCACTTTCCCTTATGAAGGACATCTGGTCGCCAGCCCTTATGCAAGTCATCGGCATAAAGGGTATCGGCAAACCTAGCCGAGAAAATTTGCTGCCCTATGGTGTCGCGGACCAAATGCCTGGCTGAATGTTCTCTGCGATAAAGAGTAATTCCGGCAGTACGACGGGTTGGAAGTTGTGCAGCATCCCTATCTTCCGATTGAGCGGCAATTTTTTGAGAAGCAGGCTCAGGGTTATTAGCCGATTCAGTATTGCTGGCTCCAATTTTTGGCGGACGTCCGGTCGGGCCTCCAGCCCCTATTTTGATTGCGACTTTTGAAATCGACAAGAAATTCTCTTTCTGCTTTTCAAGGTGATCTAAGAATCCAGCAGTTTGAAGGACGGCACCTGATAGGTCCATTGCACCCAGGGCAACATCTTCGGGGTTCATCCGCATGAATCCCTGAACAATGTCGCTCGAGTAACCGGTTGTTCCTTTCACCGAAGTTCTTTCTTTTGCCAGAAATCCGGTAGCTGTAACTGAACACATCGTTCCGGGGAACTTCGTTGATGCCGCTGGCATACCGTCAACCTGAATTGAAAGGACACCATCTCCGGTCGGCAAGGAAGCAATTTCTAGGTCGAAAACGACGCCTACGAGCCGCATCAGTTGCGGATGTTGGCATAGCATTGCGTGAGCATCATGAAAGTCTGGTTCAGGACGAGCCGGCAGTGCCCAAACGCCGGTTGCAGGCACAAACGGACGATGAAAATGAACCGCTTCAACCATCAAATCGGAAACTTTTTGTCCGACGACGGCTTGCCCCACTCGCCTGGATTCCAATATTGATTTGAATTGGGGATGAGCAAAGTCAGCATCCATGGTTGCTCTTATTGGGGCGTGAGGATCCTTCGTTGTACTTCGAACATTTTTCGTTCGCAAGACTCGATTCTTCGCCAAGTCCGCATTGGGAGCCAAGAGCGTTAGATTTGGGTTAATCGCTTGGTCGCCGAACTTCAAACTAGGTTCGAAAGATGCGATTGCAAAATCGGCGTGAATGACTTCAATTTGTTTGTAAATGTCAAATGTCGAAAACGTTCGGACTTCTTGCCATTCTGGCTTTACTGGCTCATACGAAGTCACCGGACCATCGAGTGGAAAGAACTTTGTCCAAAGCCCTGGCTCAGGTTTTGAGACTATTTTTGCATCGATGGGTTTGCCATTGAAGAAGACTTTTATGGCAACGGACTCTGGTTTAAAGCCGGCGACCGTTGGAAAGTTAGAGACTTTGGCCTTTCCGCCTGCTTGAGATAGCTCTTGGGCGGTGTAGCTCAAGTGGAATGTAACATGGGCAGACATCAAGAGTTTGCCTTGCTCGTTACGTCCGTTGGGAAGGGCGGTCCAAATAATCGTTTCTTTCATGCGTTACCTCCGAAGGCGGAGCAGTAGTTCTTGAATTGTTGACTGGTAACTGACTTCGTGAATTGGGTCCGTTGATGGTCAGTGAAAAGTGCAGGTGGGGAATTCCCAGCCCATAGAGTTCCGATACTTGCGTCGCTCGATGAGCCAGCAAACTCTTTATGAGCATGAACAGTGACGGTTTTGTGGAAGCAAAAGAGCGATATACGAATGCTAACCGAGGCGTCTCCAGACAAGACTTTTGATGCCGTATTGTAAGTTAGACCGAGATACATGGTCAAAGAGGCAGAAATGATTCCGAGGACATCAACTTCTCCCACCAATCGAACATAGCCGGTCAGCGTCGTTCCGCCATTGACTTCATATTTGAAATAGAAACCAGCCATTAAGCTGATTGAACCGCTGGCGACACCAAAATTAAGGGCGACCATCGCACCAAACTCGATTGCTCCTTCGATGGACTTGATTCCACCCGGAGTCACTTCAATACCAAGGAATCCGCCACCGGCTATTCCGTAGACAGAAACGGCAAACGGGGCATCCCGCTTGCAGAAAGCAAAGTGGAAGGTGAGGGCGTCTCCGAACCAAGGCAGAATCAGCTCGGACAGTACCGAGATGTTCATGACCGTGACCACGCCAATTCCAATCGTGGGTACGGTTACGGAAAATCCGACGGTTAATCCCTGCCCATTGATATCGAGGATAGGTTCGATTCCGACGCCGTATGGCTCAGGATTAGTCGAGGCTAGAAGCTCAGAATTTGGTGATGAAGACTGGAAGTGATAGCCCTTGGTTCCTGGCGACAAGATCGACTGCAATACTCCAACAAACGATAGCATGCCGAGAAATTGAATGTCATCAATGTCGATTCGGATGCTCGAATTTGATCCGGTTTGGGAGCTAAATTCAATCTTGTCAACCATCACATGAACTTGATCACACGCATTGACTTGGAAATTGTAGATACCGGCTTTCAGGGAGTAGCTTGATCCCACTGGGAAGCTAGATCCCTCCGGATCCGTGATTTGATAGTAGGCGGCATTGACACGGAGTTGAGATGTTCCTTTGTATTTGGTGAAGCACTTTTGGCTAAATGGCCAGGTTGCGGGAGACCACTCTTTGAGGGTTGGTTGCCATGAGAAAGAAGCAACTGCTCCAATGAGAGGTGCACTTGAATTGCCAGAACCAACTACTCCAAATTTGTCATTTGCAAACACCTTAGCAACTTTGAACTTTGGAACATCGGCACCATTGCCACCCACATCGATTGAGTCGGGTAAGAGATCCCAAATGCTGACGACTCCCAAAAGCTTAGGAGGATCGGGGGCGACAAAATTTGCGTCGATTGAAGCGTATTCTTCGCTATCAATTGATGCGTATTGTGTCGGAGAAATTGAGTTACCAGTCGGGTTCGGCATTGGACCGTGTTTTCGGCTGATCACATCCATTTTGATGGAAGCGTTGACCATTCCGCCAAATTTCTTTCCGTCACCTTGGGGAGTCGAAACGGGAGATTTGAGGGCGAAGAATACTTCGGCGCCGCCAGTAAAACCATTTGCCTTATACCCATCCGCGAACTTTACGGGAACGAATCCTAGGTTTGAACCACTCGGTAAATACTGCTCTATCGCAGGTATTTTTATCGCTGCCAAGTTCATGATTGGTCGAAAAGCAGGAATTCCTTTATTGGGATTTGGCGTCCCTGGGCTGCCACCCATGTAAATTGTTTGACAAGGAAAATTAGTAGCATCTGAAGGACTTTGGGTAGGTGCAAAAGTAACCATGTGTCCCCCGGTCCTTAGGTTTACTTCGTTGCCAACGCTCCAATTGGTACTGGTATTGATTCCGGCGCTAAAGACATAGAACATTGCCTGTTGCGTCCAACTGACCTGATTTCCATCCATGTCAGTACCGACCATTGAGAATTCAAAGAACTTGTCAGTGCCCGCAACCTTCAACATTCCGGTGAAATCTAGGTCTGGCGTCGTCTTCGTTTTGCAAACGATTTGGCTAAATGCCATGTTCCTCGCCTCACTTGCATTTAGATTGACGACCGGATTCATGAGAACGAGATACATTCTCTTTTCTAGGCGAGCGACTACGCCTTTGCCAGAAGGTCTAAACTTCCGCTCGGTTATCGTGATCTTGTCAACTCGGTGACCGGTGGGGAACAAGAATCCGGCCTCGCGAATATAGACATAGTGCTCACGGCCTAAGGTTGACCAGTGTCGCCATCCAACAACGTCATGGGGTGGTGGCGAATCTCCCCAGGTCCAGGAGCCTTTCAAGAATCCGCCTAGGCTTGTTAGCATGAGCCGATCGGCAATAAACGGTGGGGCGTCTGTGCCAGAACTTGCGGACCGCATGGACATCGTATCAACAAGATCCTTGCGCTGCTTCTTGGTAATTGAGAAATCAGCTGTATTGGGAACGTTAACGTCGTAGTCAGTCGAATCAACCGCTCTTAAGTGAGGATGAACCGGGGTTGCGGACTTGAAAGGTCCCAGTCGACCTTCGGCGTCCTGAGTGTAAAACCACTCGCCATCGTCACTGGCTTCAACTGGTACAGATTTTCCGTTTAGGGTCGCAAATGCACCGAGTCGTGTATGCCAAATCGGAGTTCGTTTCGTTGCTACCGCCCTTACTGGACTAATATTGGTAAGGGATCGGCCTGTGGGAGCTTCCGAAGTTCGCGCATGGACGAAGTGAGCTTCCTCGTCTGGCGACATTTGAAGCATTGCTGGGATTTCGATGTTGGTGTAGTATCGAAAAACTGGGCCGGTTCGACCGGTTGGAATTGCCGGAACGATCTTTGTTGGATCTAATTGCGGATTCACTTCTCGAACTTGTGGTTTGAAGTGAATGATATTGGGTGGCTTTTGGCGAATAATTGGGATTTGAAGGTCGGCTCGATTGAGCTGATCGCCCTCGGTTCCCCGTTGAATTCGGAAGATGCTGGCGAGACGTTCGGGAACGGAAGGGCTGCGCTCGGCAAGCAACTCGAAGTCTCGAGATGCTCCGATTTTAATATCTTGAATTGGGTGTTGCCAGGAACGATCAACCTTGACCTTTCCGCTAAATGTTGAGAACGCAGCGGGCGCGACAGATAGACTCCAGTTATCCCAATCGAGCAGACCTTCATCATCTGTCAGGCTAAACTTGATCGTTTTTTGGGCAATTGGGATAAAGAAGACAAGGCGAGTTGGACCAGATAACAGCGTCTGGACAGGAGTAGTTTGAACTGGCGAAGTCATGCCGAAAGTTTGCTCACCAACTGCCTGAGGAGGAAATTCGACAATAACGTATGCCGGTCGAGTGTTAATTTCGCGTTCGAAGTATGGAGCAACTCCAATCGAGCTCACCATGCGCCAGTTTACAAATTCAAACTTTAGATTCAGAAAGTCTTGGGGGCGGACAATTTCAATCGATGGAATCCAAACCTGGGACGAGACTTTGATGTTTGGATCAACTTTAACAATTGGAGGATTTTGAACAACGGGCGGCTTGGTGACCGGCGGTCGTTGACCAACTGGAGGTCGTTGTATTACTGGGGGCCTTTGGGTAACTGGAGGTCGGGTGGTGACCGGGGGTCGATCTTGCGGTTCGTTGGCCAACGTTAAGTTTGGAAGTTTCGAACTTCCGAAAGTAACAAAGGCATCCTCAATAGCGACGGCAATATTCTTTGAGTGAAGAACTGGCTGACCCACTAAATCGCCAACAATGTTGGTACTTAAGATAAATGGTTCAGAAGTTGAGGGAACAGCATGGAGACTCACTCCTTCGTGATGAATCCAATCTCCCTCGTCTTGTAAATATGATGCGAAATGGATATCTTCCCCATTTATTTCCAGGGAACTCAAAGTTGGATTAGTTGCTTTAAATTTGGCAGTGCCGGGTAATTCGACATTGAGTTCTCCAGATCCGGTGAGCCTTGTCGCGACCTGGCCAGATTCATGACATTCTGCCTCCCACGTATCAAAACCATCGGTCGAGCCATTTACCTGCCATCCACTATTGGCTTTCAACGCAACATGTCCAGTCCAACTGTCACGCTTCGTCACTTGTATTTTGGTTAGGGTTCTATCCTTACCTGAAACCATCGTATCTTCCGAACGCCGCTTTGCCTGAATTGAAAGGTCGGCTATTGGCCATATTTGTTCGCTGAACTCTAGGTCCATTGACGCCACAACCGCAAGCTCACCGGACACTGAATAAATGACCGATCCTTTCTCTATTGCGGTCGCCGAAGTATCGCCAAAAAGGTTGGAAATGAGGTGATTGAGGTTTTGCTTATCAATGGCGCCGCTAGCTTGCTTGTTGCCCTTTATCCATTGGTTGAGAGGTGCGGATAATTTGAAACTCGCAGATCCGTCTCCACAGTCATAGAAAGAAAAGCTGATTTTTCCAGATGAGAAATGAGGAATTGTCGCTTCTAAGTTTAGGGCTATCTGGGTCCCCTGGAACCTAGCTCCAGTCAAACGGATAATGGTTGAATTGGTTCCCTTCTCTTGAACGAGAATAGGAGTGCCGGCAAAAGTGGAAGTATCGAGAACCCACGTATTTCCAATCGAAGTTGATACAGTTAATTTCGAGGTTTTCCCGACTTCCTCTAGGGCTATCTTTACCGAATCATCGCTAATTGCGGATACCGCGGACTGAACTCCCGGCGACATGGATGCAACAACTGCCGCACCTCCTGAGAATAGGTCTCGCCGGCTTACTTTCCGACCGACTTGGTCAAATTTTGGTGACCGACTTAAGGCTTTTTGGTTCAGGCGAAATCTCGGCGAAGGCACTTGTTCATCCTAGACTTTCCCAGTAAAATTTCCAGGTTAGCCTAGCTGGATTATACGACACTTGGATAAGTCAAAAGATGGTTATTG
>JANPAV010000241.1:0-16062 GCA_031430115.1 Armatimonadota bacterium | reverse complement strand
AATATGCCATTCTCAAACCAATTCAAAAACCCTGAAGGAATTCAGGGCTATATCTCCAACGAATGTCCTCGAATCGACGCATACTGGCTCCTGGGTGACGCCGGCTCGGTCACGGTCAAAGGCATCTTTATCCGCCGTGATGGCAAGCAAACGGGAGTGGCGGTTTCGACCACGGTTCCCATTGGCGACACGGTCAATAGTCCGGTGCAACTGGGCGCAATTCCCGAAGACGCGGTCGGCTTTATCGGAAACACGTCGGGTGGACTTCGGATGGGCCTCAACCTTGGGGCTACCATCGATACCGCTCTGTTCAATGACCTAAAGGCGAACTACGGCAACTATCCGCTAATTGCCGCAGGAAATGCGCTGAACTTCGGCTCTGTGGCGGTGGTCTAAGTTGCCAACGATACCAACCAGAATCCCAGCCGGGGGGCGTGTCTTTCCGGATTCGCCGTCAAAGTTTCCATCCACGGCAGTAGCAGTTACCGCACCCGACAAGTTTTGGCTGAAGCAATCCGACCTGGCAAACGGCACAAATGGTACGAACGTCAGCTGGACGGACACCATCAGTTCGGCTAGCGGTTCAGCCATCACCACCAACTTGCCAAAGTACGTCACCGCATTCGGCAAAAAGTGGGCATTGTTTACTCGCACCAACTCTGAGGGCATCAAGTTCCTCAATGCTTCGTTAGGAACCCTCAACACGGCT
Organism: Armatimonadota bacterium; assembly: GCA_031430115.1. Lineage (GTDB taxonomy): Bacteria > Armatimonadota > Fimbriimonadia > Fimbriimonadales > Fimbriimonadaceae > Fimbriimonas. The sequence continues at coordinate 15,353 of JANPAV010000241.1, read as the reverse complement.
TTGACGGTGGCAGAATTCACGATTACCGTGCTTTGTTACGGTGGCTCGGTTGCCAATTCCGGCACCATCGTGGATAAAGGCAAAACAGCTGGCTGCTGCTGGTTGCTTACCCAAGAAAACGTAGGTAATGCCGCCGGTGGAAGGAAAATTGGTCGTTGGGATAAATTAGTTTCTCGCTCATCGGCGTTATGCACGGGCAAACCTACTGCTTTCTCCTACGTTCGAACCACGGTTGGTGGGATCATCCAAGAACGCCTTTACGTCAATGGCAAACTGGACTACACAGTTGCCGCCCAGTCTCCGCCCTCGAATGGATCATCCAACTTTTGCATCGGTGGAACGTCGGCGGGAGACTTTTTCTTTGACGGTGCGATTGGCGAAGTACAAGTACACGGTTCCGCCCTCAGCTACGATCAAATTCGGGCAAACCACGTTGCGCTCCTTAACCAATGTAACCGCAGTTTTTATGTCGATCCGCCAAGCGTCGCGACCGGGCTAAAGATCGGCTGGATCGGAGACTCGATCACTGACCCAACGTTTGTCGTTACGGCGGGTGTCAACTCTCTGCTTGCATCACTGTCCAGCGCAATCGTTGCGACCCGCTTGGGTTGTACGGTCACGAATGTTATCAATTCATTGGCGGGAACCAAGACGACGGAATGGCTGCCGGACATCATTGCCGGTTCGGGCAACTTCGAAACTGCCGACAGAGCCTTTGATGCGGCGGGGGTTCAACTCGTCGTGATTGAGTTGGGCATTAACGATGCGGTTGCGAGTAACAGTTCGGCAGGTGCGTTTGCTGGAAACTTAGCGAGAATTGCAAGGGAGTTTGTCGACCGTGGAAAAGTAGTCGTCATCATGCCACCAACCTACGCATCCTCTGACGCCGCAAACCAGAAAACTCGGGAGTACGTGGCGGTGGCACATGATCTCGCGAATGGGGTGAACACCTTTGCGGGTGATTCGCAAATTTGGGTTCAATCTTTCGAGCAGAACGCAAATTTGCAGCTCTTTCAAGACGGCGTTCACTTGTTAACCGGGGGGCAACAGTTCTTTGCCGGATTCTACGCCGATGCCATTGTTGATGCGGTCAGGGCTCTTGGTTGGTTCCCGTAATAACACCGGTTTAAAGGTTGACTCAACTTGAATCTGGGCTAGCGCAACGAAACACCATGTAAACTGAGCCAAGACTATGCCAAGAAGTGCTGTGTCGTCGCTAGAATTTGGACCAAGTGTTAAGTGGCAGATCAAACTACTCCCAATACCGACAAGACACGCCGCTTTCAGTACCTTGATGTTGTACGAGGCGTTGCCGCGACCGCGGTCGTTGCCACCCATATTTTTGAGCTTGGCATCCCGGGTTTTCGGCAAATTGCAAGTGCCGGATGCAACTTAGGGTTGCTTGGCGTACTACTATTTTTTATTGTTAGCGGGACGGTGATTAGTGCTTCAGTCGAAAGAGCTCCTTCGCTCAAGGTATTTTGGCTTCAGAGGTTTTGGCGGTTGTTTCCAGCTTATTGGGCGAGTCTGATTTTCAGTGCGGCATTGTTCCTCATTGTGCCTGCGGAGTTAAATTACGCCATTTACGGCAGCATAAAAGAACGCTTCTGGACATCGTTTGCGGCGAACGCGACCATGCTCCAAGGTTTTATAGGATTTGATCATTTTATCCCGGCCTACTGGACCCTGGGTTTCGAGATGATGTTCTATTTTGCGCTTTCACTTTTCTTTTTAACTAAGTTGGGAAGGCACTCTCACCAAGTCTTGTGGGTTATTTCCGGTCTGATAATGTTTGCCAGTATTTATGGATACCTCAAGGGCGGTCATGTTGGAAGTTTCAAATTGACACTTTGCGGTTACTTCTGGCTCGGCATTTGGGTGCATCGATTTCTCAAGAATGAGGTTTCATCAAAGCTATTTTGGACTGCATTATTGGTTTTTCAAGCAAGCGTTGTTTCAACCCTATACGTCAACTTCAACCTCTTTCCCGCGAAATTGCAAGAAGCCTATTCCGAACACCCATTTTCCCCGGTTGCAATGCTGACAGCCTATCTGGGCGCAACGGCAGTTTTTATTGGTTTCTTATTGCTTCGAGACCGTTCATTCCCAAAGTATCTCATTGTAATGGGCACCGTCAGTTACAGTCTCTATCTCTTTCATTCAATCGCGATAAGGCTCGGAGCAATGGCATTTGACCAAAAGGTCTCTCCATTTGAATTTACTTTTGTGACCATTGGGATGACGATCATACTAACCCACCTTTCTTACACTTTCATTGAGAAACCGTCTCTCAGTAAGGTCAAGTCCATCAAACTGAAGACCTCAGGTTAGGTCTTGGTCGTCTCTTTTGCTCGACAAGCATGCGAAGATGCTTGTGACAATTTGCAAGGCTCACTGCCCATTCATTTGGAATTTCCAAGCGGCATCCCTTAACATTCGGACATATCTATTCAGCAACAAGCTAGTAGAACCTACAGTTTTGACACTTGACAACCTGAATCACAACATCGGAAAATGCGCACGGGACTTGACGGGACATAATATAGGTTCAAGAACCTCGGTTAAGGAAATCACCATCAACATGAACCGAGTTAACTCGCTAACCAGTCTTCGCTTCTTTGCCGCCTTGGGCGTTGTCCTGTTTCACTTTCCGATTCACTTCCCAGGCACACTCGGCAAAGTCTATGAACTTCTCGCCGCCCATGGGTATACCGGCGTTACGTTCTTTTTTATTCTGTCCGGGTTTCTCCTAGCATCGATTTATTCCGAGAAGCCATTAGTTGACCGATCAAGTCTGAGCAAGTTCTTCAAAAAGCGGTTCATTCGCATCGTACCAACCTATTGGTTTGTGCTGTTGATCATGCTCTTCTTCCTTCGAGGGCAGTTAGGGATGGCAAAGGAACAAGGATTGCTACCCGAACGACTTGTTGACGTTGGATTGCACCTTACGCTCCTACAGGCGTGGGTTCCGGCCAGCCCGTTCCGGCTGCATTGGAATGAGCCTAGTTGGTCGATAAGCGTTGAGGCGTTCTACTACCTGCTTTTTCCGCTTCTCCTCATTCTCGTTTGTAAAACGAAGAACTCAATCTTGAAGCCTATCCTTGGACTTACAATTACATCTGTCTTGCATGGACTGATCTTTTGGTTCCGACCTGGCACTTGGAATCAGGTTCCCACTGGCACTGCGAGAGACATCCTTAATCTTCCGTTTTCAAGTCTAACCATCTTTGCATTTGGGATGTTTGGTGCAATGCTCGTCAAAGAATTGATCAAAAGCGATCTGAACCCATTCGTTTGGAAGATTGCGTTTTGGTTGGGAATCGGGATGATCATCGCCTTTGCAATCATCAATCAAGAACTTAATCCTTTCGCTCAAATTGTCCTCTGTATTGGGATGACATCCATTGTGTGCGGAGCCAGTCAATGCCGAGGATCGGTGGAAAAATTCTTAAGTCTTCCCATCCTTTTGGTTTTGGGGGAGGCAAGCTACGCCCTGTATCTGATCCAGAGGCCCACCGACGAATGGCTAAAATTCTTTTGGAAGAATCCTTCCTCCATGAATTTGTATCACGCAACGGTCATTGTCGTTTCCGTCCTTGCTTCCGTCGCCATTTGGCATTGGTTCGAGAAGCCGGTTGGTCGTTTTTTGACCAAGAAGTTTGTCAAGGACTCCTAGCCTTATTCGCGGCATTTCATCTTCCATCTACTGTTCTGCAGGGGGCGACACCCTGCAGGACCCGATGCGAACACGCTCGTAACAATTTGTAAGGCTCACCGCCCATTCATTTGGAATTTCCAAGTGGATGGGCGTCTTTTTTTGTGCCTGAAATTCTGGTTTTTTGCAGAACCTATTCACTCGAAATATACCTCTTGATCGCTTTCCCGGTGTTCGCATCAAAGAGATAGTGGGCTCGTTTGGACGGTCCGATCCCATTGTAATCAATTCCTTCAAGCCAGATATGGATAACCTTGGGCGATTGCAGCGTATAGGTGAGTTCGTGAAAAATACTTTTGAGTTCATCCTTAACTGGTGTGATTGCGAACGCTTTCAGACGACGCGTCCGCAGGTCGTATATCGAAAACGAGTAGCCAGTCTTTGCCCCTCCCACCATCAGCAAGTCGCCACGAGGGTTAAGACCGAACTGATACAAGAAACTCGGAATCGAAATCGAACCGGTTTTGGCACCGGAAGCATCGAGAATCTCAAAGCCCCCTCTTGTTCTCAAGAGAAGTTGTTTCTGTGACCAATAGAGCCTCCGCCCAAAATCATTTCCAAGAAGACCACCATCCGGGCCGATAGTACGTTTGAACTTGAGCGTAACCTTGCCTTCGGTATTAAGCAAAACGAGGTCCTGAACGAACGAGCTGGTGCCCTTCAAATTTGCATGCGAATAGCCAACGATGCAGAGCGCAGAATTCTTGGAGACCCGAACAGCCTGCTTAATCGAGTAACCCAATCCACTCCGTTCCTGAGCGGCAAGGTTATTGGCTGACTTTTCGGGGTCACCGCGCTTTCGGTTATCAATTCTCCACCTAACGAATGATTTTAGATCGAGCGGATGATCACCCCCTTTATCCTTCACGCTTGGTACAACCCCGTACCCATAGGTGAACACGGAGCCATTGTCGAATTTAACTCGGACTGGCGGTGTCCCATATTCTTGGGCAACCAAACAAAGGCAAACGAGTGAAATCATTGTCTTTCAGAGGAGACAAACTTCATTCATTGAAAGTTTCATGTGTTTACGGGCTTTTCATATTTTTTCGACGAGCAATCTCGTGCATCAGCACGGCTTGACCGCCGTGGTACGAGTCATGCTCGACCACATGGGCTAAAATCCAACGCAGGGTTGCAGAGTCGCCGTTGCTGCGCACCCGCACCGTGTCTCCAGGCTCAAACGACTTCACACTTTCGAGCGTCCTCGCCCGAACCCGATCCAAAAGATCGAAGTAATACGAAATCGGCTTTTCGGGCGGAACCGGCCACGAGCCGCCATATTGATCAATCTCGTCGCTCATGTAAAGCTTCTCTTCCTCGGGATCAAATTCACGACCAAGGCACACTACCTCGATCCACCACGTCTCGACTTCGGCAATATGCAAAAGGAGCGCGCCAATACTGTGACCATTGGGCGTGGCTTGCCAAACAATAAGCTTTGGGTCAGGGTCGCCAAGTTCTTCGCGCCACTCGCGAGAGCCGTCTTGCAGGGTCGCGAGTAGTGTGCCATATGGTTCGGGATACCCCTCGAGAGGTGGTAGGTCCATTTTGGTAGGATTCATGATGCTTGAAATGGTACCGCCGAACGGTCATTTCGGCAAACGCAATGACTTGCTTGGACTGCGTCGGCAACGTTTATTCTCCGACTTCCTCAATATGCCATTCGACCTTGGTGACAATAAATTAGGCGGTTATGCCTTGCACAAATGCAAGCCATAACCGCCTTAATGTTCTAAGCGTCTCGCTTATTTGCGTCGTCGTCGAAGCAAAGCAACTGCGCCGAGTCCAAGAACAGCAAAGGTTGCTGGCTCTGGAACTGGATCTGAACCACGAAGGCCAAAGCTGAAATCAGCGTCAACGCCCGTTCCGAATACAGTTCCAGTCGGTTGGTAGTTTATAGAGAACTGCACAGGAGAGTTTACGAACGAATTACCATCGTTCAATGGGCCGCCAACACCATTGGCGCCACTCGTCATAGAAGCAAATGCATTAGCGTTTCCGCCCGCAAGTGCAACGGATAGCCAGTAACTACCGGCACCCAGGTTGAACGCGCTAACGTTTGAAGCATATTCCCGCTCGTTGATGGAGCCAAAGACGAAGCCCGTCAAAGTGTTCGTTGCTGCTGTGGTGCCGCTCATCACGAGGGTGCCACCATTTCCAGCAGACATACCAGTTCGGATTTCCCAAGTGATTTGCTGAGCAAAGCTAGTTGAAGTGTCGAGGAATCGACCGAAAACGCCGTCGATTGTCATTGCTGATGTCAACGTAAAGTTGTCGTAGGTTTGTACGTCGGTAAACCCACCAGCAGTACTGATTTGAGAACCCAAACCATTGACTCCGTTAAAGTCGCCGCCGTAGAAAATGACTGGAGACGCTTGAGCACCAACAGCTAAACCGATTAAGCCCAAAATTAATGTTTTTCTCATGATTACCTGAGACTCGTCAAACCTGACAAGTTACTCTAGATTGTGAACCGAAAAACCTAGAGCATGCAGACGAAAATTACCAGGTTTTTCCTTGTGCATCCTTTTTAAGAAAATCTTAACGTTAACCCTGCGGGCCACGAAACCTAACACTTGTTTCATATCCGCCAACGCTTTTCTCACGGGATGTGGTGGCGGAGGAACGTGGTTGTGGGGAGTGGAGGAGCGAAGGTCTCAGCGGACTCGTACGGGCTGGGGCGTATTGTTAGATTCCGCTGCAAGTAGACGGAGTCAAGTGGAATCAGATCCCAATTTATTGGGCTGAAGGGCAAAGTGAAGTCAACGTTCGATGTCCACAGGCTCACAGGTAAAATCAACCCACCTCCCATGATTCCCGAACTCGAACTGCTTTGCGACAAACTCAAATCGCGAGTGGATTCGAAACGGATCTCATTAGAATTTCCATCCGAAAGTTCTCTCAACGTGGTTCCCGCCACTCCGGACACGTTTCCGATCATGGTTTCGTTTGAAAACGGACAATACGAAGTTGCGGCGTCAAAATGGCGAGCTGAGTTTGACCAACTCGACCAAGCAAGTGCGGCCATCTGCTGGCTGCTCACACCCTACTACCGCATCGTTCGCTCGGTACAAACCGGCTCGGACATTGCGACGTGGATCGAAATCTATACCAATGAAGGGTGGGAAGGAACAAGGTACGTCTATTTCGTCGATCCTTCGACGTTACAGTCACCCATTGAGGACGCCGATGAGATCATTATTCTGACCCAAGCCGTCTTTCTTGATTCTTCTTTTCCTACTTACTATCCGGCAGCCCACCTTGACGAGGCGGGCTATCCCGTGGGCACCATTTTGGGAGAGACCACTTACGCAAACCACACGGGTGACTGGGCGCCCGTCGGCGTCCCAACTGCAGAATAGCAGAGTCCATTTAGGTTCAAACTGAGGCTTTGTACCTGGTTTATTTACCAGGTTTTTTTTGTTGCATTAATCTAGGGACTTTTCGCCTCATAATCCTTGAGCCCCCGAGATATGAAACGAACTCTGACTTTAATTTCCCTGTTTCTGCCTTTCCTCGCCCACGCAATTCCCACCTTTGGAGGAAACCTCCCTCCCCTTCGAGCCGGCTACTTAGCTGAAGATACACCCCAATTTGATCTAGCCCTTTCGTATCTTAAGAGGGGCGATGTAGCCCGTGCCCCAACCTTGGAGTGGGAGGTCTTTTGGAATCCCAATGGTTCACTCGACTTCCGCGGAATCGATTTAGCCATCCAAAAGATGTCAGCCAAGGGAATCATGCCACTATGGCTTTTGCAACCTTGTCCATACCCTGCTAGCCCTTGGTACGCCAATGGGTGGTCTGATTGGTGGTTACCTCGACGTGATCTATGGCCCTCAATCGTAACGCTGAATACGCAAATCGTGCAGCACATTATCTCTGAAACAAGCAAATTTCGATCGTCAAAACCCCTTTTTCAACTCTGGAACGAGCCCCAAGGCGGAAAACCCGGAGGATCGATCACCAGTAGGTTTGGTGAATGGGCTCCCGAAATCCACGAACTCCTATTTATGCTCGTCAGTGACCTCAGGTCAAAAGGTGTTCCTAAGATCCAGATCATCGGTCCCGGCATTTCTAGCTTCGGAGAAAATCAACGAACCGAAGCCGCAGAATTCGCTTCGATGATGCCACCTCCGGAATTTGATTGGCTATCCCAGTGTGGATACCGTGCCTATCACATTCGTTTCTCCGCGGTTTGGGCAAACGGAGATGTTGCCAAGGTTAGGCAAGGGTTTCAAAATGGTCTTGATTGGGTTAACTGGATCGGCACCCGATACAAATGGCCAGCAGGTCAAAATGTCATTGTGACTGAGTTCTATGTGACTCCGGGAGATTGTGGAGTGCCACTCGGAACCGACATGTACCCCTATCATGCGATTGCATTTGACCTTCTGAAGACATCCACTTTTACTCACGTAATCGGGTGGGGTTTACGGCCTAACGAATCCGGAAATCCCGGTGATTCCTTTGCATTCTACGGTGGACTAGGTTCATCGTTAGTCCGTTGGCGCGGCTAAAATAGGGGTTGAGCCTGACCGTTGGTCAGGCTCTTTTTTTTGGGAATTATGAATGTTGGGTTAGTTTCGAAGCTTCTTCCTGCGAGCCAAATCGAGCAGTCCAAGCCCTAAGACAGGCTGCGACCAGCGGAGAGCATAACCACGACCAGTGGAACCGTAGCCGTAGGCAACAATATATCGTGGGTTTGTTTGTCGAATGAAATCTCAACTTATTTATTAGAAATTTAGTCCATATTTACCAGCAAAATTGCGGGGTGAACCTGCAATTAGAACTGAAAATGCGAATTTTGTGAGTTCTGACGATAGAGCCAGGCGTCTATATCTACATTCCCTAGATCTTCCATGAAAAGACTAATCGCATCAATCGGCTTTCTCATTCCAATCCTGAGCCTTGGGGCGGGTCCAGTATTCGGTGGCAACCTTCCGGCAATCCGTCCCGGTCACGTTACTGACGATTCAGCGGAGTTTGACCTTGCCCTGTCCTACTTGCAACCTGGAGATGTTGCCCGAGTACAAACGGTTGCTTGGGAAGTTTTGTGGGAGCCAACCGGTGCTTACGATTTCCGTGGCATTGACGCGAGTATCGAACGGGCAAAGAAGAAAGGAGTCAAGACCATTTGGCTTTTGCAACCCACTCCCCACCCGACAAGCCCTTGGTATGCGGCGGGATGGTCGGATTGGTTTATGCCAAAACGGGGGATTTGGCCGGGAGTCGTTCGGCTCAACACCGCTATCGCTACCCATATCATCTCGCAAAGCAAACGAGTCGGCGCCCCGGCACCGCTGTTGCAGTTATGGAATGAACCGCAGGGTGGAAAGCCAGGTGGGTCATCGAAGGTTAAAAAAGGAGAGTGGGCGCCAGAACTCCATGAGCTCCTCTTCAAATTAGTCACTGATCTCAAGGAGAATGGAGTACCGCGAGAACAGATCGTTGGTCCCGCAATCTCGGCGTTCGGCGAAGGCAAGGATTCAGAAGCGGCAGAATTTTCGACCATGATGCCTTCCGGCGAATTCGATTGGCTGAGCGAGTGCGGTTACCGTGCGTATCATATTCGGATGTCATCGGGCGCTTCTAACGGAAATGTCGACCGCGTGAAGGCAGGAATAAAAGCGACGTTGGCTGGCGTGGCTCGAGTGGACAAAGGGTTCGCTTGGCCCAAAGATCAAAAGGTTGCGGTGACTGAGTTTTACGTCACGCCAGGCGATGTCGGTGTTCCAGTTGGTACTGATATGACTAAGTATCACGCAACAGTCTTTGACTTATTGAAGGAATCAGCGTTCAGCTTTGTGACCGCGTGGGGCCTCCGTCCCGACGAAAAAGATAAAGCGACTGACCCTTGGTCACGCTTTGGTGGTTTGGGTGATTCGCTGGTTAAGTGGCGCGGCGGAATCTCGGGTAGGTAGAGTGCGACTTCTCGGCGGCAGTTTTGATTTATCTCATATCGCGATTCGCGATATGAGATAAATCTGCCATAATACAACTATGCTTGCCAATATAGATATTATGGTTCTTCTCAAACTATGTGTAAAAAAGAGCCAGCCGTGGGGGCAATCTCAATTAGCGGCTGAGTTACACATAAGCCAGTCATCGGTGAACTCGTCTCTTAAGCATGCCGAGTTGGTCAAGCTATACACACCCACCAAACGAGCAGTGAATACTGTCGCTCTAGAGGAAGCACTTGTACATGGGGCGAAGTATTTTCTTGCTCCTATCCGAGGAGGGATAACCAGAGGATTCCCCACTGCATGGGCAGCAGCACCGTTTTCGGATCAAATTTCGACCAGCGACGAATTGCCACCAGTTTGGCCCGACGCCAATGGAACGGTCCGTGGCGTTGCTTTCGAACCAATTTATAAGTCGGCGCCGCACGCCGCTATGGACGATCCGGCACTGTACGAACTCCTTGCAATTGTTGATGTCTTGCGTGATGGCCGCGCTCGTGAAAGTACCTTGGCAATCAAGGAGTTGCAGAAGAGGCTGAAGGGACTATGAGGTCGAATATCCCGCCAATTGAGTTGATCCACTATGCAACCGAGCGCTTAGGTGACCTTTGTGATCGAGTGACATTTCTAGGCGGCTCTGTCCTCGGTTTATTGATTACTGATCCAGCGGCTCGTCCTCCGCGAACGACCGATGATGTAGATGTTGCAATCGATATTGCCTCGAGATTAGACTACAACCAATTTGAGATCGAACTTAGACAACGTGGTTTTCAAAATGCGTTGGAGGGGCCAACCTGTAGGTTTGTTGCGCATCCTCTTATTCTTGACGTGATGCCGACCGATCCAAATATTCTTGGCTTTTCAAATCCTTGGTATTCAGCCGCTATCAGCTCGGCAGACCGTATGACTCTCGCAAACGGATTAACCATCAACTTAATAAGTCCGGCATGCTTCATTGCAACCAAATTTGCGGCATTTGACTCTCCTGATCGTGAAAACAGTCGTGACTTGATATCGAGCCGAGGCTTTGAGGATATCGTGAGCCTACTCGATGGTCGGAGCACGATTGAATCTGACGTTCGGGGAACTGAACCTGAACTACAAAACTATTTGATCTCGAGATTCAAGGATTTACTTGCAAGTCCGATCCTTGAATTTGGTATTTCGGCCCACCTTGATCCGGACTCGGCTAGCCAGGGCCGAATTCCCGAAATCCTCCAGCGTATCGAGAGCATTTCAAGGTTCTAAAAGGCAAGAATAGTTTTGGAAAGGTATTGATTTTCAGTCGTGCCGGTAACCTCGAAAGCTTTTTACCCCAGTACTTTCAAGAATGCGTCGTGGCGAAATTGAAAGTCCAAAGCTTCGCTCTGAAGTGCTAGCCAATCAAGTTCGATAGCAGTCGGGATCTGGTTTTCGGTAGTCAGGGACGAATGGCTGAGATCGTTCATCGCAACTCCGGAGCGAAGTGTTCCAGGCGCGATTCCAAGTGGCCAACGCGGCAGGTCGGTATTTGAGTTTTCAAGCAACCCGACGAAAAAGATAAAGCGACTGCCCCATGGTCACGCTTTGGTGGTTTGGGTGATTCGCTGGTTAAGTGGCGCGGCGGATTGTAGCCCGCTATTGATTGTCGTGTTCAAAGGTATCGAGGATCTTCATGAATTCGTCATGGCGTTCCTTCATATCTTTCGAGTCTGACTCAAATGAGAGTGCCTCTAATTCCTCGACCAAGGGCTGGTGCTGACCATTGGTTAATGAAGATTGACTGATGTCATCCAATACCGCGGTCGTGTGCATTGATCCGGGTGAGATTCCGGGCGGCCAAACGGGGATATCGCTGCTCGACTGTTCAAGTTTGTGAATCAGAATCGAATGGTATTCGGTTTTGGTCATAACTCTTCGTACGCCGGAAAGGCGACGGAAAGCGAAAGAAGAGGAAGAAGCCAAGAAGGGACATCCTGAAATAAATCGGTAGAATGTGCCATGCATGGAGCTAGGTTGACTATTCCCAAAGCTATTTTGACTTGTCAAAGTACCAATGCACAAAATACTGGGGGCAACATTGTCTAACTTCACTTCACCAGCAACCGAGGCTGATCAGGATCGATTAAAAAAGATTGTCACTTTAGTTGGACTCGGCTACCTCTTTCTGATTTTATGTGATCCGAAGGACGGCATCGCAAAGATCTCTATTCAATTCATTCTAAAGGATCAATTACACCTAAATCCAGCCCAGCTTTCAGCCTTCTTTGCTCTCATATTCATGCCTTGGTACTTCAAACCATTGGCAGGGCTCCTTACGGATAATTTCTCGTTCTTGGGAACCCGACGAAAAGGCTATTTGGTTACGGCTTCGGCATTAGCTGGAGTCCTATGGCTCGTTCTGTCAGCGATTCCCAAAACATATTCAACTCTGGCGATTATGTTGCTTGCAATCAACGTCGCACTGGTGACGGCGCAAACCACCTTAGGGGGAATGTTAGTTCAGTATGGTCAAGAGTTTAAGGCGACGGGACGAATGAGCTCAATAAGGAATGGAGCCGAAAACCTTGGAGTCCTCTGCGCTGGACTCATTGGCGGCTGGGTCGCTGCTCATTTCCTTGGCATTGGGCTTGCGGTGGTGGGGGTCTTATTGTGGGTGCTCACTTTCTTGTTCGTGTTATTACTCAAAGAGCCGAAAGTGGCAAAAAGCGATGTTAGTGCCTTGCATTCAACTCTCGCCCAGTTCAAGTCTCTTTTCAGTTCAAAGTCAATGTGGGTAGCGACCGTGTTTTGGATGCTTGTGCGGTTTTCACCTGGCTTCCAGACTCCGCTCTTCTTCCACCAAACAGAAACACTTAAACTGGCACCTGAGTTCATCGGTTTTCTTGCTTTCATCAATGCCGGTACCGCCCTGGTAGGGAGCCTTGCCTACATTTACCTATGCAAGAAATTCCCATTACGGACTCTTCTTTATGGTGGTGTTACTCTCAGCGTTCTTTCAGCATTTTGTTACCTAGGATATAACTCTCGAGAAAGCGCAATCTGGGTTGAATCCGCTGCAGGAATGGGTACTGGAATGGCGTTCCTCGCCATACTCGATCTCCTTGCCCGATCTACTCCCAAAGGCAGCGAAGCCCTTGGTTACTCCCTTATCTTTAGCTTTGGAAATATGTCGTTGCTGGGTTCTGATGTGCTTGGTTCAAACCTTTACGAGACGTTCCATCACAACTTTACGCCGATGGTTTGGATCAATTCGGGAACATCTGCCTTGGTTCTACTTGCGATTCCTTTCCTTCCAAAGATGATCGTTTCGCACACCGATGGGCACCACTCCGAAGTTGGTGCTGAGTTGTATCACGACGCTTAACAACTGATTGGCTCTCTGCTCTCTGCTCTCTGCTCTCTGATCGTGTGGTACAATAGTTCTCGTTCTCTGAAGACAGCAGGTGGAAACATAATGTCTTGACCCAGTCAAGACGCCAGCCGAGGGGTAGAAAGCCGATTCCGGATCCCGGAATTTGCCTGTGGCGCATCGCCACAACCTTCTGCGCGTTCCTGCCTCTTGTTCCGACTGAGATTAGGTGCAAGTAATTTATGCCCACAGCAGAAAAGGCACAAGTAATCGAGCAGGCTAAGGGGTGGTACTCCGAAGCAGCAGGCGTGATTTTCGCCGACTATCGTGGTCTATCCGTAAAAGAGATGCAAGGACTTCGAAGCACACTTCGTTCAAAAGGTGCTGAGATCCATGTTCTCAAAAATACGCTCTTTAGACTATCGGCAGGCGACGATATCAACGCCCTACCCGCAGAGTTCCACAACGGCACAACGGCATATGCTTACGTCTACAAAGACGAAGCTGGTTGCGCCAAGGCACTGCTTGATTTCGCCAAAACCAGTAAGAAGCTCGTCGTAAAAGGCGGCTACTTTGGCGGCAAGGCACTTTCAGCACAAGAAGTCGATACGCTTTCCAAGCTACCACCGCGAGACGTTCTCCTTTCGCAGGTTATCGGCACTATTGCTGCTCCTCTCTCAACCCTTATCTCGACAATCGAAGCAATCTACGCGGAGCCTATCCGTACGATTGGTGCGGTTGCTGACAAGGCAAACGGAGAAAAGGCCGCTTAAGAGCAGTCCCTATGAATCCCGAAAGGATTCCCTGACAATTTTAGAATAAACAAGAGAAAAGAAATGGCAAGCACAATTGAAAAGATCGTCGACTCTATCGGCGCTCTCACGGCAATCGAGCTCAGTGAGCTCAAAACAGCCCTCGAAGACAAGTTCGGCGTAACAGCTGCAGCTCCTGCGATGGGAATGATGATGGCAGCACCTGCAGCTGGCGCAGCAGCAGAAGTTGAAGAGAAGACTAGCTTTGATGTAGTCCTCACTGCAGCTGGCGACGCTAAGCTCCAAGTTATCAAGGTCGTTCGCGAACTCACCGGCCTCGGTCTCAAAGAAGCTAAGGACCTCGTTGATGGCGCTCCACAGCCACTCAAGCAAGGCGTTAGCAAGGACGATGCTGAAGCAATCAAAAAGTCAGTTGAAGAAGCTGGCGGAAAAGTCGAAATCAAGTAAGACTAAACGTCAAACACAGAAAAGCCCATCCGAGATTCGGATGGGCTTTTTTGTTTGGTAAAGTAAGGACCTAAATTGAAGTTCCTGCCAATGAGAGCCTATTATTCTTGGTCATTATTGCCAGGAAGAAAGTCATACGAAGCCTATGTCAAGCATATGGAAGTCCTGAGGGATTTGTTGCCCGCAGAAGTCGTGGAGCTAGCCGACGTTGACTTGCTCGACGACGGACTGATCATCAAAGTTGACCATGATCGAAGGAAGAAGATACTCAAGGTCGTCCTTCGATGTGGAAACCTTCAAATCGACTATTACGACATTGTGATTACATACTTAGGAGCAAGAATTTCCCCAAAGCACGATCAGACGCTCGGCAAAATCGCGCGTTCAACGAACGGATTCAACGGCCATATTCACGACATCCATTTTCATGAATTCACCTTGGCAAAGAGTGGTCGAATCACGCATCGATTCCTCTTCAATCCTGGAGTTCAGTTCGCCATCTCCTGCAAGTCGTTGACTTGGAAGAAGATTCCTCGGAAAGGCAGAAACTTTGCTAAAGTTGAAGACCGCTACCTCGGTGGTCCAGTTTAGGATATTGGTTAACAAGTTGATATTGCCTGCGCGGCTACAGACCCGACTTTGAAAATTCCAATATCAAAGACACGTCCTCAGATTGGCAACTTTAAGTCCCTCTTCCGATGGAGAATCGTGGTCACGACCTTTCTCTATCGAAGGCATCTCTTTTCAGCGAAGCAGGCTTCGCAGACGAAAGCGTTTGCAGGCAATCGCAGTCCCAAAGAGGTGTTGTCCTGAGGAAATTGGAGACTCGGCCTGCCTATAAAGCCAGTTACAAAACCATTCTGATATCGCCATGCCCCGGTAAACTCACCGAATGGCGACGCCCAGCATTCGTGACTTTGATTTCACCGGAAAAAAGGTTCTTGTTCGATGTGACTTCAATGTCCCGCTTGAGGACGGAAAAATCACCGACGACCGCCGGATCAGTGAGGCAGTCCCAACCATCGACTACTTGCTCAAGCATGGTGCCGCCGTCATTTTGTGCAGCCATCTTGGACGACCTAAAGCCGGAGCAACCCCCGAATTTTCGCTAAGACCAGTTGCCA
>JANPAV010000240.1:0-4667 GCA_031430115.1 Armatimonadota bacterium | reverse complement strand
GTTAATGATAGCTCAGCGTCGACTAAAAGGCGGCTTAACTTCTTCGCTTCAAATTCTTGAGGTCTTTTCGTTCCATCATTCCGTATCCTTCACCTGAATCACCAATTTCAACCGGCCATATGTATTCGTGACCGTCACATCCTATGATGATGTCCATTTTCTTTTTGGGAAGGGCAAACGAAGGCATGCTCTGCGTTTGAAACCTTGGCGCGGGTTCAACTACGTGACAGTCGTCGGGAATGATCAAGTCGTATTCATAACCGCCTTGGAAATAGTTTCTGATGGGGACTAGGCAACTGAAAAAAAGAAGGGCCACGGCAACCAATACTCCCAATCCGGTCGCAATTTTTCGAAATATCGTTGCCTTGGGCTTCGGTTGCTCAATCATCGAGGATAGTCGGCTGGCTCATTTGATTGAGGTGGTAACCGAAAGGCCTCGGCAGTCAGATCAAACGGGACTTTCTTGGTCTCTAAATCCTGGCGAGGAAAAAAGGCTTTCCCCAACCTAGGAGCACTCCGGATCAATACCGCATAAAGTGCGATCAAGGACAACGAGTAGAAGCAAGCAATGAGCGGATTGCTTCGGTCGTCGTAGGCGAATCGACCAGTCAGCACTGATGGAAACATTAAGACAGTCAAGACAATCAAACGGCCAAAATTGGAAACATACTTGCCTGACCGAATAATTCCGAGCCGTATTTGAAGAAAATAGTACAGTGGCATAAAGGCGAAAAGGTAGACATTCTTCCAAACGGCAAGACTCCAGTCCTGCCCAACGAAGGGCAACAGAAACACAAGCAATGGTGCGCCATAAGCTAAGTAGCTGTATTTCTTCAGCGATTGAAGAATGGGCTTCACAGTTCAATCATATCACCTAATTGCTGACGGATTGCACAATAATAGAACTGTGCGGAAGTTGCTAGCAGTCGGGTCAGGTGCAGTTCTGGTCAGTTGCGGATTGTGGACTTTTACAAACCTGCGAACAGACTTACACCGAATTAATGAGCCTGACCCAGCAAACTTCGATCCGGGCAAGGTCAAAAGTATCCTAAAATCAGCTGGGGTTGACCTGGACGTGACAAAGGTGCTTTATGTCAATCAAGACTCAATGGCATATATTTTTGAGGGCAGGATACGCAATGTTGATAAATCCATTTGGACGGCTTTCAGCAACGTCTGGACAAGGCAATCTAATGGCCTAGTAATTTCAAAAGACCGCAACAAAATTTCAACCATCGGATTTAGCAACTACTCTAGCCTTGACAATATCGATCCTTTCTTTAAGGAGCATTGGAAAGATCTTGTTAAGTAACTTGTTCGCCCGAACCAGACTTGTCACAATATAGATAATGTCTATTAACCTCGCAAAAATTGGTTCCGACGCTCCTAACGTCTTCAACACGATCATTGAGATCCCGCGAGGCAGCACCAACAAGTACGAAGTAGACCAAGAAACCGGCATCATCAAGCTCGACCGAGTGCTTTACTCTCCCTTGTTCTATCCGTTCGACTACGGCTACATTCCCCAAACTCACTACCTCGACGGTGACCCGTTGGACGTCCTTGTCATGATCAGCCATCCCACCGTGCCCGGTTGCCTTGTCGAAGCTCACGCCATTGGAGTGCTCGAAATGCGAGATGAAAAAGGTCCAGACGAGAAAATTTTGTGCGTCGCCGAGCGAGACCCGCGTTATCGCAATCGAAAGCACATCAACGACCTAAACCCTCACACCTTGGCCGAGATCAGCCACTTCTTTGAGGTCTACAAGACTCTCGAAGATAAGGCGGTCGACATCACCGGTTGGCACGGCCCTGAACTAGCAATCGAATTGATCCAGAAGTATCGGACCGACAAGTAACCGGCACAAAACGGCCAATTTGCCAGTATAGTGGTTTCAGAGGAGTAATCAACTTGAAGATATTGTCCATTTCGATGCTTTTAGGGCTGTGTGTGAACGGTTTTGCCCAATCGGGGCAAGTCACCCTCGGAAAGGCCATGCCGATTGACATACATGTGGTTGAAGCTAAATGGCAACCTGCGGGGCAAGCTCTGATCTACAAGCGCGAAGAAGAGTCTGGATTTAGTCTCGGAATCTACGGTGTTGGACACCGAGAAGGAAAGGTGGTCATTCCGATTCAGAAAGAAGACACCTGGGACACCAATTGGCTCGCCGACTCCAATTCCGCCCTTGTGGTAGTCAGAGGTCCGGCAAAGAAAGCCACAACTAAGTCAACCCAAATTCGCATTTTCTTAGTTGATGGAAGGACTCAAACATCTCGACAATTTTTTGATCAAACCTATGAAGACAAAGCGGTTCCTTCCGTTGAAGTCGATGCATCACCCGGTCTGAAGCACGCTATCGTGACGTTCCGGATTGCGACTGACTCAAAAACTAAGGGTGCAATAACCTCTACCCATATGGTCCTAACTTCGGGTGGTGGAAGTTTTGTTGCTTCACCCGATCTTGACAAGGCAGAAAAAGAGGGATTGAGCGGCCCAAATTGGTCGCTTGATGGCACCGCGATCTACTCAAATTTGCCCCAGAATCAGTTCAGAGTTCTCGCTAGAAATGACAAGGCTGCCACCGGTGACAAGGTTGGAACAATTTCGGTCACAAATGATGGCGCCCAGACCATTAGTGAGATTAAATTCGCGGTTGCGACGGAAGCAACCGGCGTTTCGTCAACGAGTAGCAGAGAAGCAGTTTTAACGCTGAACTTCGTTGGTGGAATTTTCAAAATAGCTCCACCAATGCCGAAGACCGGAACTTCGGTCCTTGAACTAATGCCAGCCAATCCAATTCTTCGCCCGGTTCGGTTTCGAGGTCCATGGGTCAACTCTGCTGCTGTACCTTCTAAGGTTGTCAATCGGAGCCAATCGATTGTGCTCCATTACGACCAGTCGAACGCCCAAGACAATAGCGTATGGCTCACCGCTGGACCTGAGAAAGGAAGTCCAGCAACGTTGGTTGCTGTCCATGCATCGGAAACTTGGATGTCAGAGCATAAAAATAGCATTGCCTATCTGATTGACGGCGCACTATTTTTCCGGTCAATCGGCAAATAAGTTGATGAATTCAATAGATCGAGTTTTGTATGACTAAAAAGGCAAAGTTCATTTTCGCCAAGTTTGCGCCAAGGATACGGTAACCCTGGAACGATCAACACTTCATACACTTCAATGGTAAACGGGGAAATGGTGACTTTGGTGAAGTCATTGAAGATGAGAATCGATCCACCAATTCCAATTATCGGCTCAACAGTTTTCGAATTAATACCGGCAAACCCTATCTTGAGACCGGTCCGATTTCGTGGATCCTGGGTTTGGCAAAAATCTCCCGCTCCTACCTTGATTCCTCAAAACCAGCCCTTGACCTTGCGATTCGACCAATCAAACGCTCAAGATTCGAGCATTTGGTTAACGAGAGGAAAGGAGAAGGGACTCCCAGCAACGTTAGTTGCTGTCCACGCCTCTCAGACTTGGATGTCAGATTCCAAGAACGGAATTGCCTATCTGATTGACGGCGCTCTATTTTTCCGGTCAATCGGCAAATAACTCGCGATATACTGCCAAATAGGTAGTCATGGCACTTACAATTCGGGATAAAGTCGCTCACTTGTATCGTCGTTTTTCCTTTGGCGGAACCCTTGCCGAAATAGAAGATGGCGTTTCCAATGGTCTGGAAGCAACCATCAAAAAGCTAATCGACTACGACTCGGTACCAACGAACTTCAGCGTTCATCCTTACGAGTTTGCGTGGAACGAAGACGAAAAACTAGAGGCCGAGCCAGGCACCTACCGGTTCCGACTTTGGTGGGTTCTCGCAATGTCCGCCACCAATCGCCCATTTCAAGAGAAACTAGCCCTGTTTTGGCATTCCCACTTTGCCGTTAGCGAGAAGAAGGTCGAAAACGGGCCAATGATGCTCGACTATGTAACCACGCTCAGAAACGGAGCCAATGGGAAATTTAGCGACTTACTCAAATCCATTGCAAAGCTTCCGGCAATGATGCGATTTCTTGACATGGAACGAGCTTTCAAGGGTCATCCAAACGAGAACTTCGCGCGAGAGGTCATGGAACTGTTTACCATGGGTATCGGAAACTACTCCGAAAAAGATGTTCAAGAAGTATCTCGCGCCCTCACCGGTTGGGGCTTCATTGACACGTTTTATGAAGGTGGCAAGACCAATACCGAAAGGCTGATGACCATCTACCGCGATAAGCGATCAGCATCAACGTTCTGCCTTATGCCATCCATGCGAGATTCAGAACCAAAGACGATCCTCGGTCAGACAAAAGACTTTGACGGCGATCAAGTCCTGGAAATGCTGGCGATTCGACCTGAAACAGCAAAATACATATGCAAGAAGTTGTGGGAATTTTTCGCCTACGATGACCCTGAACCAGCAGTTGTCGAACGATTAGCAGCCACGTTCCTAAAGACCAAAGGCAACATCAAGCAAGTCATGTTCACGCTTGCGAACTCTCCAGAATTCTTTAGTGAAAAGTGTTATCTAAAGGGATACAAGAGCCCTGCCGATTACGTGATCGGTACAGTCCGACAAATGAACCTAGGTACGGAGTTGCTGCTCTTGAGAGGGAAAGAAGCAAATCCAACCAAGCCCATACCTAAAGTCGTGTTAGACCAGGCAGGAACCATTGCC
>JANPAV010000239.1:0-5013 GCA_031430115.1 Armatimonadota bacterium | reverse complement strand
AGCTTTGTAAGATGACGGTTGAAAGTGGTTACAATGCCATCGGACTCTATCTTGAGCATCGATTTGCCTATCCTAGTGCGCCATGGGTTGCGGGTAAGGATGCCCTGACACCCGACATTATTGTTTCTCTCCAGGAGGAGTTTCCGAACCTTCAAATCATTCCTTTCATCAACCTCTTGGGGCACTTTGAAGGCTTTATCTACGCTGATCAGGGGGCGAAATTTGCCAAAGATCAGTTTAAGGGAATGCAAGCCGATCCAGGGCATCCGGAATTTCAAGAACTCTGCCGAAAGCTCATTGACGACACGGTCGAGATCTTTAAGAGCAATCTTATTCACATTGGAGGCGATGAAACGCAACAGCTTGCTAGCACCGATGAAGAGCGCTCTCGGGTCTATGGCGAGCACTTTGGTCCTTTGGCTCAATACGTAGTCGATAAGGGGCGAACCCCGGGGGTTTGGGGAGATATGTACTTTGAACACCCTGAAGCCATGGATACGATGCCCAAAGAAACGATCATTTTTGATTGGCAATACTTCAAATCGCCCGAATATACGTCTCGTTTGTTTCGTGACAAGGGCTTCCGAACAGTCTTCTGCCCAACCATCTTTACCTATAACTCAATCTGGTGCCACTTACCGCAGAGCGAACTCAATGTTCGCGAGCACGCGGAGGCGGCGGCTCGGTTAGGCGTGGAAGGAGTATGCGTCACAACCTGGGAATGTGGACTCTTTGGCAATTACAACACGATCATGCCCTGCCTTGAAGCGAGCGGAAAAATTTTGATTGAGGCAGAGGCGGGCAAAGATCAGGGATTCCCATTAGAGAATGGAACTCGTGACGAGGACATTGCGATTTACAAACAAGCCACCGATGCTCCGATGTTTTTGAAGGCTTACCTGAAGCATGGCGAAACCGACGAAGAGTGGGCTCGGCTTCTTGGTTGTGAGTTGCCTAAACTTGGTGGCGACTGGGGCTTTACGGGAATCCGGTCGGGAATTAAGTGCCGCATGTTCCTGTACAGCAATCCGTTCCTCTTCTGGATGCGAAACGGAAAAAGTGTTCTGCTTGATACGGTAGGAGCAACCGCTCTCGCGGAACGGGCACTTGCCTTCGCTAAAGATTCTGACCAACGGGGCATTTGTCAATTGGTCACCAAGTCAGTCGAATTCCTGTTCAACATCCAAAGTGCAAGCCTCGCTTATAGCGAAAACAAGCCAGGCGAAACGATCGCATTCCTGTCCCCTTGCCGCCAAATTTTTGAGGAAATGGAGAGGATTGCTACTGCAAACCACATCAATTCGTGCGGATCACTGGCTGACGCTCATCGCTGTAGGATTGCCAAGAAGTACGTCGAAGAAGTCATTGTGCGGGTAAAGCAATATGGCAATGGATCGCTCGGCTATTTGCCTTCCTTCGAGACCCTTTGCCATCCAAAGTTTACGCCGCATGACCAAGCCAATTGGTGGTTGATCAATACCTGGGCGAATGAGTAGATCACAGATCAGAGATCAGAGATCAGAGATCAGAGATCAGAGATCAGAGATCAGAGATCGTAGATAAGTGACCAGAGATCAAAGATCAGCCAAATCGACCGGTAACATAATCTTGGGTCGACTGCTGTACCGGGTTCACAAACATTTCTAACGATGTGCCATGCTCGACGAGCTCGCCGAACATGAAGAATGCGGTGTAGTCACTAATACGCTCGGCTTGAGGCAGGTTGTGAGTAACAACAACGAGAGTGTGTTCTCCAGACAATTTACGAACCAACTCTTCGATCTTTGCTGTGCTAATCGGATCTAATGCACTGCAAGGCTCGTCCATGAGAATAATTTCAGGCCGAACGGCAAGCATTCGAGCAATGCAAAGTCTCTGTTGTTGACCACCAGAGAGGGCGAGACCAGACTTCTTTTTGTAATCGTCCTTCACTTCATCCCAGAGCGCAGCATGCTCGAGTGATTCTTCGACTAAGAGGTCGAGGTCGTTGCCCTTGATTCCGTAGTGCATCTTTGGACCAAGCGCGATGTTATCGTAGATGGACATTGGGAAAGGGTTTGCCTTTTGGAAAACCATTCCAACCTTTCGGCGGAGTGCCAAAAGGTCCGTCTTCTTGGAATAAATGTCTTGCCCTAGAACTTCGACAGTGCCGGAAACTTTGGCGTCTGGGATTCGATCGTTAAGTCGATTCAGGCATCGCAGAAGTGAACTCTTTCCACAGCCGCTGGGACCAATTAAGGTTGTGACACGACCCTTCGGAATATCGAGGGAGACCCCTTTCAGCGCGTGTTTGTCTCCGTAGTGCAGTTGAACATCCTTGACATGGATTGCGTTTTCGACCTTTAGTTGAGAGATGATTTCCACCTCATTCTTGATCGTAGTAGAATTGCTCCGAGATTGATCAATAAGACCATTCCCATAAGTGTTAGACAGGTTCCCCATATTATTTTCTCTGGTATGACTCCGCCTTGGCGATAGCCCTCGGCGAGATGGTAAGGCAGGTTGGCAACAGGCTGTTTTAGCGCGCTCCAATCGTTGGTAAGTTTTGCGGTGGAATAGTAGATTCCGGCAGTAAATAGAATTGGCGGTGCTTCGCCGGCCGCCCGTCCAGTCATGAGAACAACGCCGGAGATGATTCCTGGAAGAGCGTTGGGCAAGATGACTTTCCAGATGGTTTGCCATCGAGATAGGCCGAGCGCGAGTGAAGCATCGACTAACGTGTCAGGAACAGCACGGATGGCGGTATCTGCGGTGAGTACGATCATTGGCAACGCAAAGAGGGATACGGTCAGCCAACCGGCGAGAAGGCTTACTCCTAATTTCAAGGTCAAGACAAAAACTGCAAGACCGAACAGTCCGTAGATTATCGAAGGTGTTCCGGCGAGAGCCATCACGCAGCCTCGGACGATGTTTCCAAATCGACTGTGACCAGCATATTCAGCGAGAAAGATTCCACTCAGGATTCCAATTGGAAGTACAAAAGCCAAAGTTCCGATCATGAGCAGTAACGAGCCACGAATCATTGGCCAGATACCGCCAGCACTCATTCCTTCGACTGGCGGACTGCTGACGAACGCCCAATTCATAGCTGGAATGCCCTTAATGAGGATCACAGCCAAAAGAACAAGAATGGAAACAGATGTGCCGAGACCAATGGCAACCAAGATTGAATGCCGCACAGAGCTACCTCGCTGACGAACCGAATCTCGACTCGCTAGCTCTTCTAAGCTCGGGATTTGAACCGAACTTATTGCTGCCATGCGTTCCTCCGCAACCTAAATGCGACTAAGTTAATGATCAAAGTGATCACGAAAAGAGACATACCGAGAAGGAACAGGTGACCATAGTGCTGTTCTTCAAAAGCGACATTGCCCATCTCAACGGCAATCGTATCGGCCATGCCACGAGTCGGTCCAAAGATGTCTCGCACGGCAGATGGAAGCTTTGGAGTTCCACCACTCAGAATCCAGACGATCATGGTTTCTCCAACCGCACGAGCAAAGGCGAACAACATTGTTGCGCTGAGCCCCGCCTTTGCCGCGGGCATAAGAATTCTCTTGATCGTTTCTTGTTTAGTCAAACCAAGTGCCTCTCCCCCATCGCGAAAAGTGCTGGGTAAGGAGCGGAGCGTGTCTTCAGCCAGGGTCATTATCGTTGGAATCAGCATGACCGCCATCATTAAGGAAGCCGTAATCATGGCACGACCACTCTGCATTCCAGCGGCTTCTGGAACGATCTTCATCAGACTCGGTGCCAAGATCATGAGCCCAAAGTAGCCAAGAACAACGGTTGGCACGCTGGCTAGCAATTCTATGATTGGCTTAAGAAATTCTCTGATTCTTCTCGGGGCAACTTCGCTGACGTATAGTGCAGCGCCAACGCCAATTGGTGCAGCAAACAGTAACGCAATTGCGGTCATGAGTAACGTGCTGGCAAGGAGGGCAACAAAGCCGTATCGGGGATGAGCAAGAGTCGGCCCCCACTCAGACTTATTCAATCCAACAACTGTTGCGGTAGTTTGAGAACTTGTTGGTACTACCGAAACTTCGAAGATGTAGCCCTTCGTCCTGTCTGAATCTGTCTTGGCAATGTAAGTTGGAAGTTCAATCTTGCCTGATCGATCTCTCTTCAGGTCGATATTTATGTTTGGAAGTGGCTGACCTTCGGGTGCTTTCACCACTTTAAGATGAAAATCGTATGGGGTTAACCTGGAGTCTGCACCTTGATCAGGTGCCCAAGCTAGAACCATTTTTGGCTCGGAGTATTCGGGCGTTGCAAACCCGTAGATCAGAAATTTTTCGCCTTTTTCAGCAGTCTTTGCTGCTCGCCAATCATCTCGATACAGGGTATTCGATTTCTGGGCAGTTGCAAGATTTCCTGTTAGAGATGTGCCCGTTGCAACCATGGCAGAGCCTTTGAGAGTCTCCAGATCTGGCATGGTTATGCCTTCTTCCTTTTCGTCAGGCCCATCAGCACCTTCGGTATGTGCGGTAACGATTGTTGCGTTTGGATCTTGGGCAACATCCTTCTCAAAAGTGCCTTTTGTTGGTTGCAGAGCTACTCGGTATCCGTAGGTGAAAGTTCTTTTAAAAGCATATCGAGATTCGTGAGCAAGGTAATAGGCAATTGCCAAAATTACCGTGAGGGTTATCCCTCCGGCAATATAGACCATGCTCTCCATGAGCCGATCAATCCATTTTCCTCTTTGCTTAGGTTCTCTTACTTTCACGATTAACAATCAAAAATCAATTCAGAGACTGGTCGCCCAGCTTGAATTTCAAGCTGGACGACCGGTTCATGATTGGATGGTTACTTCAGACTGTAGTAGCCAACTTGCTCGGCAATTTTTTGCCCAGGAGGTGACAAGACGAAGTTAATGAACTGGCTTGCATCACCTTTAGGAGCTCCATTGGTGTAGTAGTAGAGATATCGCCAGATTGGATACTTCTTCGAACGAACATTCTCCTCAGACGGAGCAATTGGGGTTCCGCCTGCTTTCTCGGCAATCGGAAT
>JANPAV010000238.1:0-1735 GCA_031430115.1 Armatimonadota bacterium | reverse complement strand
GTTTGAACCCGAAGCTTGGCATCAAGGTTCGAAAGTGGCTCGTCCATCAAGAACACTTTAGGCTTTCGGACAATTGCCCGAGCAAGTGCAACTCGTTGTCGTTGACCACCGGAAAGTTCTTTTGGTCTTCGACCCAAATACTTCTCGATGTCGAGCATTCGAGCTGCTTCTTTGACTCGGTTATCAATATCTTCTTTAATTCTCTTCGCTTCGGCTGAATGAGAAAGCTGCCAGAAGAATCCCTTTAGCTCTCGGAGCCGAAGACCAAAGGCAATATTATCGTAAACGTTCATGTGAGGATAGAGAGCATAGTTTTGGAAAACCATGGCAATGTCTCTGTCCTTTGGCGGCACATCGTTGACGCGCACGTCGCCGATCATGATGTCTCCATCCGTTGCTTCCTCTAGACCTGCAATCATGCGAAGGGCAGTAGTTTTGCCACAGCCCGATGGTCCGACAAGAACCATGAATTCCTTGTCCTTGATGTCTAGGTTGAGGTTGTCAACGGCTTTGACGTCTTTGCCAAAAACCTTACTAATATTTCGAAATGCGACTCCTGCCAATTATTTCTCCTAATTTCTGATGGAAGTGTGACGGATTATAACCCCTAGAAACACGATTGTGGTAGGTTCGAGGTCAGTTCGGGAAAATTACTTCATGATTCGGAGAGCTTTTACATTAATAGAATTGCTAGTTGTCATTACTATCATCGCCATTTTGGCTGCGATTCTGTTCCCAGTTTTTGCTCAGGCCAAAGAGGCCGCAAAGAAAACCACTTGTCTTTCAAATCTGAAGAACATTGGCACCGCAATGGTGCTCTATCAGTCCGATTATGATGACTATTTTCCAAACACCAATGTGACCGGACTCTGGACTGGACGGAGATTTCGAAAGCCAATCATGCCCTATCTTGGAATTGCCCTGAAATCCACGACACCAACTGGCTATGACATGACTTCCATTTCTGGCTTGCTCTATTGCCCGTCTGATCCAACAAAAGCGTCGTTCGACTACACATCTTATAGCTATGTAAGTTCACTTTATCGCCCATGGTCCTTTCTTCAAACTGTGACGAATCTATTCCAACTCGCAGGAGATATTGATTGCCCGCCGGGAACCTGTGTCTCGGTTTCTGCTACCGAGGTTCAGAATCAAACTTCAAAGGTTATGGTCTATGAGTGGATCAATTCCCATAGCAAAGGAGCGAGCGGACCTATTGGTCCGTGGGGCAAAGGTGCGCCATTCACCGTTGGAACTGGGCAGTTCGAAGGGAGCCGAAATGTAGCCTTTGTCGATACCCACGCGAAACATATTCCTGCTTCACGAATGACGGTTAATCACATGAACTGTACTGACCCCAACTTGACTCGCGAAGGCGCCGCCGGTACCGACCTCAAATAAGTGTTGCTTTTTCGGCGACGAGGAAGACTTGATTCTTACAATTTAGGTCGAAACTTTTGAGGCTAAGAAACCATTGTTTCAAAGTATCATCCAGTCAATGACTCAACGGATCGTCGGGCTAATCCTCTCCGCAATATTCTTAGCCAGTTGCGGAAATTTTTCCTCCCGACCCGGTGATAGTACCGCCAAGGAATACGTGTTCCTTACTCGCTACGACGTGAAGACCCTGGATCCCGCAGCAGTCCAAGACTGGACGACGGGAACTGTCCTTTCCTACCTTTATCCATCCATCGGAAAGCTCTGTGAAATCAAGACCGAAGATAGTAAGAATTTT
>JANPAV010000237.1:0-4332 GCA_031430115.1 Armatimonadota bacterium | reverse complement strand
CTTGTACTCTTCCCTTTCTATCGTTAATCCGGGAGTGCTTCGCTCGACCAAGAAGGCAGAAAATTGTTCACCGTTGATCTTCGCCATGACGAGGAAAAGGTCGGCCCACTTGGCGTTGCTGATCCACATTTTGGTTCCGTTAAGAATCCACTTTCCGTTTCGTTCGACTGCGCTGGTTGTTGCACTGAGGGCATCTGAACCGGAATTTGGTTCACTGAGGGCGTAGGCACCGATTGATTCTCCGCTGGTTAGTGCCGGGAGATACTTTGCCTTTTGCGCATCGCTTCCGAAAAGGCTGAGTCCGACTTGGCTGATTCCGCTCGTGATTCCATAAGTAACGCTCATCGAGCCATTGAGGCTCATGAATTCGAGGATTCGGGCGGCGAGGTTTTTGCCGAGTCCAAGACCACCAAATTCGTCCGGACTGTCGATGCCACAGAGTCCAAGCTCGCCGGCTTTTTGGATTAACTTCGGCATGAGACCTTCTTCTTGCGAATCTATTGCTTCGAGGTGTGGCATAACTTCGCTGCGGCAAAATTGCTCCGCAACGTCGATCATCATTTTGTCGTCGCTGCTGAAGTCTTCGGGAGTGAAGCAGCGGAATGCATCGCCGGAAAGAAAGGAAGCGCCAGGAATGAGGTTATCGGACATCGTTGTACCATTCCTATTATGAACGTTCATGCCCAAGGGGAGTAGCGAAGATATAGTTTGGAATTGAAGTAATAAAAGTGCCTGGTTCAAGATGAAGTCGAAGGCAAGGGACCGAAGGACATGTTCATACTTCTATCTTTGATCTCAATTTAGATCTAGGCAATAGCTTTTTCAGCGAAGCAGGCTTCGCAGTACAAAGCTCAAGCAGGCTTGAGCACTCCCAAATAGGCTACAAACCTTCTCCGTCGATGCTACTTACATCTTCTCAGGAGCACTAACGCCAAGGAGGTTAAGCGTGGTTTTGAGCGTTCGCTTGGTGGCTTCGCAAAGTTTCATTCTTGCCGCACTGAGCTCAGGTTGATCGGCTTGGATCACTCGGCAACCATCATAGAAGTAGTGGAATGTTCGGGCGAGTTCAATTCCGTAAGTCGCGATTCGATGAACGCCGTAGTCTTCACTGGCGCGACGAACTTCGTCGGGTAGATCAACAATTTTCTTGATAAGGCCTTTCTCGCGGTCGTGGATCAGTAGCATTTCTAAGTTTGGTTTGACAACTTCTCCAAGCGCTTCCTCGGCCTTTTGTAGGACCGAGCAGATTCGGGCGTGCGCATATTGGACGTAGAACACGGGATTCTCGTCGCTTTGCTTTTCGGCAAGGTCAAGGTCGAAGTCAAAGGTTGTGTCGTGGCTTCGCATCAGATAGAAGAAGCGGGAGACATCTTTGCCTGCTTCGAGTTTCTCTGCTTCGGTGCCTTCCGGTTTCAGCTTTTCACCGATCTCTCGCATGAGGTCGATGAGGGCATAGATATTGCCATCTCGCTTTCGCATCGGAGCGGGCTTGCCATCTTTCACAAATCGGACAAGTTGGAAGATTTGGACTTCCAACATCTTCTTCGCTTTTGCCAGGGCTTCTTCGCAGGCTTGTTGCTCCCCACTATCTTTATAGAGCTTTGCCATAATCTCGTCTTCAATAGGCTCACCCGGCTCCGGCTTCTCCAGGAGCATTGCGGCGACGACGGCGGTTAGTCGTCCGATGTAGCCGTGATGGTCGGGACCAAGGACGGTGATGAGTTTGTCGGCACCGGCGGGTCGGTTGAATTTGTCCTTATGATATGCTACGTCGCTGGCGATGTAAGTGAGTCGTCCGTCGCGTCGGCGGAGGACTCGGTCCATGTCGTCGCCGAGCTTGGCAGAGCGGAGCCAGAGAGTTTTTGAGGCATCACCAGTAGATCCAGGGTTCTTGACTTCACCTCCTCTTATTTGGACTATTGGATCCCCTCCATCCCCTTCCCCTTCCTCCCCAAGGGAGGAAGGGACTTGACTATCAGCTTCCCCATGCCCTTCATCTTCTTCCGACAAATCGCCTTTTTGTTCTTCGAACAAGACGTCTTCGATCTTGCCGCCCTTAGCTAGTTTGAGTTTGGTTCGAGTCAACGAGTAGTCAGCAATTCCTTTTGCTTCGAGAGAGTCAATTTCGGAATCGACCATTCCTTTATCGTGAAGGGATTGCTCGGAGAACCAAGTGTCGTATTCGACTCCGAACTTGGACAGCACGGTTTTTTGGGCGTCGAGCATGAGCTTTTGAGATTGCTCTTGGTACCAATCAATTGTCTGGTCTTTGGTCGCAATCTTTTCGGCGACCTCATGAACATAGTCACCCTTATAGCCTTGTTCTGGAACAGGACGTCCTTCGATAATCGCCTTGACTGACTCAGCAAACTGGCGCATCTGTTCACTGTTGACTCCGTCATTAATATAGTATTCGCGGTGAATGGTGTGTCCGACGGCTTCGAGGACTTTGCAAAGGGTTGAACCGTATGCAGCGCCACGGCCTGAACCGATCGTGATTGGTCCATTCGGATTTACGGAAACGAATTCGACATTAATCTTAATCGGCTTGGGTGCTCGGGAAGCAGATTCGAGTTTGAAATCTGGGGTCAGAACCGTCTCGACATATCCGGCAACGAACTCGGGATGGAGACGAAGATTAATGAAGCCAGGACCCGCAACTTCAACTTCGGAAATGATCGTTGGGTAATTGGCGTTTAGTTTCTCAGCAAGGGCTTCACCAAGGGCGCGAGGATTCATCCCGGAGGCTTTGGATGCGGCCAACGCAAAGTTGCACGCAAAGTCTCCGTGCTCGGGGTTCTTTGGGTCGCTGATTTCGATTGGAATCTGAAGAACTTCAGCAGGAAGCCGCCCCTCACCGATGAGTTCGGAGATGATGGCACGGAAAAGTTCAGCAAGCTTGGTTCTTAGCAAGTCAATAGTTTACTTGGGACAGGCAGTGCGAGGCACGAGTGCGGTATCTTATTAGCTTCTGATAACGATGTGGGCCTGTAGCTCAGTGGTCAGAGCGGGCGGCTCATAACCGTTCGGTCAGGGGTTCAAGTCCCCTCGGGCCCACCACTTTTATAGCTTTCGGCTTTCAGCTATCAGCCGTCAAAAAGACGATAGGACTTTTCATGGGCCTCTCTGAACCTCCGAAAAGCCATTTCACTGCGTTAGATTTTTGTTTGTCCTAATCGAGAATTAGTTGTACAATTTCATCAAAGGAAATGAACACTCCCGATTATAAAAATCGCGGACTAAGAGCAACCGACATATTTTGTGCCAGTGGGCTATATTTTGGTGGGCGGGGAGCGCTCACTGTTCTCCTTTCTTTCCTTTCAATACCTTCCAACAAGTCATCTTCCCTTTTGGTCGGATTTGCCTTCTTAATTTTTGGCATCGTACTGTTCAAACTTGGAGTCCACCTTGGCCCTAAGAGTCTTTACCGAACTGGATCTAAGCAAGATTGGGATAATTGCCAAAAGCGTATCTTCGAAAATGCAAAGAGAGTGGAAGCGAATCCGCAACCGACTGTTGCCACTCCGCCAAAGGTGCAGCCTAATCAGGATATCGACATTCAATATCACTGGTAAGGTGATCTACCGATTTCTGTTGCCTCACAGGATTTTGGTTGCTGACGGCTGTAAGCTTGCGAAACAACTACTTCAGAAACTCTGAAATCTCGGCACCCGGCAGAGGTTTTTCTCCATTGTCAACATGGCGGATTTTGCCGATGCGAGAAATTGGCAGCCAAACAAATTCTGCCCGTCCAACGATACTTGCTCTTGGAACCAGTCCCCAACCGCGACCATCAAAGGATCCGCTTCGGTTGTCGCCCATGAATAGGTAGTAGCCAACCGGGATTCTTTCGGCCGGAAGAGCCCTTGCCTTGGGCCACTCGGCCTCGTCGGTTATCTGATATTTCTCTGCGATAGAGTATTCTCGTCTGCCTCCGGGCATGTTGGCATCAAACGGCGTGTAATTAAGCGGAATTAATTCGCCTTTGTACTTTACAAGCTTCCAGTCAGGTTTTGGATAGCTTTCTCGCTCCGCACCTTTAAGGAGAGTGAACGTCTTCTGATCGCTATCTGGAATTGTGTAGTGCTTGTACGGTTCCCAAAGTGGCTTGTCATTAATGATGACTTGACCCTTTTGGATTTCGACTTTATCTCCGGGCAACCCGATGAGCCGCTTGACGAAATCTACTTTGACGGTTACTCCATCATCGTCGATTTGTCCGGGAAAGCCAACACAAGCTTGGATTGGAGGTCTAAAGACGACAATATCACCGCGTTTTGGCTCGGTATAACGATACACCGCTTTGTTTAAGCCAATAAAGTCGCCAACCAT
>JANPAV010000236.1:0-4115 GCA_031430115.1 Armatimonadota bacterium | reverse complement strand
GAACCATGAATTACGTGATCTCTTTCGGAGCATCGATAAGGACATTTGGGAGGAATGTGAACACAACACAATTCTCTATCTCAATCGGATTCCCAAAGAGCGATGGGAGATCCTTGCCAAAGATGGACTATTTATTGGTCGCCTCAAAGCTTGCGAACAGATTCTGGATGATTATCTAGCCAAAGAAACCTGGTTTGAAAGGGAATATCCCGATCAAACCGGAAAAGCAACTATTGCCTATTTCTGTTTTGAATTTGGCATTACCGAAGGTTTACCAATCTATAGTGGTGGACTCGGTGTACTTGCCGGAGACCATCTTAAAACTGCTTCCGATATTGGATTGCCTCTAGTAGGGCTTGGACTACTTTACAATCGTGGATATTTTCGTCAGCAGCTGAGCCACGATGGTTGGCAACAAGAAGTCTATCCTGAATATGACTTTTACCAAATGCCCCTGCAGCTAATGCGAGATGACAACGGAGATCCAATCCGGGTCCCAATTGAGTTTCCGGATCGAGTTGTCACCCTACAAATTTGGCGAGCGGACGTCGGTAGAATTCCCCTTTACTTGCTCGATAGCAACGTCCTTGAGAATGCCCCTGGCGACCAAGAAATTACGGATTCGCTTTACTCAGGAGATGAAGAAATGCGAATTCGGCAGGAAGCTATTCTTGGAATTGGCGGAATGAAAGCGCTCGCCGCACTCGGAGTAAAGCCTACGGTATGCCATATGAACGAAGGTCATGCGGCATTTCTTTCCATTGAACGAATTCGCCAATATGTTGTAGAAAATGATTGCGATTTTCGGACAGCCCGGGCAGCTACAGTGCACGGAAACGTGTTTACGACTCACACGCCGGTTCCCGCTGGTTTCGATTTGTTCCCACCTAAGTTGCTTGAAAAATATATGGCAACCAATGCAAACAACGCTAAGATTTCTTTTGAAGACTTCTTAAAGCTTGGAAAATTTGATCCTGAGAATGAATCGGAATCGTTCAATATGGCGATCCTGGCGATGGAAACAGCCAATCGAGTGAATGGAGTTGCCAAGTTGCACGGGGAAGTTTCTCGCGGAATGTTCTCGCCAAGATGGTCTGAATATCCAATAAACGAAGTTCCTATTGATCATGTTACCAATGGCATTCACATGATGACGTGGGTTGGTCGCAAGATGGCTAAGCTACTCGATGAATATTGCGGCGACGGCTGGAGGAGAAATCCTAGCGACCCTGCAAACTGGTTGGGAGTCGATAGGATTCCTGATTCAGAACTTTGGCAGGTAAGAGAGGATCAACGCGGCGCGTTGGTTCGATATGTTCGAAAGCGAATGGAAAATAGCCTCGCAAGACGACATATGAATAGTCGAATGGACCAGACGTTCATTAATTCCATTCTCGACCCACGTATCCTTACCATTGGATTCGCGAGACGATTTGCTACATACAAACGGGGCTCACTGATGATCAGCGATCCTGATCGTCTCAAGTCGATTTTGTATCATCCAGAAAGACCTGTCCAAATTGTCATATCGGGAAAGTCTCACCCCAAGGACGATGCTGGAAAGATCCTGATCCAAGAGCTCTATAAATTCATCACTGAAAGTGGTGCGCGGTCACGAATGGTTTTCCTTGAAGACTACGACATGGGAGTTGCTCGAATGCTCGTTCAGGGTGTTGATGTATGGTTGAACAATCCTAGACGGCCCTATGAAGCATCCGGCACAAGTGGAATGAAAGTTGTTCCTAACGGTGGACTAAACTGTTCAATTCTTGACGGTTGGTGGGACGAGGGTTATCATCCATCACTTGGATTCGTGATTGGAGATCGATCCGAAGGAGTAGAGTCAGCTCACCAGGATTGGCTCGATTCTCATTCCCTATACGATGTTCTCGAAAATCAGCTATCGCCTATCTTTTACCACCGAGTAGAACAAGGCATGCCTGTCGGCTGGATCGCAATGATTCGGGAAAGTCTGAAGCATTTAGGACCGTTCTTCAGTACAGACCGCATGGTTCAAGAATACGCCAGAAAGTTCTATGTTCCTGCGTCGGACAAATTTCTTGAGATGAGCGCCAATAACTCTGAGCGAGCAAGGGCCGGATTAGAGTGGAGAACACGAGTTCAGCAAGGTTGGCCACAGGTGCAAATCATCAATGTCAATGACAATGCGGGAAGATCGAACCTCTTAGGAAGTCCGCTCGAAGTAACAACTCAAGTGCAACTCGGCAGCCTAACAGCTGATGATGTTCGCGTTCAAGCAGTAACCGGAAAAGTTGGAATGAACAGGGAACTAACCGATACTGAACCGGTGGATTTAGACTTTATAGCCTATGAAGGATCCAATGCGGTGTTTCGGGGAAATATCTTGTGTACTCATCCCGGACACCAGGGATACACGATTCGAATCGTTCCTAAGCATAAAGATCTGTCAATTCCAGCAGAGCTTAACCTTGCAAAGTGGCAATAAGAACAACACACTTGCGTGACTGGCTCAAAAATTGACGGGTACCTTTATGGGGTTCCGCGATCATGGCTTATTCTCGCAAGTTGTTTTGTTTAATATTTGGGATTTGCATAGTAGCCTCAATTTCTCTGGGGCGAACGGACGCAATTCATATTGGGGTCGGAGACTCAAGCGCCTTTGGGCTATCGGGTGACTTACTTTCCACAAAGATAACTTCATCAGATCCTTTTATTCTGGAAGTTAGGCGGTCAGGAAGCGGTCTTGTTGCAAAAGGGCTGCGTCCTGGTGCCGGCTTCATCACGATACATTCCAAAAGTAAAGTCAAGCAGATTGATTTCTCGGTAAAACCATATGCTGTGTCTATCCCAGCGGTTGTTACAGCCACGGTTAGTGGTAAGCCAGCGATAGCAGGCACCGTACAAGGATCGATCGAAGGATCTTTGAAGCGCCAACTTCGCTTCGCGCCGCTGGCGAAAATGTCGATGAAGTTTGTCAACGTGCCATCGGTTGGTCCAGGCATGTCACTAAAAGTGCCTGTCAGGCTCACGGTTACTGCGCCAGGAACCATTGCCAAAAACGGAATCGTTACAGTCTTGGTTAACAATATCGGCCTCATGCCTCGAAATGAAGATGCGCTTTGGTATTGCAATGACCCAGAACGAATTACCAAGAAGGAAAACTTGTTTGCTGCTGAACTTGATCCTGAAAAGTCAGCAAGGCTCTTGTATCACCATATTAATGACACTAATCGCTTGATGGTTGTTCGGACTTTGATCATAAACGACTCCGATTCTGAGGTTAAAGTTTGCCTAACCCCCGGTGACTCTGCTCCGACGATAGATCCCGTTGGTGCGGGTTTGAGAGCAGGAGACTTATTCTTACGAGCCTGGATCAGCGATAGCGGGGAAGTAGTCACGATTCCGGCTAAGAGTTGTATTCCAATTTCTTGTCGAAAATTAAAGCCCAAAGCAGTAATCAGTGGACTATGTGCAATCCGGCATATCAGTGGAACATCCAAAGTACTTGTTAGAACGGACGCCTTTGGCTTAGATGACTTAGAACCCAGGTGGATTCCAACCCTCGCTAGTTCCACTCCGTGGCGAGAAGTTGGCGCGATGGTGAATCGAAGCTGGGATTCGACAGATTATTTGATCTCAGAACATGTCTACCCAACACCCTATCGAGCAGAAACGGCTGATTTCACGGTTGGAGGAAGGTTCTCGGTTACAAGGCTCGGGCAACGATCAATTCTTCGCCAGGACAGTTCAGGACGTCTGGACGGAAATTTTGGAGTTATCTATGACATTGCGGCAACGATTACGAATACACAAGAAGTTGCTGCCGATGTTGAGCTAGTGTTCGAACCTAGTGCAGGATATTCGGGTGGAATCTTCCTGATTGATGACAGGTACGTGGTTACTCCGAAAATCTTGCCAAAGAGCGAGGCAAGAATCGCGACTTATCGACTCAAACCCGGTGAAATCAAGAATTTGAAAATCATGACTATGCCGCTTTCCGGCTCAAGTTACCCAGCAACACTTTTCATCCGTATGGTTGGATCGGGTTCAAAACCAGACATAATTGACTTGTCTAAGACCCAGTTATGAGCGATACCTACAAAGCAATTGCCGACTTGTTTGGCGCCCTTCAG
>JANPAV010000235.1:0-3134 GCA_031430115.1 Armatimonadota bacterium | reverse complement strand
CTCCTTGGTAAACAAGAACTGTCCAGGACCATCTTCGTGTGGATTTGGCAAATCGCTCAAAATAACGTCAAATCCTGCTCCCTTGTGGTCTACCAACCATTGACGGGCATCGCAGTGCAAAAGCTCGGTACGAGGGTCCTCGAAGGCTCCCTGATGCCACTCAGGCATATGGACCTTGACCATGTCGACGAGTTCTTCGTCGATATCGACCATGACTGCTCGCTCAACCGTGTTGTGCTTCAAAGCTTCTCGTAGAGTTGCTCCTTCGCCACCACCACAGACCACAACCGATTTTGGATTCGGGTGAAGGGTCATAGCGGGTTGGCTCATGCACTCGTGGAAGACGTACTCGTCCAAGATCGAAGTCTGGATGTTGTAATCGAGGAAAAGAGATTTCCCGAACCTTGGGATATCGCAGATCTGATACGTTTGGTATTCAGTCTTGCCTTCGAGAATCATGCGCTCTACGCGATACTGCCAAATTGCGGCAGAAGTATGAGTCTCGTTAATGAAAATTCCGGTTGCATCGCTGGACATTTTAACCTGGATATTGTGACACAGATTCACCCCTCAAGGCAGACTTAGGCGAGAGGATACTTGTTCAAGATTCTTAAAAAGAATCTCGTTGTCACTTGCACTATTTCCCCTTCGATAGTTGATCGAAGCTGCGAATGTCAAGGAGTTCTCATGAACCTTCATCACAGTTATCGCTCCGGTGTAGCTTCCAAACAAAGTGTAGTCCCAACCTGAACCAGGAAATTCCTTGCTGAAGAACTCGGCAAGACCTTCTACCGGAGCAACCCATCCGCCAGCTCCCGCCAAGATATCCCACCGAAACGCATCCCAAGGTGGCATTGAGTTTGAGGAATAGTAGTCGGATTCCTCTCGGCGCTTATCTTTACGTTGCGCAGACGTCACAAACCAGCTACTTGGGTCAACTTTAGGACTCAGAACATTGGTCTTGACAAACTCTTCGTACGGCTTCCCAGACACGATTTGTACAATCTTTCCCAGCAAGGCATAACCAAAATTTGAATAATTGATGGTCGTTCCCGGATCAGATTCGAGAGGCAAACCAAGCACGTACCCTAACGCTTCTTGTGGAGATATAGGCGTGTTAAACCCCATTAGTCGAATCACTTCTTTCGATGTACATTGCGAGATATCAAGTCCCGCTCGGATGCCGGACTTGTGTTCAAGAAGCTGCCCGACCGTAATCTTGCCAAGCCGCGAATCGACCGAATTGCCTTGCTTCACAATGGGAATAATCCCTCCTTTGGCCAAGATGTCCACTGCCTTTGACTCAAGCGAAATCTTTCCTCTCTGGAGAAGAATCGTAATCGCCCGCTGAGTCAAGTACTTTGATAAACTCGAAATTCGCGTGGGAGTCGTTGGCGTAAACGCTCTTTTCTCTTCGACGTTCGCAAACCCAAAGCCCTTCGAATAGACCCTTTTCCCCTTATAGAAGATGCTCAATGCGCCTCCGGGTGCTTTAGTCTTCACTAGATAATCCAGCATCACGGCATCAAATGGTTTTGTGAAGGCTTCGCCTTTCCCATTGACAGGAGTGACCTCAGATTGCGGTCGCAAGACAGGCAAGCTCACCAATAACCAGGCAACAATTATTGGCGAGCTCATATTTGATAAATTTACCTCTCTATCCGCCGCCTACTCGCTGCTTTTCGAGCCATTCAAACCACTCCTTACTGTCCATTTTTACGCTTGACATTGAGCGTCGCTTTTTGAATAAGGGATCAGATGGATCAATAGTCTCTTCGGGTCGAAATACTCGCCGATCGGCGGCAACATGCTTGTACGGCGTAAAGTCGGGCTTCGACGTAAACATATCGTCCAGTGGAGACACGACGGCATCGAACATGTTGTTTGGTCCCAGACCAAAGATTCCGTAGATCGACTTGATGATGCTCATGATGCTGGTATGCACGTGTGAGACATAGCCTTTTTTGGCGTAAGGGCTGATGCAGAGCGCAAAGCTTCTATGTCGATCAACGTGATCAGAATCTCCTCCAGCGTCATCTTGAGTCACGAAGATTGCCATGTTTTTCCACTCCGGGGTGTGCGACAGGTACTCAACAATTTGTCCAAGCGCCATGTCGTTGTCGGCAAGGTAGCTACTCGATGAGTGATAACCAAACAGGGGCTTGGGGTCAGCGCCGTGGTCATTGCAGATAGCTATGTTCATAAATTTGGGCAACGGCTTCTTTTTGTCCCGAAAGTTCTTTTTGATATCGTCTTTGAACCAATCTGCCCTGGCGATGTCCGGAATATTAGTGTTGTAAATTGGAAACTCTCGACAGGTGTTGTCAAACAGAATTTTCGGCATTGGGAAGTTGACGACCTCTGCTACTCCTGACTTTGAGAATGGGTCACCTTCATCACTCGCAGCAAACTCGAAACCTTCGCCGTAATTTCGGAAGGTGATATTGTTCCGCCCCAGGTGCTCCCACATGGAGCCATTTTCAAGATAGTCTTCTGGGATTTGGCTGCCGTTTGATCCAAAACTAATCAACCGACCCTTAGCATCATTATTTGCCTTAAAATTCCAGCCAGAGTAGTACACCCTCGAAGTCCAAAGGCTTGCATAGGCACCGACTAGCCAACGATGCCCTGCTCCTGATGCACCTACTTCCATGTAGAAGTTATCGGATATACCAAACTGTTCGGCAAGCCGAATATGGTTCGGCATAATTGGCAGTCGGGTCTCTTTGTTCTTACCATCAATCCAACCGTTCATTCCATGTTCGGCGTAGTCTGGTTCTCCTTTTGCACCTTTGAGTTCACCAAAAATGCCGTCAAAAGTGTGATTCTCTTTGGTTATGAAAACGACATGTTTGATTTCCTTAGGAAATGCGGGCTTTCGATTGGTCGGAATCAAGCCGTTATTCTTTAAAACTTGGTTGGTTTGAGTAGCTAGATCTTTGGGAACTTGAATGCTACTCACTATTCCAGGCATTCCCGATTGGTTGTATCGTTCGTCATTTGGAAGGCGAGGGTTCTTTGCCCCTTTTGGACCAATTCCGATTCCATAGCTATTAGCCACAAATAGGGTTCCATCTTTGGCAACTGTGGAAGCTATCGGCCACCAAGCGGTCGGAAAATAGCCGGTGACTTTG
>JANPAV010000234.1:0-3335 GCA_031430115.1 Armatimonadota bacterium | reverse complement strand
GAAAGGTACGCGTTGCCCGATGGAGCTTTCGACATATTTTAGGATCAACGCCGAAAACACAGGTCAATTTGAGCGAACACTCATCATTTGCGAGGAAGGCGGATTTGTTTCTTACCTCGAGGGTTGTACTGCGCCGATGCGCGACGAGAACCAGCTTCACGCTGCGGTCGTAGAGCTAGTCGCCAATGGCGACAAAGCAACGATCAAGTACAGCACGGTTCAGAATTGGTACCCTGGCGACCCTAAGACTGGCGTTGGAGGAATTTTCAACTTCGTCACAAAGCGAGGTATCTGTAACGGAAAGGCTTCGAAGATCACGTGGACCCAGGTTGAGACTGGCTCGGCAATTACATGGAAGTATCCAAGCGTCATCCTTAAGGGCGATGACTCAATTGGCGAGTTTTACAGCGTGGCTTTGACGGCTGGGAAGCAACAGGCTGACACAGGAACGAAAATGATCCACATTGGCAAGCGAACCAAGTCGACCATCGTCGCCAAAGGAATTTCGGCGGGCAATGGGCAGAATACCTACCGTGGTCTTGTCAAGATCAATGCTGGCGCCGACGGGGCACGAAACTACTCTCAATGCGATTCGATGCTCATGGGTGACCGATGTGGTGCGCACACGTTCCCGTATATTGAGGTCAAGAATCCGACCGCGACGGTAGAGCATGAGGCTTCCACGTCGAAGATCGGTGAAGACCAGATTTTGTACTGTAACCAACGAGGAATTCCGACTGAAGATGCAGTCAACATGATCGTCAGCGGGTTCTGTAAGGACGTCTTCCGTGAGTTGCCAATGGAGTTTGCGGTTGAGGCTCAGAAGCTTTTGGGTGTGAGTTTAGAAGGATCAGTCGGATAAGATTGATTGAATGATCCGACTTGCCACTGCTGACGACGCTCCGATTATTGCCGAGTTCTACTACGATATTCGGCTCGATACAGCTACCCCAGTTCATACCGTTGATGAGATTGCTTGGTACATCACCAATCGTCTTGTCGACCGAGGATCGTCTTATGTCTATGTCGAAAATGACGTAATCGTCGGTTGGGTCGATGTTCACGAAGATTGGCTCGATCAGCTTTATTGTCGACGAGGATTTACCGGAAAAGGGATTGGGGTTCAACTCCTAAATTTTGCGAAATCAAAGTCACCAAGTGGTCTGCAACTCTGGACTTTTCAGGTGAATTCTGGAGCGCGGAAGTTTTACGCCCGCGAGGGATTTAGGGAAGTTGAGCTAACGGATGGGCAAACGAATGAAGAGCGTTCGCCCGACGTTCGCATGGAATGGACCCAAAGGTAAGATTCCTTTGCTGATCGCCATGATGAGCAAGACGCGGCTGTAACAGCCGGGATCGCTAATGGAGCGGTCCATGCTCAAGGTTGAAATTGAGCGACCTTGGACTAAGAACAATTTCTTACTTTCCGGGGGTCTACAACCCATTTTCGCTTTGGCTCAATGTGTCTGCGACACCCCGGCTACATTCTGTGATCCCTACGGGATCGGTTTTAGGACACCTAATCGCAATAAATGCCGAGCCACCAAGACTAACCGAAACGAAAAGCCTTACGAGAGGTTATTAGTGGCTCTATTGCGGAGCGTTTTTGCTAGCACCGATGTCAAGGGTAAAGAACTCTAAAACATCGTCCAATTTTTCGTTTTCTGTAGCGCACAGGGCTAATGCGGTTTGCAAAGATTTTGTAGACTCATCAATCTTGGCTTTCAGTTCGGCAATTTTTGCCTCATAGGTCTGAATTTCAGCGGATTTGGATTCAATGTATCGCTTGCTTTGCAGGTTGAGGGAATCTTCGAATGCTCCGAGGGCAGCCATTTTGCGCGAGGCATCGGCAATGACCGAATCAGTGTCGACACCCATAGCCTTACCCATTGCGGCTAATGTCGCATGTACGGTTGCTCGCTTGACCGCCAATGGCAGTTCGGCAGGAAGAGATGCGATCACTTCTAACGCTTGTTCGGCACCAAAGGCGGCTTTTGGAAGGCTGGCATTCGAATAGACCTTTTCAAAATTAGGGATTCCTCCAGGGGCAAGTCCTTCCTTCGCTTGCTCTTCGGTTAACGAAATTTCGTCGAGATTTGGACCGGCAGTGTTTTCGACAATTTGCTTAACTGACATCGTTTGGGTATGAACTGGCGTAGGAGTCGCAGATTGAGGAGTGGCGGATTTCGGACTTGCTGACCCAGCCGAATCGATAGAGGCCTTGAACGCCGAATAATCGGGCTGTTCTTCGGGCAACTCAACGAACATCTCAGTTGCTCGTCTTAAAACATTTTTGATACTCATGGTTTATTCCTTGTATGTTGGAGTGGTGACAAGTTGCTCAAACGGAGTTACCGCCTCAAGAGCCTCGGTCAAGGAGTTCGTCGTCGTTACAACCTCGTCAATGTCCGCAAGAACTTGTTCTGGCGATCTGGCTCGAATTTCGTCGTTAATGAGACCGAATGTGTCGGTCATCAACTGCATCTGGTGTCGAAGATTATTAAGAATTTGAACGATTCGCTCGACAAATTCTTGCCGCTTTGTCAGGATTTCTACTCGCTTATCGAGGATGGACTTCGTCGCGAAGACTTGTTCACCGTCTGACCGCGACTTTATTTCTTCAATTTCACGCCCGTATTGGCTAAACAAAACCTCGGCAATTGTATTGTTCCATTCCTCTGATGGAGGTGGGCCTTGCGACGGTACCACTATATCTGAGTTTCGAGGTGGTTTGATTCTCGAAGACGCTCGATTGACAAGGCTATCGAGGGTTCTACGTTCTTCTTGGTTGAGGTTATCGTAGGCTTCGTCAATCAGGCTGTTGAGGTACTTGATGAATTGGGATTCCTTCAACGCAAATTGAAGGTACTTTTCCATTAAGAAATCGAGTTTTCGAAGGGCTTCACGAAACCAGGTCTCCTCGGATCTTGATTGCTGGCCAATTTGATCTCTGGCTGACTGCAGTCTGGCAAACTGCTCCTTAACTAAGCTATGGATTTGGGGAAAGACTTGGTTTCGAAGTTTATCTAATCGAGCTTGTACTTCTGCATCGAACTTTGCCTTTAGCCGAACTTCATACCATTTCGAATCTGGAACAAAAAGCATATAAACTGCTTCCGCAGCAATTCCAACAATGAGTGGCAATGGGTTTAGTAAGGCTAGTGAAGCAGCCGCCAAACCAGCGAGGCCTAGCACGTTGAAGTTCTCGGAAAACGCTGACTTATAGCGATGCCGAGAGCTTCGGTAATTGCCTTGGGATGGATCGATACTCACCTATTGTATGAATTATTCCCTTAAAGTGACTTAAAAAGCTGTCTTACCTCGTTGACAGTTGC
>JANPAV010000233.1:0-19227 GCA_031430115.1 Armatimonadota bacterium | reverse complement strand
GACTCGATCACCTGTGTGAATGAATCCTACGGGGTGCTCTTCACTCTTGTAGTCTTGCCCAATGATGCTGAGGTTCTTAATGTCATAGCCTGCATCGCTGAGCTTTTTGATGGCAGCGTGTGCCTGATCGTGTGCTTCATACACCGCGAAGGTGTGGTCAGTAAGGGCGATAGTTGTTTCGGTTAGTAGTGCGGAATTTTTCATTAAATTTCTCTTCCAGGTTGCTTGTGGCTTTGCGATTGTGGGTATTTGACGATTCCTTTTCCTTCTTGCATTTCGTAAAGAAAACTTTGGACTGTCCCTTTAATGTTCTTTGCCGCAGTGTTCTGACCGTTGCAGCCAATTAGAGCAGGTGAAAACAGGGCTACACTTGCGCCACCCATTACTCGCCCTTTTCTGATTTTGTTCATCATTTCTTCTTCCTACTCGATATTTGTCATTTACTAGTAACGTAGCCCCGGCTTGATATGCTGGCTCTAGAGACCGATTCACTTAAGCTTGAAACTCCCGCCCAGTGCTAAAGGCTGTGGTGTCTGACTGGAGTACCCGATTGAATAAGGATCATGGAAACCAGCCCGTTGAAAGCTACGACTTCTAACTCCGCTTAAAACCACATCCGTAACCCGAGGACCCATGCTCCCAAAGAACCTCCGTTACCTATAGAACTGTTTTTGGAATTGGTCCATACGTAGCCAATGTATGGTGCTAACTCACGTCTGATTTCATACCGCAACCGGAGTCCAAATTCGCTTTCGAAAATTCCCGGTTCAATTCCCATTCGTGTCGACCTACTGGCAGCTAAATTCAGTTCCGCGCGAGGCACCAAGTAGAGTTCTTGGGTCAACTGCATCTGGTAACTCCCGGTAAGGCGAGCGGCGAACTTGCCCTCATCCGAGATGAATAGAGAACCTTCAACATTGAACCGATAGGGCAGGAACCCTTGAAATCCAACGACTGCAGAGGCCTGACCGCGTGTTTTCACAGATCCGTTTCGGACGTCATACCGCAAGCCAT
The DNA here is from genome assembly GCA_031430115.1 of Armatimonadota bacterium. GTDB lineage: Bacteria > Armatimonadota > Fimbriimonadia > Fimbriimonadales > Fimbriimonadaceae > Fimbriimonas. Next base: position 18,213 of record JANPAV010000233.1, on the reverse strand, counting down.
AGACGAAATCGATCGTAGGAGCGACTAGATAGCCATTGAGAAACTGCAGGTCAAACTTGCCCAAATCGTTGCCCGAGAAGCTCTGTTCTCCAGTTGACTTAAACCAAGTCCGCTGCTTTGGTCCTCCATTCCAACCAATAGCGTCCCAGCGTAGAGCCGCCCCGGCACCTTCACGAAACCACTCCAGATTCTCAAACTCGAAATATGACACCTTCATGTCGTCCATCACTGGTTTTGGCCATCCTGATTTATAAGGGAGCTTACGCTGAGTAGTGGGCGGCTCCTCCTTTGTTAAAGCAGGCTGACCATGCCCATCATGCTGAGCGGAGGTAATAGAGGTCATGATCATTATCACAACTAGGGTCATCAATCTCATTTCTTGCCTCCTACGTTCTTCACCACTTCGAACACTCGGAACATGCCCATCTCCATATGGATGAGTAAGTGGCAGTGGAAACTCCAGAGCCCGGGTTCACTGGCGGTGACTAGCACAGAGACTCGTTCAGCTGGTTTTATGGTTATTGTGTGCTTGCTGGGATGAAACTCACCTCGCCCGTTTTCTAACTCCATGAATACTCCGTGAAGGTGCATCGGGTGCTCCATCATCGTATAGTTGACCATTGTCAACCGAAAGCGTTCACCCTGCTTCAGCATGATAGGTTCGGGAGCTTCCGATAGAGTCTTGCCATTGATTCCCCATAGGTAACGTTGCATGTTGCCGGTAAGGTAGAGTTCGATTTCACGCTCTGGTGGTCGCTTGTCCTTTTGCGTTTTCACGCTTTGTAAATCGGTGTAAACCAGCACCTTGTGATCCGAATCCTCCAGCCCGATTCCTGGCTCGTCTAAGCGGCTCCATGTGAACATAGGTGTCGCTGAGTTATTGACGCCGTAGTCATTTGCTGGGCTCTTTACCGGCTTACGTCCAGGAATGGTATCCATGTCAGGTCCCATGTCCATTTTCGTCATATCATGTCCCTGATGCTGATCTGGCATTTTCATATCGGACATATCGTGCTTTTTGGTTTGTCCGTGCTTCTCCATCCCAGGCATTGTGTCCATTGTCATTGGCATACCCATGTCTTTCATTGTTCGTACGGGTCTGGAGCGACGTTGGGGGGCTTCACATTTCATACCCTCTCTTGGCGCGAGGGTGCCCGTCACGAAACCGCTCCGGTCCATCGTCTCTGCAAAGACCGCATACGCCTTCTCCTCCGTGGGGTCTATGATCACGTCATAGGTCTCTCCAGGGGCAATTCGGAACTCGTCCACTAGGACTGGCCTCACATTCTGCCCATCCGCCTGAACAACGGTCATCCTCAATCCAGGCACGCGAACGTCAAAGAAAGTCATAGCCCCAGCGTTGACGAACCGCAGACGCACTTTTTCGCCTAGTTTGAACACGGCATTCCAATTGCCTTGGGCCGATTTGCCGTTCATGAGGTACGTATAGGTGTAGCCCGTTACATCCGCAAGATCCGTAGGATCCATGTTCATCTCCGCCCACATCGCCCGCTCTTCCACTGTTGCTTTCAGCCCGTCTTTACGAACATCACGAAAGAATTCGCCCGCTGTGCGCTTTTGAAAATTGTAGTAATCGGCTTGCTTTCTTACCTTCGTGATGATCGCCGTCGGCGATTCAAAGCTCCAGTCATGCAACATGACTACGTAGTCTCGATCATAGATGAAAGGATCAGGCTCGATCGGATCAATGATCAGCGGCCCGAACATACCGATCAGCTCCTGCGCTGAGTGGCTATGATACCAATATGTGCCGCTTTGCCGGACAGGGAAACGATACGTAAAGGTTTCTTTCGCCCCAATACCTGCGAAACTCACACCGGGCACGCCGTCCATCTCTTCAGGCAAAATGAGTCCATGCCAGTGGATCGAAGTTGGTTCGGACAGTCTGTTCACGACTTTTAGAACGGCATTTTGTCCTTCCTTCAGTCGAATCAGTTGGCCAGGCACGCTGCCGCCTACAGCGACCGCTTGACCGATTCGACCGTCGATAAGCAATGGGAAATTGTCTACGATCAATTCTATCTCTCCGTCCGCGCCAGCCAATCCTAAGCCTCGCATTGCGAATACGTCATATATCCCGCCATACGCTTTAAACTGGCCCCCAGCTACCATCAAGCCTGCTACACTTGCACTTTGCAAGAGTGTGCGTCTTGAAACCAATTCTTGCTTGTCATTCATTTAATCAGGACTTTACTGGGTGACGAATTTCGTTGCAAGTCGTATTTTACGTGTCGTCCAAGTCATGTCGTCCCTTCGGAGGGCATGGATACTTAGATGTCGATGGAATGAATCACACCGAAACTGGATATTCGCGACCAGGCTGTATCAACTAACCTTTTCACCTATTTTAACTTGGCTCCATATCGCTCTGCCAAAGAAATAAGTGCCTGACTTTCCGTAATCTCTCTTATGAAACAGGTCACGAGTCGCCCGTTTGGTGTCTCAATCGAAGCCAATGTTGCCGCGATCGAGAAGATTTCGCCATCCTTTCGGACCGCAACTGTGGCGAGGTGCTCTCCCATATGCTTTCGCTCCGGCTTGCCAAAATACTGTTGCATATGCAATTGATGCCGATCATGCAAATCGACAGGAACGAGAATGCTGACGGGATTTCCGACAATCTCATCGAATCGGTAGCCGAACATGCGTTCGGCTTCCAAATTAAGCCAGACGAAACAGGCATGCTGATCAATGGCGAATACAGCATCGGGAGCATTTTCAAGAATCTCCAATTGTAGGTCGAGAGGTTCTCGGTGAGTTCTTTCTAAGGCAGTTCGAAGTCTATCAATTTCTTCATTAAGTTCTTGAATCGCATTCTCACTTTCCTCCCTAAGAGCATGGGCCACAAGTTCTGTTCGATTGCAGGGCCCTATCTTGCTCCTTATTCGGCCCCAATAGCTCTTAACCGTTGGCTCGCTTATTTCTAGGCGATTGGCAATCGCTATATCCGTAAGGCCAAGCGCAGCTAACGTGATCAATTGTTGCTCACGTTCCGAAAGGTCAGGATGCTTTTTGTCTTCCGCCATGTATTAACTCCTTAGGTCCTTTTCAACTCGCTCGACGCACATTTTCAAGGACGCAGTCATATTCAGACCCATTAGATCAATGTTTAGAATGAAATGCTGTACCCCATCACAACGTTCACCTGTTTTCCACCTCGAACGCCCAGGTCGAGGATTGATCGGGCATCTATTTGCTTTCGAATTCCAAGTCCAACAGATGTCTCATTTCGCCGAAATACCAATTCGGAAACCAATGTTTGGTCAAATTTCTTTGGGTAACCGAGTGGACTTGAGTACGCAAGAATGAAACCTGGCGATTGGTCTGTATCGAAGTCAACGTTAAGATGAACCTTGTCGTACTGATGCAATGCTTTCGTCGCGACCATTCTAAGCTGGCCACTTGGTTTGGTTCCAGGCGCAGAATTGGCAGTTAGCCGAAAACCAAGGGCAGGAGAATTTTCAATTTCGCGTGAAATACTTTGGAAGTAGCTTACTTCACTTACCGTGGTTGAACCTTTGCTCGATTCAAAACCGAAACTCAATTCTTGGTTTTTTGCGAATCCATAGCTCAAGGATGACATCAGGCCAGATCTTCGGGAATTCAAGTCAAGTCCGAACTGAAATTCCCGTTCTCCATAAGCGATGGAGTATGCATCGTCGAAGAGAAGCGGTCTTCCATGTTCAATGTTGTTGTGGTCATTGGCGAACGAAACGCGCGCCACAAACAAAAGAGCGAATCCGACAAAGACTTTCATTTTTGTCCGCCTCCGGTTCGATACGGATTGGGCATATCAATCTTGCGATAGGTTGCTGGCTTTCCGTTGTTCAGCTTTGACCAGTCAGCTAGGCTCAGAGGTTTCGAATCTTTGAACTCTGGGTTTGCCTTCACGTACTGGTTAAACGCGTTGGTTGATGTGAACGCACGAGACCATTCGGTGCACTCTGGATGGTCGCCGAATTTCTCGAGGAAGACGACACCTTTGATGTTACTTGAGAAGGTTCCCTCGTCGTCTGAGATTAGTACAAGGAGTCTATTCGGGTCTTCGGTTGCACTCCTGATAATCGCTCGACCTGGCGTTTCGTTTGCCATGTCTCGAGCGCACATAATGCATCGAACCGTCATGGTCCACCCTTCAGCGGAGACCGTAGCTCCCCATGGGCCAGAAACTGGCATCGAAAGTGAACAGTGGGAACACTTGCTCATTTCCATCCATCCCATTCCCGCCATATACATGATGTCGTCCTCGCTCCCGCGCATCATGCCCATTCCGGGCATTCCGTCGGGAAAGCGATGGTCGTGAAGGGCTTCGGCTGACTCTGAGCCTGCCTCTTCACTTTTGTGGGTTGAAGCGATGACTCGATAAATTGCTATTTTAACCTGATCTTGCTTTTGCTTTTCAGTTAGGCTTTGTTGAGCAAGGATGTCGTTCACGTTATCGTGGAGCATGTGTAAGTTATCGAACGCATTGGCGATAGTGGGAAACCGCTTGGCAAAACGAGGACTCATTTCTGCGGTCATCGGCATGAAGTCGCGATCGGTTTTGTAGAGTTCGGTTTGGTGATATCGCTCACCAAGCAAGGCATATTGCGGAGCTTGGTCTTGAACCGGCACTCGATAGAGCATGTCGTAGTTCACGGTTTGGAGCCAGTGATAACCCCAGAAGAGCCCGTTGACTTTTGGATATTCTTTCCTGAACTTTCCACTGTAGCTGAAGCTATCCAGGTAGTCCATGTTCATTGGGAGGCCAGTTATGGCGTACGGCTGTGATTGATAGAATTTCCACAGGCGGTCAACTTCGGCATCTTTTTGGGCATCGCTCCAGCCGGGATGCATGAGGACGTCAATGGTTTGAAAGTGAAGCAGATGCGCCCAATCAAAGACCTTTTCGAGGTAGCCGTACTTCCGATAGAAGGTTGGGGAAATTGCGCCCTCATCAACGGGATTGGTGGGTTGATGTTTGAGCACCCAATTGATTGTGCCGAATGTCTTTGTTTCAAGCTCAGGAGCTTTTCCGGTTACCAATGCTTCGTAGGCCATGGCGTGCCCAACGCCAGTGGCATACATGTCTTTGGCAAATGCTGGTAGACGGTTGATGTTCCAGTTATAGGGGGCTGGCTTGTAAAAGAGATGGTCTGCGCCAGGACTCTGAATCCACTTCGGCATGTTCGGTGGCATTGTCGGTAACTTGTCCTGCTGAGTCAGCAGGACAAGCGAAAGGGAAAATATCATTGTGATCCACTTGCGGGCTTGTTCACCAGGGCAATGAATTCCTCCAAAGTAAGCGGCTTCGCTGTTTCAGCGCCATGTTTCTTTGCGTAATCAGCGAAGGCTTCTTTGGTTGAAAATGCTCGAGAAAGTTCTGCACAGCTTGCGTGCTTAGTGAACGTGTTCAAGAAAACGCTTCCTTCTGGGGCAGTCCATTTGCCGGCAGTTCGCTTAAGGACAACTGGCTCTCCAACTTTCTCACTTGGAGCGTAAACAATGAGATCAGCCTTGTATCGTCCCTGATCTTTGATCACGCAGTAGACACATCGGTACTCGATTTTTTTGTTGCCAAACTTTACGACGACTTCGTTGTCTTGTTCCTTGGTGTTTTGCACCAATTTCATCTTGCAATATGGGCAATCGCCTTCGTGACCTGGAGATGAAGCTGCGATGCCGATGGTTGTGATGACGACGAGAGTGTTGAGGAGATTTTTCACTTTATTTGTTCCTTTTTAAATTTGCTACTTTGTATTGCAGTTACTGCCTGATCCGCATCCGCAATCAGGCTTGTTGTTTTTGGTGCCAATCCCCGCTTTGCGCAACATTGTCCTACCCATATAGACACAGCAGACAATGACCAAGAGAGCGATCGGCCAAGGCATTACTTTTTCACCTGAATAGTAAAGCCGAGGGTCTTCACTGAGCCACGCCACATGAATTGGGCATAGGCTTTGTAGAGACCAGATTTGGGGAATCGAGCGCTAAACCGGATAGTGCCCTTTTTGGCTTCGGCAATGTCCTTAGCGGTTTCGAATGGATGACTGTGGACCACCGATAGACCGTCTTTCGAGAAAATCATGAGATGTCCAACCGCGCCGAGATATGTATCGGTGATACCAGTTGGTGCCTTGGTTTTCGCGTCGGTTAGCTTGACAATCACTTGAGTGTTTTGCCCAACCGATATAGGACCGTTTGTTGAAATAGCTCCCTTGAGCCCTTGATCGGTTCCGATTGAACTGAGAGCAAGCTTGGTATTCCAATTTGGTTTTGGACCTGCGACTTTAATCTTGGTGGTTAGCACTCGAGATCCCTTACCGCTTGGGGCAACATCTCCATAAATCCAATACTCACCGCCGGCAGGGAACGTCTGAGTGATGACCCAGTTTCCATTTGGAAGCATTACCGGGTGTTCATGGCGAAACCAATTCAGGTCTTTGCTTGCCATTAGGAGATGAAACTTCATTTCATGGGCGGTGTCAAACGAGGTCTGAACCTTTTTGGTTTTCGTATCAATGACCTGAAGGGCTAACTTAGTGGGCTTTCCAGCTTGGGCCTGAAGTGATGTTTCTAAAAGTGCCAGCCGATAGGGCTGAACTAGTTTAAGGCTCGAAGGTCGTTCATCCTTTACATCTACCAAAAATGCAACTTGTTTAGGAGTGTCGCTAGGGATCTTTAACTCAAGATCAATTTTGTAAACGCCGCCGTGCCCAAAGAAGAGGTCCATCCCGTAGTCTCCGGGCACACCCTCGCGATGCACTTCGGGCATTACCATTGGCATTCCCGCCATGCTTGGCATGGTCATCTTGGCTTTAGCCTCAATGGCTCCTACGCCCTTGAAGCCTTCCTCGACCGGATCTTTTTGGGTCGTATCGACTACTCTGAACTCGACGTCGATCTGTTCCTGGGCATACAGTCCTCCTTCAGGAATACGAAGTTCGGCTTGGTATTTTCCAAACGTGACTTTGGTGATCGGTTTTTGTGGGGTGACGAAAAGGACCGCAAGGTGCGCGGCGGCGATAATGGTAATCATGTAAATTCTGGTTTTAGGGACGTCAATTGACGAAGCTTCCAGGCACAAATGTGCGGGAAGAGTTAAAACCCAGAAACTGGAGGCGCACGACCATCGTGCGAGGAGCCAATGGGCTCATCAGGGGGGCTTGAGTCATTAAAAAAGACTGCTTGTTCGAGCCGAACTTCAGGCGTTGGGCTTGAAAGATTGACGGGCGTAGCTGAATTGGAAACTTCACCAGGTGAGTTGCTCGACAGTTGAAGAACTGAGTCATGCGGTGGCTTGGTTGGTGCAGATTCGATCTTGCAGTGGCATCCGCTTTTTGATTCGTCAACACTCTTTGATTCATTAACTTTTGGAGCTTTTGAATCTGACTTTACTTTGGTGGTGCAACAACTGGAAACCGGTTCGGAAACTAATTTCTTTGCTACTGGTTGACCGTGGCTCATGCAACAAGCATTTTCTTTGACATGATCCAGACATGAAGCGACTTTCGCGCTTGCCGGCAAAACCAAGGCAAATAACGCGAACAAGGCAATGATTCTATTCAAGACTCCTTGTTGTCGCATATTCGTTCTAACGTTTATATACCATCATTCGTTTCCGAAATCACCAAAGTGCCTACCACCAGGTAGGATTTCGACATGTTCATCGCTACTCTTGTCTTTGCCAGCGCCGGCGCTAATCGCGTGTTGGTGATTGAAAACAGCGCCAGCGCCGCTTCGGTTGAAATTTCCGAAGACTATATGAAGAAGCGCGGTGTGACGAATGTTTTGAAAGTTGAATGTCAAGACTCTGCCTTATCGCCTGCCAGCGAGACAATGAAGTATGCGGACTTTCAGGAAAAGATTGAAAAACCTCTCAGAGCCTATTTGAACAAGAAGAGCGGAATTGACTTTATAGTTTTGACCAAGGGAGTTCCAATTCGGCTTACTGGGGCGCAAACCGGGGTTAGTGGAACTCAGCCTTCGCTCGACTCGACGGTGGCGGCAATTGACTATAAGGAACGCAAAGACGCCATTCCCATAGTTTTGAATGATTCAGGTTTTACGGGTAAATGTTGGGCAAATCGCTTTTGGAACTCAACTGAACGATTTACCCATGCAAAGTTTGGTGGGTACCTCGTTACCCGTTTGGATGGCTACACGGTCGATGACGCAAAGTTGCTCTCAACGTATTCCATTCAATCTGAGAAGTCTCGTCCGACTGGCAAATTTTTGATCGACGTTGCCGAAGGGCATGGCATCGGAGACGTGAAGAAAGTGCCCATGTCGGCGTTGGTTGACGGAAAACTCGATACCCACATGATCAACGAGATGGCTTATAACGAGTGGGATGCTGACATGGTGGTTGCTGGTCAAAAACTAGAGGCTAAGAAGGTTCCTGTCTTAGTAGATCGTACCGACGTCTTTGTTGGCCGGAAGAGCGGGCTAGCCGGATATGCATCTTGGGGGAGCAATGATCCGAAGTTTGACGCCGTAGGCTACGGGCTCTTGAGATTTGATCCGGGTTCGATTGCTGAAACGGCCGTTTCGACTTCGGCTCGAACATTTTTACCGACGAGCGGTGGGCAGTCGCTGATTGTTGACTTGATCAAAGCTCGGGTCACCGGGGTTAAGGGTTACTGCGATGAGCCGTTACTTCAAGCGGTTGCGTCACCGACGGTCTTGTTTGACCGGTATACGTCGGGTTGGACGTTGGCGGAGAGTTTTTATGCTGCTTCACGATTTGTTGGATGGGAAGACATTGTGATCGGTGATCCGCTTTGCTCGCCTTACGCGATCAAATAAGCATTTGTCATTTCGAGCGAAATTATTTGGCTACTGCCAAATGGGATCGTAAAGTTCACAAGTTAATCCTTTCTGGATCTGTGAAGTCAGTACTCATTCATGATTTGGACATCGACCAGAGCCCCATATTCTTTTAACCGTGCGTCCGATGTCATAAAACGGAATTGATTTCTTCTTGCCTGGGCTAGTAATCCTCGATCAATAGGATCACGATGATGGAGTGGCAAATTCAAGATTTCAAGGGCATCCTTTTCATTGAAGTCCAACGTGGTAACTCCAAGTTGTTCGATTCCCTGTGAGAAATCGACGAGCACTTGCAATTTGCCTATCTGCACCTTCGTGAAAATTTCCCAGATAGTCACACTGCTGACAAAAACATGGTTCTCTGGTGATTCAATTGCGCTTACGAACTCTTTCGAAATTCTATCTGGACTTGAAAGAGCAAACAAAAGGATATTGGTGTCGAGAAGAAGGTTCAACCCTCGTCTCCGTAGAAAAGCTTTTCAATTTCGGCATCCGCTTGATGGTAATCAGGGCTGAAGATGATTTGGCCCTTCATCATTCCAAGCTTTCTTGGTTGCGCGACATTCTCAATCTTAATGATCTTGGCAACGGGTTTGCCAGCACGAGAAATAATCACGTCTTCACCGTTTTCAACCATTACCAAAAGGGCAGAAAGTTCAGCCTTGGTCTCAGTAACATTACGCATAGTCATATTTGTTATGACGTGGTCTGGTTTCATCAAATCAGGACTTATCGAACAATTTTGGAAACTTACTCAACCTTTGCTCTGCGTATGTTCTCTATATTCTCGGAGAACAATGAATCTCGAAACTTGCATGGACTTGGACAAGCTAAGAAAACGGGATGCTGAGGCGCTAAACATTTGGGTTCATCGCAATTACGATGATATCTACCGACTATTACGTCACCTGACTCGCGATGTAGAGACCGCTGAGGATCTCGCCCAGCAAACCTTTCTTAAAGCAATTCAGCTCTCCCAAGCTATCGCGGTGAGGCGAGCCACAAAACATGGCTGAGCCGAATCGCATTTCGAGAATATATTGCATGGCGGAGAAAGCGACGCTTTTTTCTACCGGTGGAAATGTTGAGTCCCAAAGTGGATCCAAACTTTGCTGCGATAGAAGATGGCGAGGCTTTATTGGCCGCACTCCACACGCTACCGTCCGCGCTTCGAGAAGCATTTTTGTTGTTTGAAATTCAGCAGATGACGATCGAAGAGATTGCAGATGTGACTTCCTCACCGGTTGGCACAGTAAAATCGCGATTGCATCACGCAAGAGCAAGACTGCAATCATCGCTCGGCAGCACCTTTCAGGAGATCCGTTATGAGTGCAGATAACAACCACCTCAAGAACCGAGAAATCCAAGCGCTAAGACAAGAGCAGCCGCGACCAGACGCTAAAGGCGAACTGATTCTAGCTCTCTTGAGACCAAAAAGAGAATCCAAAATGAGCATCCTCAGAAAAGCATCCTTGCCTACTCTCGTATCTATCGCCGCTATTGCTGGCGTATTTTTCGTTGCCCAGCCTCGAGTCGTGGCTGCTACCCCTGAGCGCGTTATTAAGGCGATCCAGGACATAAAGAATTACACGATCAATTCTTTTACAATCGAAGGAAACGAACGACATCTTCAATCGAAGACTTCGGTGAGCGGAAAGGATCGAAGGACCGTTTATTACGATGCCGAAGGAAAAGAAACCAAAGGCGGCATCGATCAGGGCGTGATGATGATTCACGACTCGCCGATGAAAATGGGCTTTTCGATTGATGCCCACGGCGATTTGAAGGATATGTCGAAGGCGGAAATTGAGAAGGTGAAAGGGACCGTTCATATTTCTTCTGGTAGCTCTCAATCAGTCGTTATTGATGGATCTCATATAGCGGGATCAAAGAACATTAAAGTTGAAGTCACCAAGGATGCCAACGGAAAGGAAGTTAAACACTTTTTTGTTGACGGTAAGGAAGTTGACAAGTTGCCTGATGGCATAGGAGCCAATATCCATGTTCCGGGCGGAATCTCTGGTGGCGGCAAAAAGGATGTCCGGGTTGAAGTGAAAAAGGGCTCTGATGGTAAGGAAGTCAAACGATATTTTATTGATGGCAAAGAAGTTGACAAGTTGCCGTCAGACGTAAATGTCAAAATTGGGGGCGGAAAGGTTGGAAAGGATCTACAAGAAATGAAGGTTCAGGTAACCAAAGACGCCAATGGAAAGGAAGTTAAGCGATTCTTTTTGAATGGCAAACAAGTAAAAAAGCTTCCTAATGGGTTGGGAGGCAACGAGAATATTATCATTTCAAAAGACGGCATAAAGGGGCATGAGGGCGGTGGAATGATTACGCTGAACGCAGACACAATGAAAGGGGACAAGGGTTCGTTTTCCAAATCGATGGCGGTAGTTGGCTCGGGCAAGAACGGTGAAAAGCCAATGATTATGCAGTCTGGTCAAACCAGTGCGGACTACTTGGTCAATCTTCTTAAGGACACTTCTCGCTGGACCATCGAACGAGGGGTCGATTTTAATGGTCAGAAACTCGATAAGTTCTCTTTGAAGGGACCGGTGAGCATGATTGTTCTCTATGTTGACCCAGCAACAGCTCTACCGAAGGTACTTCGGTTCGGGACGCCGATGAAAGAAGGCGTGACGATCGAAGACGTTTACGAGTACGGCATTCAGCCCAAATAGGCTGGATAAGAATCCAACAAAAAAAGCCACTTCGAACGAAGTGGCTTTTTTGATGTTGACTTTTAAATTCCTATTGGGACAGGACCCGAAGAATACCGCTTAAGATTCCGGCTCCTAACCAACCGCCAATGATCATCCATTTTTTGTCGTGAGTGAATTCGGCAAAGGCAAAATACAACATGTATAGTCCGCAAGTCACCAAACATAGAATTCCTTTCCAAACTGCGCTTTTGAAGGCTTCAATAAGTATGATAATTCCGCAAACCATGCCGCCTAGGCTTAGTAGCATTGATAAGATCGAAAAAACTGGTTTCATGATAGTAAATTTCCCCTACGCCTGGATTCTATCAAAGTCAGTACAAAAATAATAGGTGTACGCCAGGAAAATATGACAAATCGACATTTTTTCCTTTGGTCTCTCAATAGGAAAGTGACCCAGAGTTATCTTCGTGGCCCATCTTCCAATTCTTTGAGGACACTCTTGAGGCGATCGATATCGTCCCCTTGAGCCGTCTCAAGGAGCTTTTTGATTGCCATGATTTGGGCGAGCTTCAGGCTTTCCTTAGGATCGCATTTGACATCTGGTGTTACGCCAGTTCCTTCCCAATTAGTCATGGTTATTGGGTTTTGCGCCATTCCAACTGGAATGAAAGCGGAAAAATGGTCGGTCAGTCTTACCGTTCCACCGGGATTTGCTCCACCCCACGTATTCTCACCAAGAATCGTAGCGCGCTTTTGGTTTTGCAAATCATAGGCGAACTCTTCGGCGCCTGAGCCTGTTCGTTTGCTGACGATTATATAGATCGGGTTTGAGTAGCGTTTGCCTTTTGGTGTTCCCGTTTTGAAGTCGACTTTCTGAGTCTTGTCGCCCCTTCTCATCAGTAACGAATTGATATGGGTTGGCTTGTCAAAAAGGTAGTTGCAGAGGAGTCGCACGGTTTCGGGGTCGCCACCACCATTGTCTCGAATATCGAAAATCAAAGCGTCGGTGTTTTGAACGAATTGCATGGAGGCCTGAATCGCTCGTTCGGCATCTTTAGGATCCTGGAAGCCAAAGAATCGAATATAGCCAATATTTCCTCCAAGTCGCTTTACTTCTTCAAAGCCAGCGTTGATTAGGCGGACAAACTTGGCATCAGCTTCGAGTTCTTCCTTCGAAGGTTCACTTGCTTCCTTTCGAACAGGTAGCACGGATTCGCTGAATCTAATTCGGAAATGAGCGTCCTTGCAAATAGCATTAGCGTCTTGGGAAAGCTTGAGGGCGAAGTCCTTGCCGGTGGTTAATGAATCGTACAGCCCATTGGAAAAGTTTGTCTGAATCATTTTTGCTACTTCTTGGGCCTTTTCTTTAACCACGTAGCGATTAATCATCTCTTTTGAGAGCCTGTCAACAACTTCCTTCTTCTCGGTGGCGGTCAGTTGGGCAAAAAGTGAAGATGTAGCCAATGCGATTAGCAATGCGGACGTAAAAAATCTCTTGTTCATGTACATGACACTACGAATAGAGTTCACAAGTTGGTTTCAGGTTGAGTCAAAGAGTTAAAATTCTCAATATGTCTCTCGTAGCGTTCGCTTTTCTCGCTTTTCAGTCCGACTACAAGTTGGTCTTCAGTGACGAATTTGATGGAACTGGTCGCGTCAATGGGATGAAATGGACATATGAGCTCGGCTTTGTTCGCAACCGAGAGCTTCAATACTATCAACGTAGGAACGTATTTATTGAGAATGGTCTGCTGGTTATTGAGGGTCGAAAGGAGCGAGTGAACAATCCTAAGTTCGATCCTTCGGTTTCGCCAGCGCCGGTCGGCGGTGCGGCGCGGCCCGGAGAAGATTGGAAGCGGGCACGGGCCTATGCTGACTATACGTCAGGAAGCATCAAAACCAAAGGACTACACTCTTGGCTTTATGGTCGGTTCGAGGCTCGAGCAAAGATTAATCCGATACATGGGCTATGGCCAGCGATATGGTTTGTCGGTGACACTCGCCCTTGGCCCAGCAACGGTGAGATTGACCTGATGGAGTTTTACCAGCAGAAGCTTCACGCCAATGCCGCGTACGGTGAGGGTGGAGGTAAATGGGATTCGGTTGCGACACCGATGAAAGAGTTCTTTGACAAGGATCCAGATTGGGGTTCTAAGTTTCATATCTGGCGAATGGATTGGGACGCCAAGTGGATTCGCCTTTATGTGGATGATCGACTGTTGAATGAGACTGACATCATGAACACGCACAATAGGGATGGCTTTAATCCTTTCCACCAGAAGCAGCATATGATCTTGAACTTGGCGATTGGGAGTACGGGCGGCGATCCGAGCAAGGTGCCATTCCCAACTCGGTTCGAAGTGGATTACGTGCGGGTGTATCAGAAGTAATGGGTGAATGTCATCCATTCGAATCTAGCTTTGCTGGCCCGCCAAAATCAGAATGTGGGTACCGGTTGGATCGGTCCTCAGAGTTCATTCAAATTGCCTTCTTTGTCAAGAGCCCGGCATATGTAAACCCAGCCATTTCCAAAGGGCAAATTTATGAAGGTCTTTGGCGCCACGATTGCGGAGAGTTGTGGCTAGGAAATCCCGAAAATGGTCGCTACATTGAGATTAACTTAGCGCCGAATGGAGCTCATTGGACTTGCGCGTTTGTGCTTCCACGGCTAAGAGACGGAGATTGCCGACCACCAATATGCACACCTAATAGCCATCTCGTTGAGGAAACTCAATGGTATTCAGAACTAAGAATCGCAAATTCAGAAGTCGAACGATGCCTCGGAAGCTTAGATAACTTAGTAGGAAATGTCACCCTTGTCCTGGGTGGTTGCGACCATCCCGACGAAAAGCTCGAATACCTTCATTCAATCGTGCAGCTTGGAGCACACGACTTTCATCGGCCTCAGGATTGGGTGCCGCTTTCGAACCTGATCTGAACTGATCGCTTGTGTGCATCCAAACCTTCTGCATCGGAGACATGCTCGACAATCGGTAGCAGTCGCTTTAGCCCATCGTTGGTCAGCCGCTGATATTGGATCGTCTTCATGAACGTCTCCGGGCTCACCGCGGAGGCGTACCTTGTTGCCGTCCCGGTCGGAAGCGTATGGTTGGTTCCAGTGGCGTAGTCACCGGCGGCGACTGGCGAATCGTCTCCGATAAAACACGACCCGGCATTCTTAACCTTGGCAAAAAAGGCCATAGGATCGGCAAGTTGAATCTCAAGGTGTTCTGGAGCGTAGAGGTTAACTAGGTCGAGCATTTCGCGCTCGGTATCAACCACGATCAGAGCGGAGTATTGGCTGAGGGACTTATCCAGGTAGTTTCCTCGATCAAGGGTTTTGAGTTGAGTCATTATTGCCGCAAGCGTATCTTCCGCAATCTTCATCGATGTCGTGACCAGCACTCCGGCAGAGTCGTAACCGTGTTCACATTGAGCGAGGATATCAGCGGCAATGTAATCAGGGTTTGCGTCTTCATCAGCAACGATCATTGCTTCGCTCGGGCCAGCCACCATGTCGATGCCGACTTGGCCGGATACCATGAGCTTCGCAGCCTGAACCCACGGGTTGCCCGGTCCGGCAATCACATCGACTCGTTCGATCGTCTCGGTTCCGTATGCCATTGCGGCGATTGCGGCAATTCCACCGACGCGGTATATCTCGTCCGCACCAGCCTCGTTAGCGGCAACGATGATCGCGGTTTCGCTCACTTCGGACGTGGGAGGAAAGCAAACCACGCACCGATCAACCCCGGCGGAGTTGGCGGCGACGGTGAGTATCTGGGCGACGGTTGGCAGGGGTGCTTTTCCGGCCGGAACATAGAGACCTGCGCTTGCAACCGGAATCCGTTTGTAACCAGCGATGACGCCCGGAAGCTGTTCGGTTTCGAAAGCCTTCGGGAGGTTTGCCGCATAGGCAACGTGGAACTTTTGCGACAATTCAACTTGACGTTGGATACTCAAAAGTAGGTCACGATCTATCGTATCGTAAGCATGTTCAATTTCAAGTTCCGAAATTTGAAATTTCGATTGGTTAAACTTTGCGCTAGGAAACCTACCAATATTGCCGTCTCGATTATCGAATTTCTTGATGTATTCGAGGATTGCATCATCGCCTTTCTCTCGAATTTCATTAATCCAGAAGCGAACATCTCCTTCAATTTCATTGAACGATTGGCTGGACCGATTGAGAATTCTTTGCTTAGTCTCAGCGTTGGCATCTGCCCATTGGATGATTGGAATCATGGCTTTTTGTCTCCTGCGCGACGACTGACTTTTCGTGATCGCAAATCTAACTCCTTGGTGACTTCACTGAGCGGAATTCCGTGCTTTGCTAATTTTGTCACCGTAAAGTACAGTACGTCCGCCGCCTCTGCCGTAATGTGCTCATTCGTCGAAGCCTCGGTCAATTCAGTTGCTTCTTCGATTAATTTCGCATTCAAGAGGCCATCGTCATTAAACAATCGATTTGTGTAAGAACCTGGAATAGCGTTTGCTTTTCGCTCAGCTAGTGTCTCTTCGAGCTTTGTTAGCCCCTCGGCATCGCCCCAGCAAGTGGTGGTACCGAGGTGACAGAAACCGGTGCCGGACTGCTGAACGGTGAACCGAAGAGCATCTCGATCACAATCGAGGTCTACCCTCAGCAATTTCTGAGTTGCCCCGGACGACTCCCCTTTTCGCCAAATTTGCTTTCTCGACCGTGAGTAGTAGATTCCCCGCTGCTCGGCAAATGCCAATCGAACCGATTCAAGAGTTGACCATGCTAAGCCAAGCGCGACACCATGCTCGTTGCAGATGACAGTCGCCCACGGTCCTTCCGGGATTCGTTTGACGAGTGGCGCAATGACGGAGTCGGCATAGCCAATTTTGCGAGAATACAATGCCATTCCAACTTGAACGTCGATTCCTAGGGCGTCGAGTTCGGCGATTTCTTCAGTAGAAGCAACTCCCCCAGCGACGGTCAACGGTACATCACCGCAAAGCTCTTTGAGATAGCGTGAGCGCTCAATGTCAATCGAATTCATCCGTCCTTCAAGCTCGACAAAGGTCACGAGGAAGCCACCAACGAAATCCTTAAGGAGGGCAATCTTTTCTTCGATGGGAGCTTTGGTGTTGGTCTGCCAACCGTCAACAACAACTTCTCCATGCTTGGTGTCTAGCGCGGCAATGACTCGGTCTTTTGGTAAGTGCTCGAGGAATTCTGGTGTGGCTTTAGTTCCGATGATGACTTGAGTTGCGCCGGCGTCAAGATAGAACATTGCATCTTCCACCGACCGAATTCCGCCGCCAACTCGGCATCGTCGGCCCTTGAGCAAAGCAACGATCGTGTCCCGGTTTGAACCTACACCCATCGCAGCATCAAGGTCGATAACCCCTATCTCGGACGCTAAGCCAAATTCGTTAGCCCAATTTTGGGGATCTCCACCATCGATGGCAAATTCCTTGCCGCCAATCAGTTGCACGGCTTTGCCGCTTTGTAAATCAATCGATGGGATGATCATAGTCGCACTTCAATTCCTAAGTCTCGCAATTCTCGTTTCACTTTCCCGATGGTGTGGGTTTGGTAGTGGAACATCGACGCGGCCAAGACTGCATCGGCTCCGGCGTTAAACGCTTCATAAAGGTCCTTCGTGACTTTCGCACCGCCACTTGCTATGACTGGAATTTGGATTGCCTGGCTCACAGCCAACAGCAGTTCGAGGTCATATCCGAGTTGGGTACCGTCTCGATCAAAGCTGGTTAGCAAAATCTCTCCAGCTCCAAGTTCTTCGACCTGCTTCACCCAATCAATCGTATCAAGAGCCTGTTCTTCGGTGCCGGAGCGAATAATCACGATCCAGCTATTTTCCCGCCTCTTTGTATCTACGGCAACAACCGTACATTGAGCACCAAATGCCCGGGAAGCTTCTCGAACTAGAAAAGGGTTCTTGACCGCGGCGGTATTGATTGAAACCTTGTCAGCACCTGATTGGAGGAGTTTTTCGATATCAGCGATTTCTCGAACTCCGCCTCCGACGGTTAGTGGGATGGTGAGCTCGGCGCGGACATCTCTAACAGTTTGCAGCTGATTGTTGCGACTTTCGATCGAAGCCCCGACATCAAGGAGCACCAATTCATCGGCTCCTTCGATTTGGTATCGGGCGGCTAGCTCGGCGGGCGATCCGGCATCGGTGAGACCTTGGAATTGGATGCCTTTGACGACTCGTCCGTCTTTGCAATCGAGACACGGGATGATTCGTTTGGTTACCATGTCTCAACACCTAGTTGATCTTGGGCGAACTGAGTATTTTCGTGTCTACAGCATTGCGAATCCAGATCTAATTCGTTAGGAGAGGAGCAAAGCTCACGAGTGGCGAGCGTTGATTTAATGAGACCATCCTCCATGCCAAAAATGCACGCTCCTCCACTGAGGGGAGGTGGCACGCGAATCATTCCCTTTTTTTTAACATTTTTGGATGATGAGCGTGACGGAGGGGGGGAGTTCAAACCTAAGGGTGAAGGTGAACCATTTACGTCAATTTCCTTTGGAGGAGTCCAAAATCCCCCCCTCAGTCTTGCCTTCGCTAGGGCTCGATGAAATGCGGTGAAAAGTTCGGACACCCTCATCGCATCTCTCCGTTTTGACGCGACTCGAATTGTTGTGGGCTTATGTAGCCTAGTGACGAGTGCATTCTTTCTTGGTTGTATATTTGGTGGATATAGAATTCCAACGAAG
>JANPAV010000232.1:0-2499 GCA_031430115.1 Armatimonadota bacterium | reverse complement strand
CAGCAGAAGTTGAATGTACATACCTCAAGGCTAAAGGTTTCGAGTGTTGAACGTGTCGCCGTCGCTGAGCTTTCCGCTTCGGAGACCTGCCATGAACCACTTCACCCTTTGAGCTGAAGTGCCGTGGGTAAATGAATCGGGATTTACGTAGCCTTGACCTCGCTTTTGAAGCGTGTCATCACCAATTTGTTGGGCAGCGTTCATTGCTTCCTTGACATCTTGTTCATCGATTTGCAACTCGGTTGCGTAATGAGCCCAAACGCCGGCGAGAAAGTCGGCTTGGAGCTCCATTTTGACGGAGATCTTGTTAAAGTCTTTCTCTGAAAGTCTGGCTCTCAATTTGTTGACTTGATCGCTTGTTCCAAGCAAGTTTTGAACGTGGTGACCGACTTCGTGAGCAACAACATAGGCTTGGGCAAAGTCGCCGCCTGCCCCAAGTTGTTTCTCCATCGTTTCGTAAAACGCGAGGTCAATATAAACTTTTGAGTCGGCCGAACAATAGAACGGTCCAACTCCGGTGTCGGCAATTCCGCAACCAGACTGAACTTGGTCGGAAAAGACGACGAGACTCGGTTTTTCGTAGGCTTTGCCGAGTTGATCTTGGAATACTTTGTCCCAAACGACCTCGGTTTCCTTGAGGACCTTGCTGACAAACTTTTTGCCTTCGTCATTGATTGGTGCACCGCCACTGCTTTGTTGTGCTTGACCGCTTTGGCTCGGCAATGCGCCTTGAAGATCCTGAGGATTACCGCCAAGGAGTGCGTAGATGATCACAATTACAATGCCACCAAGACCTCCGCCAACAGCTAGTTTGCCTCCGGGTCTGGAGCCACGACGGTCTTCTACATTGGAACTCTCCTCAATCTCATCTAAACGCATTAAATTATTCTACGCGATAAGGGGACCCTAAACAATCTTGATTGAGTACTTGGATGGCGAGCCACGTTGTGGGCGGGGCAATTCCTCAGTTTTCCTGAGACTTGTTGTGGCCTGCTTACCCGACAATCTGCGTAGCTGAGAGGATAAGCAGGTTCTCATGGTATTTCACTCCTATTCTACAGCGGTTTTCCGTATTCCAGAGTTAAAAATGAGTGACATCGGATATCACGCTCGACTCCGTTCACATACCAATCGGCAGACGACCAACGATAGTCCCAGGATCGTTCAACAAAACCCTTTCGAACTGGGTTTCGCAAAATGTAAAGAATACAGTCGAGCCTTGCCTTTGGGCTAAAGATGTTGGAATCGTATCCGCCCCCTCGTTCCCACAGCGCGGTCGATATCCACTTGCGATTCTTGGCGGTTTTCGAGGGACCTTGCTTAATCGCTTTGAGAATATCGGCCATATCGTAAACCTCGTTCATTGGGTGAATGAGCATGTGAACATGATCCGGCATGAAGACATAGGCAAGGACGGCGAAGTTGTGCTTCTTCGAAGCCTCATTGATGCGGTTGGCAAGGGCTTCGCATATTCGGTCATCGAGCAAGTACTTTCGACGGTGATGGGTCGAGAAGGTTATGTAGTGAGAATGCCAGAAAGTGTTGAACGACTTGCGCTTGTTGTAGTTCGGCTTTCCCTCTCGCGGCATTTCGGAGTTTTACCCGGTCGTCATTTAGTAACTGCCAGTCTTTCCTGCTTATCCTCCCAGCTCCTTCGTCGCAGGTTGTCGGGTAAGCAGGTCACACCCAGATCTAAGGATTATCCAGCTCACAACGAGACTTGTCACACCCAGATCTAAGGGTTATCCAGCTCACAACGAGACTTGTCAACTTTATTTTCAAGGAGTTCAATCAGAAAGCCAATTCAAGAGTTGCTCCCTATCTGACCATATTTCATCATAGTATAACTCTCCATTTTCATATTTTTCATCGCAACTTAACACGAATTCAGTAACTGCCCGAACCGTCGCAATCTGATTTGCAGATAAACTTGACTTATCTAAAGCGCAAACAATCCCGGCAAAAAACACAGGTAGCGCATCCATTTCCTTTGGGTCTAGAATTGCATCGAGGACTGCAGGGAAGTAAGCAACCTTCCCAACTTTGGTAAACGCCCTTCCAAAATCCATAAGACCTTTTGCCTCTTTGTGAGGGATCTGGGACCAGTCAAGGTTTAACACGGTTTCGATCGTCATTTCCTCCATGTCTCCTGCACCTTCTGCAACTAATTCCGAGAGCGGCACAACGACTTTTGGAAAAGTTCTGTGCAACTCCACGCGAAGTTCTTGAACTGATTTTTCGAACGGTATCATATCAGTGACATGATCCCATTTTGAGGTTCACCTGTTCATATGTGTCATGAAGCTTAACTGTAAAATCTCTAATCCCTGATCCCTGTTCCCTGTTCCCTGTTCCCTGTTCCCGAAACACAACTAGCTGCCGCCATTCTTGACTCGGTCCTTGGCAGGTGGAATTTTTGAATTGACGGGAGGTCGTTTCTTCAGTTCGTTCAGAAGGTGCTCAATGGCTTTGTCAATTTGCGGATCCCGATTGAGGATA
>JANPAV010000231.1:0-4178 GCA_031430115.1 Armatimonadota bacterium | reverse complement strand
CGGCTGTAACCGAGCCAAGAGCATCGGTGAGGAAGTCTTTGCGTCCCGCCGCAGTCTTGTAGCCAATCATCTGGCCGTCAACGGTGTAGTAGTTCGTAACAGGCATGCCTTTAAACCTCAATTCTATTATATATAACAATTCATGTTTTCGGATTAAGAAGTCTTAAGCAGTTGGCAAATTGAAATACTTATTTGATTGAGAACTTTCATTGTGAGACCACAATTGGCACTTACCGAATGACGACCTCAAATCCGGTCCAGTGCATTTCAGGCAATTCGAGCTTGTCTTCGTCGAGGTTGTCCCACCAAGCGGACATTCCTTGGTTGATGCGGATGTCATCGAAGAAGATGGGACCACCGGGGCGGACGAGGGGTTAGAATAGGGCTAGTTCAGCAGTCACTTGTTCGGCGGTGTGAAGAGTGTCAATGAACAGGAGATCGATTGGTCCACGCTTTGCGATTTCATTGACGAGATCGGGACTTCGAGTGTCGCCATGAATAAGTTCGATGTTATCGAAAGCAATGAGTCGCTCTCTGGCATCAGGACGTCCCGACGAATCGGGATTTCCCTTTGGCTGCTTTGTAGCTCCTCTCAAGATTTCGATGTCAATGGAGAAAACATTGCCACTAGTTCCGGCGGCAAGGTGTGAGGTGCTTCCTCCGGTGCATTTGCCAAGTTCGACAACGAGACTTGGCTGAAGTTCCTTGGCTACGGAGGAGAGAAGGTTTTAGTAAGGATTTGAACCATTGGAGTGACCCCCAAAAACCAGTCCATTGCTAAGTTCACTCTTTGCCTTTAAAATAGGTAAGGAACAATGACAAAGAATAGATTCAGTGACGAACAGGTGGTTCGTATTTTGCAGGAAGCCGAAGTCGGCGAGAAAACCGTGACGGACATATGCCGCGATCGTGGGATTACGAAGAACACGTTCTACGCTTGGAAGAAGAAGTACGGTGGAATGAACGTTGAGGAGTCTCGTCGTTTACGGGAGCGTGAGAACGCCCGTTTAAAGCGGATACTGGCAGAGCGTGACTTAGAGATCGATGTTATGAAGGAGCTTGCGTCAAAAAACTCCTGGGGGCCTCTGCAAAGCGCGCGGGTGCAGAGTTCATGACAGCCCGTGGTATTTCGGCGCGCAGGTCTTGTCAGCTCTTGGGTCTCAGCCGCTCTGGCTTTGCCTACCGTGCCATGGCATCTCGGAATACAGGTCTTGTACAAAGGCTTAAAGATCTTGCCTCAGAGCAGCCCCGGCTTGGTTGTCGCCTTGCTTGGGCTCAGCTCAAAGATGAGTTCTCACCGTTGAACCTCAAACGGGTTCGGCGGCTCTGGAGACTTGAGCGGCTTCATTTGAGACCGAAGAAGTCTCAGAAGATCACCGGGCGCAAGAAACCCGAACTTGAGGCAAAAAGTATGAACCATGTCTGGTGCATGGACTTCTGCCACGACCGGTGTATGAACAGCTCAAAACTCAAGTGCCTAGCGGTTGTCGATGAGTTCAGCAGAGAGTGCGTCTGCCTTGAGGTTTCGAACCGAATCCCTTCCTTGCATCTCATTCAAGCTCTAGAGAGAGCTTTTCTCGAATATGGCAAGCCTGCCATCATCCGGTGTGACAATGGTCCTGAGTTCATCTCTTGGAACCTAAGGCTCTTTCTCAAGAAGCAAGGAGTAGAACTCGTCAACATCCAGCCAGGCTCTCCCTGGCAAAACGGCTTTGCTGAGAGCTTCATCGCAACCTTTAGAAGCAACTGCCTGGATCAGAAGTCTTCTATAACCTAGCCGATGCCCAGATTAAGATCCAGGCTTGGAAGAACTTCTACAACACCGTCAGACCACACAGCGGAATTGGATACTCAATTCCCCAACAATACAAAGAAAGATTTCATCAAAAGATAAACATAATAAAGGAGCAAAGAGTCATCTAACCAGTGGCTTGGAAAAAGGGGTCACTCCAATTACGATGTCGATGGAGACTACTTTGCCCATTGTTCCGGCAGCGAGGTAGGAGATGATTCCACCGGTGCAGGTTCCCAACTCGACGACAAGGCTTCATCGATTCTTTTCGGTGGATTTGATCAATTGAAAGAATCCTCGTTACGGCGGCCTAGCAGCAATGTTAACAGCTGTATCTTCCACCTTGGTTAAGGAGCTACTTATGATCTCTATATCTAATTGCATGATAGGCAATCAGCAGACCAATTGGCAACGCAAAAGAACCAAAAGCAAATTGAAAATTGTTCTGCCAATAGATACTCCATGACCATGGTCTAATTTTTCCAACAACGTAATTTGCCACAATAATCCAGATTGAGCTGCCCCCGACTAATATTAAGACAAACGCTGTCATCAAAATAAAAACCCTAAAGATTAGGTGATTCACGGCAATAAGGGCCGTCCGGGTGCATATCGCCCTCCCCCGCCTGGTCCCGGAGGATTTCCTGGTACTACGCTGGTGGAAAATGGAGGACATGGTCCCTTCCTTGGGGTAGGTCCTTTAGGAACACAAGTAGCGCCTGAGCAATGGGCGGCTCTTGAGTGTATCTCCCAATCCCAGCACTGGCAAAAGCCGTCACATGAGAGGCAAGTAATAAATGATCGATCATCAACAATCGTACTCAGACAAAATGCATAACCCTGAACGCCCGGATTATCAAATGTCGAACACACTGGATCCTTGCAAGGTTTATTCCCATCCCACGGGTAGGGCCATCCGAGACCTGTGTCTTTTTGCCATCCAGGGTCTTTAACCCATTGATAGATTACACAGTTTTTTGCGCCATTGGGATTAACAACGATATCAAGTTGGTATTCCATGTGGTAACCACAACCGCAATTGAATAGTCCCCCACAATTAGCGTCACAAACATTTACACTTAGGGCTATATTAACCTTAGGTGCTAAACCAGAAGGATCCGTTAACTTGGTTGGCGTTGCGCCCACATATGAATAGCCACTTTGAATTGGCCATATTGGATCAGTTGTTGTCCAATTTCCACTTGTCTTTGAATAGTGCCTTGCCCTTACATAGTGGCTCGAATCACTTAGGCTCGCTCCTCGATAACCCCATGAGCCAACCCAACCGTAGCCCCCTCTCGTTCCAGTTGAAGACAAATCTCCACCGTACGGCTTATAACGACCATCAAAAGTCTTAGTTGCGCTGGTTTGGTCAACTTCTGCGGTGACGGACCCAAGGGCATCGGTCAGGAAGTCTTTGCGTCCCGCTGCTGTCTTGTAGCCAATCATTTGACCGTCAATCGTGTAGTAGTTTGTAACAGGCATTTTGGTTAGCTCCTTCCTTGCAAGT
The DNA here is from genome assembly GCA_031430115.1 of Armatimonadota bacterium. Classification (GTDB taxonomy): domain Bacteria; phylum Armatimonadota; class Fimbriimonadia; order Fimbriimonadales; family Fimbriimonadaceae; genus Fimbriimonas. The sequence continues at coordinate 876 of JANPAV010000231.1, read as the reverse complement.
AATCGCTTCCGTCCCAAATCAGGGTTGTTGTTGTAGCTCCAAGCTTCTCGGTTCGCCTTATGTTGTCCGCTTGGTCGGTGAACTTGATAAGGGATGTTCTGGACATATGAACCGTCATCCGGTTTACTTGGTCATAACTCATTGTAACAAATGTTTTCCGGTTTGGACAATCGAATTGTTACCATCGGTCTCGTAGGTGTAAGTCGAAAGAATGCCAATCGCGTTTCCGACCTTAATTTGCCCGGCGGTATTTACTCCTGTGCCGCTCTACCTAAACCGGCGAGCAAGAACCGTCTCCGTACGCTGCACTTAACCTCAACCATGGAGTTTTTCCCCACGATTTTCGAGTGACAGGGCTTGCAGTGAGAGACTTCAGGAGAGACTAAAGACTTGGGAAAAGGAGTTCAGTTTGGGTGCTAAACGACAGTGAACCCAAGAACTGGAGCCTCAGACGGGAATTGAACCCGTGACCTCTTCATTACCAATGAAGTGCTCTACCGCTGAGCTACTGAGGCATAGGAGTGAGTGAAAATTATACCATTTATATTAGTCAGCCGTCAGCCGTCAGCCGTCAGCTATCTTCGGTAAACCACTGGGTTCAGGTCGCTCGCGGCTTTGTCGCCTGCCTTCAGACCAGGGAACCATGTCGCAAGATCCGCTTCTCGAGATGCGCTGTCTGGCGGAGTAATGATCGCACCGTCTTCAAAGTAGATAACCGTCATGACTTCTCGAGTGGTCGTAGTCGAGGCATTTCCACACGCACCGTGGATGGTCCATCCGTTATGGAAGGTCGCATCTCCCGCACTCATGTCTCCCGCAAATGCTACGTTGTAGCCACGTTCTTTGATCAGACCTTCAAGCTGAGCATCTGAATCG
>JANPAV010000230.1:0-11207 GCA_031430115.1 Armatimonadota bacterium | reverse complement strand
CATGCTCGAGACTTCGATATCTCACCAGAAGTGATCTTCTGACAGACATCGAGCTTGAACTCACGACTATAACAACGACGCATCATATATATTCTCCACACCGAACATATTTGAGTGTCTTAATTTTAGGGCGCAGACCCGACCCGTTGGGCTCGACTTACGTCCTCACTTCTCTCCACTTTCCCTTGCCCTCGCCCTTGCTCAGGGCCCTGACAAGATACACTTAATCCAATGAACGTCTACGCGATTTGGGTTGATCTGATCGACGGGAAAGAGGACTTACAATTCGCGAAGGCAATCGAGAAGTATCTCAACCACTTTAAGGATCAGGGCCTTGCCGAATCCTGGACCCTAGAGCGACGTAAACTAGGTTTTGGTCCAGCTGAATTTGGTGAATTTCAAGTCCGCATTCTTACCAAAGACCTGGACACCCTCGATAAGATGTTCAGCCAAGCCGCAACCAGGACCGGCGAGATCGAAACGATGCATAGCGACGTATATAGAAGAGTCAAAAACTTCAAAGCCGCTTTGTACCGCTCCTTTCCTGACGAGGTCCGAAAATCGTGAAGATACATCCACTCGTCATTGTTTTGGCCGTTTTCTTCGGATTTGCTTCCCTCCCGTTATTGTTAATGAGGGGTCTTGGAGGGGGTGGAGATAAGAAATCAATTCCATTCCTCGGGCAGTGGCCAGGCAAGTTCGTGGTCGACAAAGTGAATCGCGGTCCAGACGGAACAGAAGACCGGAAACACCACACCCTCAATGGCTACGTTAGTATTCGGCTCGACAAAAACAAGTATCTTTTACACCTCGAGGGCGAACAGCAACAGGTCGATATCAAAGGTACATACAAAATCTCTGGCAGTCAGATCACCCTAGATCCCGACGACATCAAAGTGAAGACCGAGGGTGGCAAAGAAGGAGTCAATCCAAATTTCAAATTTGTGCCAGATGAAGACCTTTATGAGGCATATCAACAGAAAATCACGTTGAAACTTTCGAAAGAGGGTTCTACCTTAGAGGGACTTAGGACTACAATAGCATTCTTAGAAGGAACACACACCTTCAAAAAAGAGTGATGAAAATTCGATCCCATTCAATGGCGGCGATGATCCGCGAGCAGGCTAAGACCTCTCCGAATAGCCCAGCACTTATGGTGTCAAGTGGCAAGCATTTCCAGACCCTTTCCTACCAAGAATTCTGGTCAAACATCCAAAGCTATGCCGCCTTTCTCCAAGCCCTTGGGCTCAAAAAGGGAGATAGGATGGTCATCCTCAGCGAAAATTGCGCCGAGTGGCTCTATGCTCACTACGCCGGAATGTCGCTAGGCGTGGTGACGGTGCCAATTTACCCAACCCTTCCGCCAGATCAAGCTCAGTACATTGCAAAAGATGCAGCCGCAAAAGTCGCTCTCTGTGGATCGCCAGAACATGCCGAAAAATTGAGTGGAATTCCAGGAATCCACGTTGAATTGCTTCGAGAAGAAAGGCATGGAGTCCTTAATGAAGCTGAGTGGAATCGCACCATTGATTCCATTGACCCATCCGATCTTGCGATCTTTATTTACACCAGCGGCACAACTGGTCAACCCAAAGGCGCCATGCTCACTCACGAAGCATTCTTAACCGTCTGCGAGCATGCAGTTCCATACCTAGGCATAACGAGCAAGGATGTCTTCTTTGGCTTCCTTCCCCTTAGTCATATTTTTGAGCAAATCGCATCTTGCCTCTGCTTTTACTCGGGAGCATGCCTGGGTCAAAACAAGAGCGTTGCATCAATGGCAAACGATTTCCTTGCAATCAAACCATCCGTAATGGTTGCCGTTCCCCGATTCCTCGAATCCTTTATGGACCGGATCGTCGACGGAATGAAGAAGCAAAAGCCAATCAAACAGAAGCTTTTCAATTTGTACATCAGCCAAGGCGTAAGGAAAGCCCAAGGCGGATTTGGCCCTCTGCATGGAATCCTCGAAGCAATCGTCGGTAAGAAAATTAAGGAAAGGTTGGGTGGTCAAATGCGACTGGTGGTGAGCGGCGGAGCTGCCCTGCCAAAGCATGTCGCCGAGTTCTATCTTGCCCTAGGCTTGACCGTCCTGCAAGGATACGGATTAACTGAAACAACCGGCGGATCAGTTGTCAACCATCCAAAGAGAAACAAGTACTGGACCGTTGGTGAACCAATCGGAGTCGAGCTCAAAATTGCCGATGACGGAGAAATCCTTCTTCGCGGACCTACCATCATGGTTGGCTACTACAACCAGCCCGAGGAAACCGAAAAAGCCATCGACCGAGACGGATGGTTCCACACGGGTGACATTGGTGAGATGGAAGGCACCTCACTCAAAATTACCGATCGGAAGAAAGATATTCTTGTGCTCGGCAATGGCAAGAATATTGCCCCCCAACCGATTGAAAACCTCATTCGAGAATCAAAATTCATCACAGAGGCGGTGGTACTAGGTGACGGAATGGACTACTGCATCGCCCTCATCATTCCAAATAAGGAAGCGGTTCGAAAGGAGCTCGGGCTTCCCGAGGATGCCGATTTGGCGGAAACGGCTGGCGTTCGAGACCTCCTAAAAAAGGAAATTGACAAGACCAACAAGCAAATCGCTAACTTCGAAATGGTCAAGAAATGGGCAATGATCGACGATGCATTCACCATTGATAACGGTTTCCTCACTCCGACTCTCAAAGTAAAACGAAAAGTCGTGAAAGAGAAGTATGCCGACGTTATTAACAGCCTTGGTTAAATCTTCGAATTAGGTTCATATTCGGCACAAATTCTGCATTGGAAATATCCATACCCGTCCTATGTGGAGGGTTATGCGAGAAATCCAAATGAAAAGAACACTAAATATTGCGATTGCAATGGGCATCCTTGGGGCTGCCACCGTTGCAAACGCGCAATCTCTTAAGTTCACGGGTACACAGCTTGGTTCTGTAAACTCGGGAACGATCAATGTTAACGGAAATTCAACCACCGTTGGCATGGGCGCTTTGACCTTTAATACAGGTTCTGGCTCCATCGTCACTTATTGTGCCGACGCTCTTTCGCCACTAAACAGCAACTTCAACCCATATACAGTTGGAGCTGTCAATATGACCAACGGAACTGGCCTCGCGCTAGCTGCCAAGATCATGGCGACAAGTTTCAGCTCAGCAATGAACGCTGACCAACAACAAGGTCTTCAATTAGCTATCTGGGATGCATTGTACGACAACGGCACTTCATTCGACGGTTCCACCGGAAATCTGAAGGTAACGAGCGGTGTTGGTGCAACAGCTTTGGGCTTTGCTTCAAACTACTTCACTGCTGGAAAGAACAGCGGCATCACCTCCGGTGTTGAATTGTTCAGTTCATCCGGACAAGGGGGTCAAAGTCAACTCCACATCGTTCCGGAACCCGCTTCCTTGGCAGTTCTTGGCTTGGGTGCTCTTGGACTTATCCGACGACGCAAACTCAACAAGAAATAAGAGTCAGCTCTTATAGAGAAAAAATCCATCACGGCGCTCGGCTTAACCCCGGGCGCCGTCTTTGTTAATAGACTCGCCCAAGAAGCAGATAACTCCGCGCCTCGTTGCCCCGTTTAACATATCCGCATAAGCCTCATTAACCTGATCCAACGTGTATCGTTTCGAAATGAGCTGATCAAGCGGTAATTGACCATTCCCATAGAGCTCTGCAAATTTCACAAAGTCGAGAGGCGGATTTGCCGTCCCGTAATACGAACCCTTGACTGTCTTCTCTTGCCGAACCAAAACCGCTCCCGGTAGGTTCGTCGAAGATCCCATCGCAGACAATCCCGAAAAAATGACCTCTCCTCCGGGCCGAACCGCTTCTAAGCATTGCTCTTGAACCGCCGGATTGCCAATTGCCTCAAACGTGTAGTCTGCCCCCCGCCCCCCGGTTAATGCTCGAATCTCAGCTATCGTGTTCGTCCCACTGACCAAAGTATGGGTTGCCCCAAATTCCTTAGCAGCTTCTAATCTCGAATCGAATCGATCAACCGCAATAATCGTCGTCGCACCAGCTAATACGGCCCCCATGACGGTCGATAGACCAACTCCGCCCGCCCCAAAAACCACAACCGAAGAATCCGGTTCCACCTTGGCAGTGTTCAAAACTGACCCAATCCCAGTTGTTACCGCGCATCCAATGACCGCAGCAATCTCGTGGGGCAAAGTTGGTGGCATGACCACGCACGAAACTGCGGGAACTACAACGTATTCCGCAAGGCACGCCAATCCGCAGTAATGGAAAATCGGATTTCCATTCTCCGAAAGCCGAGTTGTTCCGTCCTGCATTGTCCCCGCCCACATCGGCCCAACGTAGGCCTCGCACAAATTCACTTTTCCACGTATGCAATAAAAGCATTCACCGCAATAGGGCGCCCAATTGAGGGCGACATGATCCCCGACTTTCACCGAAAAGACCCCTTGCCCGACCTCCGCAATCACCCCTGCGCCTTCATGTCCCAGCACTGCCGGCAATGGATGCTTCGTCTCTCCCGTCACCAAATGCCAATCACTGTGACAAACACCGCATGCCGCAATCTTGACCAAAACTTCGCCCGATTGCGGAGCCTGGAGGTCCACTTCGCGAACCACCAGCGGTCCACCAACTCGCTCCAATACTGCCGCTCGAATTTTCATTTTCTCTTGTCCCTCTGCTGACTGCTGACTATAAATCCACATGGGTCGCGTGGATGCCTTTGATCCCCAACAGCGTCGAACCCAGCTTATCGAACTTATCCGCCGCGTCGGTAACGAAGTACTCTACCGACTGCAATCCATCAGCTTTACTCAACGAGCCCAGACTCAGGCTCTCTACCGCCGCTGCCGCGACCGCATCCGAACAAGCCACCAACGAGACGCTATCCCCGAGATACCGCTGCAAGGCATCAACCAACAAGGGGTAGTGAGTGCAGCCCAGAATGATCGAATCAACTCCCGCCGCCTTCAAATCCGACATATACAATTCAACCACCTGATCGACGATCGAACCCGAAACCATTCCCTGTTCGACGAGCGGAACGAACAAGGGACAAGCCTTAGAAATTACGACCGCCGAAGGGTCTGCTTTCAACAGTCCTTTTTCGTAAAGCCCACCGGCAATTGTTGCCTCGGTACCAATGACCCCATATCGATGATTCTTGGTAACTCGAAGAGCGGTCGAAATCGCCGGATCAACCGTCCCAATAACCGGACAATCAAACTCATTTTCAATATCGCTCAGCGCATGAGCCGAAACCGTATTGCAAGCTACGATGATCATCTTCACATCGTGTCCGGCTAAGAAATGAGCGCAATCAAGCCCGTACCGGCGAATCGTATCATGAGCCTTTGATCCGTAAGGCGTCCGAGCAGTATCGCCAAGATACACAAACCGCTCGTTCGGCATCACCTCCAGGCAGCTCTTCAAAACGGTTAAACCACCCAGTCCGCTATCAAAAACACCAATGGGGGCGGCGGGATTGTTGGTAACCATCGTGTTTCATTCCTAGTTTACTGTCCTGCAGGTAGGACCCTTTACCAATTCAACAAAAAACAATTAGACTATAGTCATGGGTCTCGAGACCGTGTGCCGAGTCAAACTAAACTCCGAAATCTCGGAAGGCAAAGCACATTGCGGCGACGGCGAACTCGATTTTCGAGGCGAATTCAAGATTCGGTGGAAGTGGTCCGACTTAACCCGAGTCTCTAGCAACGACGGAGTCTTGACCGCAGTCAAAGGTGCCGAACTGGCAGAATTCCACATCGGCGATGCCGCCGCGAAGTGGGAACACGCAATCAAGAACCCCAAATCTAGGCTCGACAAGCTTGGACTCAAATCAACCCACACCTACGCCGCCTTGGGTGAGTTTGACGATTCCTTCTCCGCAGAACTAAACCAAGTCGCCGGTGAACCAAGTTCCAAGGGTCCATTTGACATCGTGTTTGTCCGTTTAACCACCCAGGACGACTTAACCGACCTCACCAAAGCCCGCGATGTTATCGCATCGAATGGCGGAGTCTGGGCGGTTTGGCTGAAAGGTAAAAAGGAATTGACTGAGACCCACATCCGTGCCTTCGCCCTCGCTAACGGACTAGTGGATGTCAAAGTCGCTCGCTTCTCCGACACCCTCAGTGCCCTCAAACTCGTAATTCCGATTGCAAATAGGTAATAAGAAGTGACATCCAAGTCGCGACCTGCTAGCGGGAGTCACTGACTGACAGATTGGATAGAATCAAATCAAACCTTGTCCTTAACTTGCCATGAATACTGAGCTAAAACCGCCAATACAGCTCCTTCTAAGAGGATGGATTTACTTGCCTCCAGCAGGTCTTATGCTCTACAGAATGGTCCAAATGGTTTTGGTCAATGAACGCATTCGAGTTGGTCCAATTCCCTTCATCCAGAGCATGGCAGTATTGGCAATCTGGACTTATGTCTGTTGGTTTGCGTTTCCTCCAAAACCCGAAACCGCTCGTGTTTTCGTACGCATCGGAATAATCGCGGTAGGTTCATTGTCGTTGATTCTTCTTGTTTTGATGTTACTAGGACCTGGAATGGGCGGAATTGCAATATCATGGCAAGAAAAGGGGATTATGGCTCTATATGCCATATCGTTTGCTCCAGCAATAGACTATGTCTTCAAACTCCTTGTGCCAAGTAAAAAAGGGCGGCCACCAAAGCCATGAGCGTCGTCCACTTCGCATAAACCCAACGTCTGGAGAACTAGAAGTTACAAAAAATCGTCTTTCGCCGCAAGGAACCAAGTTATGAAGAACACTAAGCAAGCAATGAAACCTGAACCCATCGCGATCACATAACCGCCGGTAATGACATATGCGTTGTCTTGTCCGGGCCGATTGCCCACCGTGATAACACCTAACAAGGATAGAGTCGTAGTGTAAAGGAGTGCCAAAACGATCGCGAATGCAACTGAATATGTTTGTCCTTGTCTACGAATCGCGCTGACAAGGCAGAGGAGTAGATTCAAAATGACAGAAAAAGGAAGCAATAGAACTGACAAGCTAACCAATTCGATATGGCTATCGATGGTAACCAGGAGTACGAGCCAAAGAGTATCCGCTACCAAGAACTGAGGAATTAGCGTGCGATGCCTCAAGAATAGGGATTTGAGTTTTTCTTCCGCAACGCTCACTACTCATATTGTAGGGCAATTTTGATATCTCAGGAATACTGAACTCATTCATGATCGTCGTATCCCTTAACCAGACCCACCGCGACGCCTTCAAGAGGATGTTGGACGACTACGAAGCACATGATCCTATAAATGGTGAATGGAATGCCAAAGGTCGTGATGACTTCGAAGCCTATGCTCAATCTCTCGAAAATGATGAGAAAGGCATTAACCTTCCTGTCGGAATCGTCCCCTGTTCCCATCGCTGGCTTCTCGATGATCAAGATAACATCATCGGAATCGTACGAATTCGTCACAATATCGACACCCCGTTCCTCACCAACGAAGGCGGGCATATTGGCTACGATGTGCCCCCTAGCCAACGAGGAAAGAGGTACGGAATCGCGAGTCTCAACGCCGGACTTCAGGTCGCCAAAGAGCTCCAAATCACCAAGTCCTCCTCACTGCCGACGACTTAAACCCTTCATCGTGGCGTACGATCGAACGCTGCGGCGGAATCCATGAACGCACCTTCTGGTCTGAATTCTATAACTGCCAAGTCCGCCGTTATTGGATCGACCTATAAAGGCTACTTAGTTACTGGTTTTCAACTGTGAGCCTTACGAGAAGACCCTTGTTAAATCGCAAGTTCCAGTATTTGTCGCCATCAGGATTGGTCTGTCGATAGAGGAAATCTTCTATTTCGCTGCCATTGTTCACCTTTCGAACGAATCGATAAGAGTCGGATACTGCCATCAAAGTCTTTATCTGCTTTCTCCTAGTCTCAAATTGTGCATCCGTGGCAAGATTCTTCATACTCGGAGCTAACGCCGAAAGGTCATCTCCACCGTTAGCGACTAAGGCAATCAAACCAATATGACGCTTAGTTCGATCTGGGTCTGGATCATTGGGAATCGGAATCAAAGCGTAGTTCAAGACAGTGAGATATTGACTTAAGGCTAAACGGCTCATACCAAAGACAACATCACCCTCATAGGTGTTTGCGAAGGTCCAAACTGAACAGTGTTGTTCGGGGTATCGCCGATAAAGGCAGGTAAATCCATTCGTTTGACCTGAGTGATCAAGCTCTTTTATGCCTCGAAACCGTGTCTCAAACCAACCATATCCATATGCACTCTCCGTACCATCGTTGAGTTTTGTTGGTGACCAAATTTTATTAAGCAACTCTTTTTTGAGCAGTTTCTCTGAGTAGAGCGCTTCATCCCATTTCATCAGGTCGTCGAGTGTCGAAACAATTCCACCTGCTCCTAGGGTTGAACTCCATGCAATCGGCGGTTGAGCCATTCGATTTCCTGTTCGGCTGTGGTAACCGGTCATTGGTTTAGAAGTTGGTGGGTCGGCGTAGGTCGATCTCATGCCGAGTTTGTCAAATATTCGCCGCCTCAAAAATTGAGACATATTCATTCCACTCCTTTTTTCGATCACCATGCTGATAAGGTAGTAGCCGGTATTGCTATAGTCAAATTTATCCCCTGGCTTGAATTCAGGTTCTTGCTTTGCTGCTTGAGCTATGACTTCTGCGTTGGTCCTTTTGGCATTATAAAAGTCATAAGTAGCGATTGCTTCGTAGTCGGGAATTCCAGACATGTGATGCATGATCTGGTCAATTGTTGCGGACTTCCATGACTCAGGTAATCCCGGAATAATCGAGCCAATCGTTTCCGACAATGAGAGCCTTTTATCTTGAACTAGCATTAACGCTGAGACTGAAGTGAACTGCTTTGATAGCGATCCTATTTCAAATGGCATCGAAGTTTTGGCTGGAATCTTGGTCTCCACGTTGGCAATGCCAAATGCCTTGTCATATACCACTTTGCCGTTAATTGCAACTCGAACTCCAGCACCGGGCACATCGCCGGCTACAAACATCTTTGACATTCGCTGTTCAAAAACTGCCTGTGATTCCACTTGGGCGGCTGACGTAATAGATCCAATATGACAAATGGCACCGACTAGGACAAACATATGAAAATAGGTACGAAATTTCAGCTCATAACCGTTACACAATGGGCAGGACGTCCCAAGTGAGATTCAAGGTGTTGCTCACCTGTATCTTCGTTCCTTGAGCATGAGACCCAAAGGTGTCTTGGGTCGCTCTAAAAGAGGGATACTAGACCTTAGTGATACCGCGCGACGAGAACTTCCCGGCACAAATCTCGACTCGAGTTGCCTTTCTCATCGCCGGAATTGGGTTCTCGTCGCTCGCCCCTCTCATACCTGGCATCAAAGTTCATCTAGACCTCGATGATCGCCGGTTGGGACTCTTGCTCCTCTGGGTCGGTCTTGGATCAATCATTGTCATGCCGTTTGCGGGCAGACTAGCGGCAAAGTTTGGGTGTCGAAAAGTCATTGTTGCTTCTGCGCTGGCACTTTGTGCCAGTCTCCCTTTACTTGCACTGGCAACCAACACCTATGCAGTTGCCGGAGCCCTGTTCCTCATGGGCGCTGGTGGCGGAACTCTTGATGTCGTCATGAACATCCACGCCGTGATCGTCGAAAAAAACAGTAATCGATCCATGATGTCCGGCTTTCATGGTCTATTCAGCGTCGGCGAAATCGTTGGAGCGGGCGGCGTTACTCTGCTTCTAAGTCTTAACTTGTCCCCAATTGTCAGTCTCACCGCGGTGGCTCTCGGGTGTGTTGCCATGTTAGGTGCCGCGACCCCAAACCTAATCCCCTATCGCAAACAATTGAGCGAGATACCGTCCCGATCGTTCACGCTTCCACGAGGCAAGGTCATGCTGATTGGCGTCCTTTGTTTCATTATCTTTATGGGCGAAGGCGCCATCACCGACTGGAGCGGCGTACTCCTGATCGATTTCCGAAGTGTCAGTATTAATCACGCAGGTCTAGGATATGTCGCTTTTGCATCAATGATGACGTTGGTTCGCCTCACTGGCGATTTTGTTGTGACCAAGCTCGGACGCAAAGCAGTCATGTTCGGCGGATGCATTTGTGCTGCAGCCGGATTCATTCTTGCGGCTACAGTCCCAAACATGTTCGCCTCAATTGTCGGCTTTGGCTTAGTAGGAATCGGGCTCGCCAATGTCGTCCCAATCCTCTTTACTGCTTCTGGGCAACAAAACATCATGCCCGCTAACCTTGCCCTCAGCTCAGTGACAACCATGGGCTACTTAGGATTGCTTGTCGGTCCACCAGTGCTCGGTTTCATCGCCCACTCATCGAGTCTGCTAGTCTCTTTCGGACTTCTTGCAATGCTATGCGTCATTGTGGCTATTTGTACTCAATTTGTTACCGAAAAGTTGTCAAACCAGGCATAATCTGCCCAAGCGAAGACAATCATGAAAACTAAGTCACTCGTAGCCGCTTTACTCGGATTCTGCCTTACCGCGGGTAGCAACGCCCAAATCTCACCTGAGAATAACCCGGTGGTTATGGCAGCTATCCAGGTTGGCGCAAAAGGGTTGCCAACTGGCCCAAAACCGTCCAAAAGCCCAACTACATTCAAGGCATCACCTGACCATAGCTTCGTTAAAACCTACATCGAAAAGTTGTTCGACACTCAAAAGGAACGGGACGCAGTTACACCTGTTTTCAATCAACTGATTGAGAGCTTCGGCAAGACGGCAAAGGAGGCAGGCTTTCCCGACGATGCCTCCGCATCTTATGCTTTCGCGGTCTCATTGCTCATGAGCGTTTCAAATGGCTCTGAACTCGATGAGGACGCGTTTCCTACGCTAATCGGACAATTCCAAAACTATTTCAACCAGCCAAATGTGTTGAAGGCAACCGACAAGCAGAAACAAGAGGCATATGACTACGCCCTATGCTCAATCAGTTCCGTTGTTGTCTTTCTGAGTGCCGCAAAAAACGCTGACGAAGTTGAAAAGGTGAAGCTTTCCGCCGCGTTAATGCTCAAAAACCTGCTGGGAACAAACCCCGAACAAATAGACCTGAAAGGAAAAGAAACAACGATTAAGGGAACTGGTCCAACCAAACCAGCAGAAGTTCCGGCCGCGACAGGAGGAATGGCTCCTGGCTTCTCATTCGAAATTGCGCAGGGATGGGTTAAGGACGAGAAGTCCTCTTGGTACGT
>JANPAV010000229.1:0-1907 GCA_031430115.1 Armatimonadota bacterium | reverse complement strand
ACTGCATGGTTACCAAAACTAGGATGCCGGTTTTTGAACTGATTTCTATTGTCTATATGAGTCTAAGACTCTCGGATTCGCTTGGTCCTGCGCTTAAGCGAAGTAGCGAAGCCAAAACAATCTAAGCAAAGGGGAGAAACTTGTGTTCTCCCCTCTGAAGGCTGATAGCTGGAGACTCAAAGCTAAGTGGCTACCAGGCGTAGTGCTCAGGCGAAGTCTTGAATGCCGGGAAGATTTCGTCGATCTTCGTATTAATGTCTTCTGTGATTACGATTTCCAGGGCACGAAGGGAACCGTCAAGCTGTTCAATCGTTCGCGGACCAATGATTGGAGCCGTGACGAACGACTTTGATAGAGTCCATGCCAAAGCGACATCGGCAGGCTTTTCTCCCATTGTTTCGCAAAGGTCTTCCCATTTCGTTAAGGCATCCCTATGCTTCTCGATGACCGCTTTCGATGCATCGCTGTGGCGTCGTTGCCCATCGGTCGTTTTGATAACGCCACCAAGAATGCCGCCAGCTAGCGGTGACCAAGGTATGACGCCAACACCATAGGCTTCTGCGGCCGGTCCAACTTCCATCTCGATCTCTCGTTGGAGAAGGGAATACTTCGATTGCTCGGAAACCAAGCCGACTGAATTTCGCTTCGCGGCGGCTTCGTTAGCCTGAACAATATGCCATCCCGCAAAGTTTGAAGATCCGGCGTAGAGGATCTTTCCTTGGGTCTTCAAAATATCGTACGCCTCCCAAATCTCATCCCACGGTGCCGCTCGAAAGATGTGGTGCATCTGATAAAGATCGATATAGTCCGTCTTCATTCGCTTGAGGGAACCTTCGCAGGCGCGGCGAATGTGGAGGGCAGTAACTCGGCTGGTATTTGGCCAATCAAGCAGTTCCTCCTTACCCATGTCGCCGTAAAGCTTGGTGGCGAGAACGACACGCTCGCGTCGGTTTCCGCCCTGTGCGAACCAGTCACCTATAATCTGCTCGGTGATGCCTTCGCCTCTCGCCCAGCCGTAAACGTCGGCAGTGTCAAAGAAATTGATGCGGTGCTCAAGGGCACGATCCATGACCTTGAAACTATCTTCTTTGGTTGTTTGCGGACCAAAGTTCATCGTGCCAAGGCACAGTCGCGATACTTGGAGGCCAGTGCGGCCCAAAGATGTGTAATGCATGGGTTTGTTCTACCCGTTCTACGCGCGAAGAGCCGAGAAATTACCGTTAAGCTGCGACTTGACCAACAAATTCAACGTCTGCTTTTGCCGAAATCTCACTATATGCAAGTACCGCCAAGTTTGGAATGTGTCGATCCAGGAATCGTCTCATCGCAAGCCTTAGCTGGGCACCACACAATAGAACGGGCTGGAAGCCTTGCATCGTGAGTCGATCATATTCAGCCTTAAGGTGTTGAATCAAGCGACTTTGCATGTCCGGAGGCATCACGAGTGACGTTCCGGTGGAGGTAAGACTGACGAGTTCTGCCAGCTCGCGCTCAAGCGGAGGATCGAGGGTAATACACTTCAATTTGTCTTCAAAATCGACGTATTGGCGGGTTACGGTTCGGGCGATGGCCGAGCGGACCACTTCGCCTAACTGTTCAACATCTTTGGTACGACCAGCAAAGTCAGCCAAAGTTTCAATGATCGTAACCATGTCCCTGATTGGGATTCTTTCGCGTAATAGGTGTTGGAGAACCTTTTGGACATCTGAAATGGAAACGATATCCGGGATAACTTCCGCAACCGCGGCTGCATTCGTCTTCTTGGCTTCGTCAACCAATACTTGCACATCTTGACGGCTGAGTAGTTCTGGAGCGTGATTCTTGACCAGTTCGGAAAGGTGGGTTGAAATGACCGCCGAAGCTTCAATAACGGTGTAGCCAACTCGTTCAGCCAGTTCGCGTTGATC
>JANPAV010000228.1:0-3811 GCA_031430115.1 Armatimonadota bacterium | reverse complement strand
TGCCGAATATAAGCACATTTACACGTGGGATATTGATGACCAAGTGGATGCAAACGGTAACTACAAGCCAGTCCCACCAACCGGGCAAGACGCTCAGGAAGTTTGGCATACGATCAAGTTTAAGAACGGATCAGGAAAGCCTCTCACGACTGCTGCTGCAACAATCTTTAACAAGGGCGAGCTCATTGGTCAAACAATGATGAGTTACTGCATGGCAGACGGTGATTGCGATGTAAAGATCAACAAAGCTCTTGATGTTCGAGTTGATGCCAATGAAGAAGAAGTAGAACGAGAAAGGGCAGCTATCAAAGATCGATACAACAATCCTCGATTCGACTTGGTTACGGTGAAGGGCAAGCTTGAAGTCCTCAATGGTCGTAAGGATAAAGTCCAAATGACGATCACCAAGAACTTGACTGGAGAAGTAACTTCCAATACCGGAAGCCCAGTGGTCACCAAGACAACTAGGGGGTTGAGGCAAGTCAATACAACATCAAAGATCGTTTGGAAGCCCGAAATCAAAAATGGCGAAAAGCTGTTGTTGGAGTACACCTACAAGCTCTACGTTCCGGCAACGTGAAAAGAATTGTCAAAAGGTGGCAATATTTGTAACCCTTTGACAATAAATTGCGTATAATATATATGTGGGCGAACGCTCTGTTCGCTCCACGGCTGTCGCGGCCACAAAAAACAACAAGCTAAAACAAAACTAACAATCAAAATCTAACCTAACAAGCTAAAACAAAACTAACAATCAAAATCTAACCTAACAAGCTAAACAAAACTAACAATCAAAATCTAACCTAACAAGCTAAACAAACAATTAGGCAAAAAAAGCGACAGAAACATGAGCAAACATACAATGAACGTCTCCTTAACTTCGGAACTTGAAGGACTCGTACATGACCTTTTGAACAAAGGCTTGTACGGTAACCAAAGTGAAGTTGTCCGGGCGGGGCTCAGGTTGTTACATGAAAAAGAGCAAGAAAAGGAAGCACGGCTTCTATCCTTGAGGAATGACGTTAGGATCGGTTTGCAGCAAGTTTTAAATGGTGAGGTGGATGTGTTATCTGCTGAAGACTTCAAGAAACGCGGACGAGAAAGACTTAAGATTCAAGGTTAGATGCCGTTCTCCAAGGAGAACGTTTGAATAAGTTTTATAGCAAGACAGCTCAATCTGACATTGATGAAATCTTTGTCTACATCGCAAAGCAAAGTGACACCTCCATTTCGGATGTAGTCATTGACTCCATAATTGGTACATGTGACCTGATTGGAGATTTTCCAGAAATGGGACGCCGTAGGCCCGAGTTTGATGACTTTGGATATGAAGTTCGTAGCATAGCTGAGGGTAGCTACATGATTCTCTATACTGTTACGAGTGTCGGAGTCCATGTGGTTAGAGTGGTACATGGTGCAAGGGACATTGACTCTTCAGATTTGTACCCGCTCGCTGACGCCACACTCTAACACGAAAATTGACATTCGCCCTTGTGAAATTCCTTCGCAAGGGCGATAATACATATATGTTGGTTTGCGCATTGTTGATTGGTCAGGCTCACGCTTCACCGCCAAAGATTCTAAGTCTTGATTCATTTGACCAAGTGAAGGCGTACGCTTCACCAAGCGCCAACGATCTTGCCTTTCAAGCCCTTAACTGGCACCCACAAGTCCTTGACGGCCTGATTGAAGGTCACAAACAGGACAAGCCAGTCATCATGTGGATGTACTTCGGTGATCCGCGTGGCAGCTGCTGACAGAATGGCGCCAAGACCAGGCAGTTTGTCTGGGATAATTCTGAAGTCGTAAGCTATGTAGCCAAGAACCTCGTGGCAATCGCTAGCGATGATGTTCAATACAAAGAGCAGCCCGACAAGCAAGTTCTTGAAGCTCGAATCGTTGAGAAGATGTTCAGCACGGTCCAAGGGGGGATTTGCCAGGGAATTTACGTCGCGACTCCAAGCGGAAAACTGATCGCCCGAGTCAATGCTGGCTGGCCCGACCCTGATGCGAAGCAGATCTTAGTGAACATTAACCAGGCAACTCAGCGTTATTACCAAATGCCAAAGTCTGAACGGCTATTCAGCCAGGTTCCCGATCCGGTCAAAGACCGAATTGCGTTCAAAAAGGACCAATTTTACAAGCCAAACGGAAATCTTGATCTCCGCGTAACCAAGCGGGGCTACTCCTATCCCGGCATGACGACGTTCGATGAACGACATCCAAAATTCCTCGGGTTTGATCGTCTCTGGTTTAAGCCAAGCGAGTGGCAACAATTCTTCCCTCAGAACATAAAAGTCGGTTCAAAGACTCAGATAAAGGGAATTCCGTTTGAAAGATGGGTAATCCATAACCACATGCAAAAGGGACACAATGCATGGGAACCAGACCACATCAAATCTGGCTCAATGGTGACCGAAGTAACCGGAATTGCTGGAAACTTAGTTGATCTTAGCTTGAAAGCAAACTACTCGATGAAGGGCAACACTCAATGGAACATCGGAACTTACGATGGTTCATTGATTGGCAAAATTCAGTACGACCTTGGCGCAAACAAGTTCACCAAGTTTGAAGTCGTCATGCTCGGCTGGCACCACGCCGGCAAGTTCTTGGACAATGCCCGGTCTGGTGAGTTGACGCAGTGGGTCTCGTCCTACACAACTATTAACCCACATAACGACGCCGATGACCGAATGATCCCTGGGAATTGGATGTGGGGCTACGGCCTGAACTGGTGCAAGACTAAGTAAATCCGAAACCTGAATAGGCAATATGGCGTCCTTATTGACATGAGGACCTATGCTGTTATAATTCTCGCTTTCTTAGGGTCATCGGTTATGGCGTTTGATGCCAAAGCTGACTTGCTCAAGGCGTTGAATGATGCAAAGAAAGTAGGGCTACCGACATCTCCTTCGGACTTAAACCTTCTTGCACCAAGCAAGGAAACGATTGCCCTGGAAAAGCTGATTGACAAGGCTAGCTTGACCATGCGAAAGTACGAACCGGATATTGGTGTGATTATCGATATCGACATGGCGAACTTGAAGCGAAAAGAAAAGGGGCAAAAGGAGCTTCCTTATCCTGAAGTTACTGGGGCCCAAAAAGCATCGAGAACGAAGGAGACGCTAGCAATCATTGAACGGATTGGAATTTCAACGGCGCCGAGACAATACAAATTGGGTTCGACTCCTGTGGATTCCTTTCCAAGGTCCGCAAGCGTCAAGGCATTTGTCACCATGGAACTCGATGAAGCGACTACATCGGCAAAGCAAGGTGATGCCAAGGAAGTCATCCGGAAGCTAAAAATCGTTCGCAGATTGATTCAAATTGTCCGGGCGGACGACACAGTAGTTGGTCTTTTGGGCGAGCAGGCCTCTGAGCAAAAATACTATGCAGTATTGCAGAAAATGGCGAAAGACTATCCGCTCATTGCGAAATCGTTTGCCGCCGATCTTTTGTCCCCACTCAAGAAGCCAACCATTGAGCAAATCCTAAAGCAAGAGTTTTTTCGCACACTATCGACTTTTGCATTGTCGAGTGAGGCGGCTCGAAAGCAGCCTTTCGTCGAACTAGGCTCTTGGAAACTCGAAGGTGGTAAGGACTCACTCGATTTTTTGATCGCATCAACCAAATCCTGGGCACTTGCGTTCCCAGAGTTAAAGTCTTGTCAGTCGGGTAAAGAACTCGAAGATCGATATAAGGGTTTGAAGTCGAAGTTAGGAACCTATAAGTTCAAAGACGAGGAAGAAATAGAACTTGGACCATCCTGGGCAGAGGGAGCCAGAGCACTCGATAAGGCGGAAGCTAAGCG
>JANPAV010000227.1:0-15180 GCA_031430115.1 Armatimonadota bacterium | reverse complement strand
AAGCGTCGAGTACGCCGCTGGACTCTTGCGAGACAACCCGACCAAGATCATGCTTCCGACCGATGTCGTCGTTGCCGCAGAATTCAAACCGGATTCTCCAGCTACGACAGTAAACGTTGACCAAATGCCCGCCGACCAGATTGGACTTGACATTGGTCCACACTCAGCAGGACTTTTCACCACTGTTATTCTCGAAGCGGGAACTGTCATCTGGAACGGACCAATGGGGGTTTTTGAAATGGACGCCTTCGCCAACGGTACCAAGGCGGTGGCGTTCGCAATGGCAGAATCCACCGGGTTAACTATTGTAGGCGGCGGCGACAGCGCAGCGGCGGTCGAAAAGTTTGGCTATGCCGAGAGCATGAGCCATGTATCAACCGGCGGCGGGGCATCCCTAGAGTTCCTGGAAGGAAAAGAGCTTCCAGGCATTGCCGCCATCGGAAAGCGTAATTCCTAACCAAAACCCGAATACTTCGACACCCAAGACTCGTAGAGATAAATTACAAACATCATGATCACCGCACTCGCATCCGCCCTTTTCAGCATCCAAGTCAGCAAAGACGTGGAGTACACCGTCGGGCCGGCTCACTTTGTTGGCTATGTCGCCAAGCCGAAGAATGCTAAGTTGAACGGCCCGGTTGTTTACGTGATACAGGATTGGAACGGCGTCGATTACCACGAAAAGGAAGTGTGCGTAAAGCTCGCCGCCGCCGGCTATACAGCTTTTGCGATCGACATCTACGGAAAGGGAGTTCGACCGCGAAGTGTCAAGGATTGCTCCGCAGAGTCGGGCAAGTATTATGCGAATCCTGCCTTGTTCATGAAGCGAATCATGGATGGCACGAAGGTCTTCCAAACCAAGGGAAAGAAGTTTTTCATCGGATACTGCTTTGGCGGCACGGGAGTGCTCGAAGTTGCCCGACGCAATCTTGGCGCGACTGGGGCAGTTTCGTTCCACGGTGGGCTTGCAAGTCTAAGCAAGACTCCGGCAAAGAAAATTAATGCGAAGGTCGTGGTCCTTCATGGGGCAATCGACCCGTTCGTCGACAAAAAGGATGTCGAGGCGTGTAAGAAAGAAATGAAGGTCGCGAAGTCATTTCGGTTCGTGGAATATCCTGGCGCAGTTCATGCGTTTACGGTGAAGGACATGGGTTTTGAGGTCGATGGGGCGAAATACGATGCCAACGCGGACTCGAAGAGCTGGGGTGAGTTGATGAAGTTCTTAAAAGCATACAACTAGACCACCAACGGTCAAAGACATATCGATTGGCTACCTCATATTGTTTCGAGTGTCAAAGCTCGATAATCTAGGTTTCGCCCAAACCGAGCCCGCAAACAATCTCAACCTAGTACGCTAAAAGGAGTCATATCTTTGATGACCTCATTGTGCTCCCCAAGAAGCACGACCTTGGGCGTGATAGGTTCGTCAGATAGATCGAAGGCAGCAATAATGACCCGTTCACCGGCGGTAAAGAAGTGAGCTGCACCGCCATTGATGCCTATCGTGCCTCGTGGACCGGAAAAAGCATAAGTTTGAATCCGGGATTTGCCGTCAACTTCCCAAATATGGACAAGCTCTCCGTCTTTAATACCAACCGCTTCCATAAGGTCATGACCGATCTCGATTGATCCGACATAGTCAGGATTACAATACGTAATCCGAGCATGATGAAGCTTTGCTTTGAGCAATTGCGAAAGACGCATTTTATTTCTTACTTTCTATTTTGGCAGAATTTGCAACAAAGTCACCCTCCGGCGACTTTCTAATCACTCTTCGGTAAAAGGCTGCGATGAATCCTCCGAGCGTAAAGATCGCCGTTCCAATATAGACTAAACAGGTCAGCGGCTTATAAAACACATGGAATGGGAAGACTGGTGCTTTGAAGTACGCCTGTACGGTGAATTGTTTAGTCGCAACATCCATGGTTGGCAGGAGGCCAACCCGGAACAAATTACCAACCATCTCAAACGATGGTTCGAGACCGTTGCCCGTCATCGTAAGAGTTGGATTAACGAGGTAGCTTTGGCTTTCACCAGTTTTCTTGTTGACATAAGTCACTTGAAGCTTGGCTCCAAACTGGGTTCCTTGTTGGCCCGGCTCGCCCTTTCGCGTCATTTCAACATATTTGATCGTAATGTCATCGTTGGTATTAGCTTCACCCGGTTTAAGCTCCATAGGCTTTGACCAGATTTCGACCTCTGGTTTGCTCATAAAGTAATAAGTATCGTGGCCTGGAGTGCGCTCAATAAATGGCCAGGACTGGGCTTGATTTGAACCGTGGAAGTACATGTTTGGCGAAATCTCGTGAGTCGAGTTATCTGGTTCTGTGACCGTAAACCTTACAACGTTACTTCGATCTGTCATCTTCTCGACATCCCAAGACTTAAACTCAATCTTATTTCCAAGAGCCATTCCAGGCTCCCCGGCAGAAACAAGAGTCTGCTCTTGGCGCTCAAGACCCTTAGAAATAATGAGCCCACCGAGAAGAATTGCGATACCCAAATGAGCTACAAATGGCCCAACACCGAGCTTTGATCGCTTAGAAAGTTCAATGGCGCGCCATAGGTTTGTATAGGCAGCGAAATAGCAGAAAGTCAGGAGGATTGCAATGGCCCCTTGAAGAGGAATGGTACTTCCCTTCCAAAGACCATTGACAGTTGAACCCGGCTCAATTTGTATGCCAAATGACGTGTATTTCGGAACCAGCAAAAATAAGCCAGCAGAAGCCATAGCAATGCTAAACATCGTGACAAAGCGAACAAAAATGTTTTTGAGATTATCGCGTTTCCAGGAGACAAACGGTCCAACCGCCATACCAATCATCACAGCGAAAAAGAACCAAACAACTGCCTTATGATAAACCCCGCCGTCTACCGCTGAACCTTGTCCACCACGCATGGCAGTAATGACGGGCCACGACATACCCAAAGCAATCACAAATGCCATCAAGCAGAGGCTCAACATTCCCAAGACATAGAAGCTTTCACGATTGAAGCCAACCTTCTCCCCTTCGGGTTTCGCAGCATCTTTGCCCATCTTAAGCCCTTTCAGGCAGTAAAGTAGGACAAAACCGATCACCACTGCATAGACAAAAATGCGAAGAACAATGAGGGCATTCTTGTCCATAGAGGCGAAGGAATGAACCGAGACTTTATCTAACAATCCGCTTCGAGTTAAAAAGGTGCCGTATAAAAACGCAATAAATGGAAGCCCGGACAAAAGCAAATTTGCCGAGACCCAAGTCTTTCTGACATTTTGGACAATTACGCCGTGAGCTAGCGCAACCAAGAACAGCCACGGCACGAGCGAAACATTTTCAACTGGATCCCATCCCCAGAAACCACCCCAACCTTGGGTCTCGTACGCCCAAAGACCACCCAGCGAAATACCGAGTCCGAGCACACTAACACCAAAGAGTATCGGCGCCCTGGCCAACTTTATCCAATCGGAAGAGTCTCCAGTCAGCATCGCCGCAATACCATAGGCGAACGGAACCGTTAAGCTTGCAAATCCAAGAAAAATGATTGGAGGATGAATCACAACCCAATAGTTTTGAAGCCCTGGAACCATTCCTCCACCATCAGGTGGAAGCATCGTCTTGCCATTTTGTATCAGGTCTTTAAAGACATTGAAGGGGGTTTCGTAGGCAAGGATTCCGGCAAGAACTCCAAGAAAAATAGCAAAGACAGCCGTATACCAACGTTCGTATTGTTTTGACTTTGCAACCGTAATCCAACCAAAAATGCTACTGAAGACTGCCCACAAAAGGAACGATCCCTGTTGGGCTGTCCAGACGCTGGCTATCTTATAGGCAAATGGATTTTCTTTTGCGGAGTGATTATGGATGTACTCAAACTGGAACTGGTCCGCAATGAACAAGCCAGCTAACGTCAAGAAAACCAAGACAAACGCAAAACATGCCAAATAAAATGCATTTCGCCGAATTGCTAGGAACTTGTTCGGAGCAAAAATGGAAAGAATTAATGCCACGGAACAGGCAACGAGGATGCCGTAGACTCCAACTTTGCCAAACTGGCCGAGGAATAAGCCCCATTGAGGCGCCGCAGGTAAATCGAGAGTCGGGTGAGTCTCCATTTACTTCTTCTTTTCTTCTTCGTACTTACTTGGGCATTTGACCAACATTTTTTCAGAGATGAATATGTCTCCTTTCAGCCTGCCAATACACGTCACCCGCTCAGCCTTCGAGAGGTCAACGTTTTCGCCGATATGTCTAACGCGAATTGTCTCGCCGTTCTTGTCCTTTGCGTCAAATTCAATCGCGCTACTGGTCAAGTCTCGCCTGATTGAATTCTTGTCAACCTCAACGCCAAGGTTAAGACGATCCCCAGTTAATTTTCGAGCTTCAGCAATGGTCAGATAAGGCGTTGCATTGTTTGTAAACACCGCCATTGAAACCCCGATCGCTAAAAAGGAGACTAATATGGGAACGACAGTTGATAGTTTCATCGTTGAAGCTTAAGGTACCTGAATTCATTCATAACCTATGGTTTCTACGGTTTTCACTGTAGGAAGATTCCGGTACATGTCAAAAATCCGTCATACTTTATACATAAACGTCATGAATTCAAAAGTTTTCAGTTTCGGTTGCCTCGCAATGCTTTGCATTTCACCTAGCTTTGCTCAAAATCCAACTTCAACGGCGCCTGCTCCTATCGGCGAAGTTGTGATGAAAACGAACATCGGAGCTTTCAAAATCACCAGCCCAGGCGATGTAAAGGCTTTTGGAAAAGTCCAAATCACTTTTAAAGGAACTCTGTTAATCGTTGGTTATGACAGTTCAGTCCCAATCGTTGCCAGCGCAGGGCTAAACAAGGAATACGAAAACAAACAACGAGAGAGAATTGAATTCTTTGGTCAAGGG
Organism: Armatimonadota bacterium; assembly: GCA_031430115.1. Lineage (GTDB taxonomy): Bacteria > Armatimonadota > Fimbriimonadia > Fimbriimonadales > Fimbriimonadaceae > Fimbriimonas. Next base: position 10,297 of record JANPAV010000227.1, on the reverse strand, counting down.
ACGGTAACACTTGATGGCAAATTCCGTGCGATTCAGTTCTTCGGTCGAAATCTTGATATGAAATGGGTAGGCAATGGTATCTGCCGAGTCTATGGCGAATTTGATAAGAACGGTGACACCGGAACCTTTGAAGTGAAAGGCGATCAGAAGCGCTTCTGGGGTAGTGGTGGTACAACATTTACAGTTCCACCAAGAAATAACAACGTTGTCGCTCCAAAAGTCAAAATAAAAGGCAGCGGCGGCTAAGATCGTTGCTTGAAAACACCTTTATTCACGTTCCCGGTATTGGCGCTCCAATGGAGAAAGCTCTTTGGGATCGTGGCTGCCTAACTTGGTCAGATGCCCTCAATGGTATCAATGACCTGCCTTTTGGTGCCGCTTCCCGCGATATCGTTAGAATGGTCCTGAACAAGTCGGCGGAAGCCCTCGAAACCAAGGAACATCAGTTTTTCACGCAAGCTCTTGGAACCGGCAATGCCTGGCGAGCTTGGCCATCTTTCCGCGAACAATGTGTTTATCTCGACATTGAAACCGATGGTGGTCAATCAGGAAGCTCAATTACAACAATTGGTATCTTTGATGGAAATGAATTTGAAGTCTTTGTAAAAGGACAGAATCTCGAGAAATTTCGAGATCGAATTTCCGACTTCGGCATGATGGTCACCTTCTTCGGACTGGGATTTGATATCCCCATGATCCGGAAGAAATATCAAAATCTTGTCCTCGATCATATTCACTTAGACCTTTGTCCAACCTTGCGAGAAGTGGGTCTCAAAGGAGGCCTCAAAAAAATCGAAAAGGAACTCGGAATTGCCCGAGGTGAGGACACGGACGGATTAAGCGGACGTGATGCAATCACTTTATGGCGACGCTACGAGCGATACAGCGACGAAAAAGCTCTGGCTACACTCATTGCTTATAACCGCGAGGATGTCGTTAATCTGGAAGTTCTGGCTCAAATTGCCTACGATAAAAAGAAGGACGTTTTGCTTGGTGTTCCCACCGAAGCACCAGTCTAATTTGATCATTCTAGGGAACAAGAAGCTTTGCTATTGCCGCAAAACCAGCATGCTCGGTTCTCAATACTCGAGGACCAAGAGTCACTGCAAAATCTTTCATTGCTTCTACTTCCCTTGGCGCCCATCCGCCTTCAGGACCAACCACGATACAGACACTCCGTCCACCCGCTTTGATCGTTGCGGTGACAGACTCTTGTTCACTCAAAGCAATCACTCCGGATTCCTTTGTCAGGATTTCATTGAGATTGGATCGAAATTCTATCGTAGGGATTCGCATTCGAAAGGCCAACTCGGCAGATTCTCTTGCGAGAGCCTGAATTCTGCGCATCTTTTCAACGACTTTCTTCTCATCCCATTTCACCACCGATCTCGCACCAGTAAAGAGAACGAACCTCGATGCCCCAATCTCGGTACAAGATTTAATGATGTCATCCAATTTGTCACCTTTTGGCAGTGCCTGAGCAACGGTTATGAAAAGTTCAGGTTCTGTATCTGGCCTATGTTGGACAATCGGAACACCAAGCTTTCCGTCAATGCGACAAATCCACATTGTGCCATCGTTTGGCATCACGCCAATCTCAGCTCCACTTCGTAATCGAAGAACGTTATGGAGCTTATCGTGTTCTGGCTTAGGTATCTCGAATGGAGTACTCATATCCTGACCAGGGATAAAAATCCTCGGAAAAGCACGAATTGAGTTCATTTTTTAAACACGCCTGCAGTCCAGCCATCTTCCTGATTGAATGTAACTAATGTGAATCCTGATCTTGCCGCTGCCTTCTGAACGTCGGCCCAGTTTTGGTCAATGATTCCGCTGACAATCCATAACCCACCCACTTTCATGGCGTAGTTTGCGTCCGGGGCAAGATTAATAAGAGTTGCGCTAATGATGTTAGAAACAACAATATCCCAACCTAATTCCAAATTTAGTTCCGTCACGTCGCCTACCTCTGCACGAACGGTAACCGAATTGAGCGCAAAATTCTCTTTTGCGACTTCTACAGCAAGAGGATCAATATCAATCGCCAAAACGTCTGGCGATCCAACAAACTTGGCACCAATTGCCAATATTCCGCTCCCACATCCAAGATCAAGGACTGTGGTGGTAGGCCCGGTATAGGACTCCAAGAAAGCCAAACACATTCGCGTTGTTGGATGGTCACCAGTGCCAAATGCTTGACCTGGGTCCAGCACAATAACATGGTCACCGGGTTGACTTTCAAACTCCTCCCACGTCGGCTTAACCACAAAATGGTTACCGATACGGCGAGGTTTGAAATGCTTCTTCCAATCGTTTTCCCAATCAACTTCGACCAATGGTTCAGCCGAGAACTCATCAAGTTGAAATGGAATCAAAGCTATCTTCAATCTCTCAATTTGGTCAAGTACACCATCGACGTCGACATAGCATCCGGTTAGGGCTTTCTTCTCTTCAAGGGTGTTATCTATTCCGTACTCGCGAAACAAATCAATAACGGGGGACCAATCATCAGGCGGATCATTTTTTATTGCCTTGACAATAATCCAGTTCATTTCTTTTTTCCAAAGATTCCGCCAAGGAAGCCATCTTTTCCTTTCGGAATTCGCTCGCCGCGAAGTTCAGCAAAGTCTCGGATCACTTTCGCTTCCGTTTCACTAACTTTCTTTGGAATAACAACGGTTAGTTCGACTACAAGGTCACCTCTCTTTCCGCCGTGAATTGGTGGGAGTCCTTGCCCCTTAATGACGACTTGTTGCCCTGGCTGAGCCCCATTTGGTATTTCGAACATGAGTTCACCCTCTACACCGTCAATAGTTACTTCATCCCCAAGAATTGCCTGGGCGATCGTAATGTCATAGCCAGTTAAAAGATGTTGACCTCGCCGAATGAAAGGATCTTGTTCGGGCACATGGAGAAAGACGTACAGGTCCCCTGCCCTTCCACCTCGGACCCCATCGCATCCGAGACCGGACATTTGAATTCGATTTCCGTTCTCAACACCCGCGGGCACGTTAATCGTCACCATTTCGGTAACCAATCGAGCACCCTTTCCTTGGCACTTCTTGCACGGATTAGTAATTAGTAAACCGGTACCAGAACACCTTCCGCAAGGAGACTGGGTTCTGACTTGCCCCAGAAACGTACTCTTAACCGAAGTAACCATTCCTGTGCCCTGACAATTCACACATGTCTGAGCTTGCCCTCCGCCTTCAACACCATTGCCATTGCACGCATCGCAGCTTGCGGCTCGCTCAACTTCGACTTCTTTCGTGACTCCAGTAAGGACTTCTTTTAAAGTGACCTGAACATCCGATCGGATGTCATCACCGTCTTGTGCTGCAGATCTACGCCGACCACCTTGCTGGCCAGCTGCGCCAAAGAACATGTCAAAAAGGTCGCCAAATCCCCCGGCATTTCCTCCTCCAAAGAATGGATCTTGTGGCGCACCATCCGTTGTGCCGTATTGATCAAAGCGAGCCTTCTTCTCATCATCTGAGAGGATTTCGTAAGCATTGGACGCCTCTTTGAACTTGTCTTCGGCAGTTGGATCATCCCGATTAACGTCAGGATGATACTTTCTTGCAAGCTTCCGATAGGCCGATTTGATCTCGTCCGCACTCGCATTCCGCGAGACACCCAAAACTTCGTAAGGGTCACGAGTTGACATGAAAAATTAAACCTCGTCGGAACTGGCGTCGTCGCTTAATGCTTCTTCTTCTTCAGCAATATCGCTTAGCGAAAGAGTATCTTCGTCAGCATCGGCTGCAATAACTTCTTCTTCTTCCCCATCAGCAAGGTCGGCAAGACTTAGTTCACCGTCACCGACAGCATCACCATCCAATTCAGGATCAGCATCTTCGAGCCCGATGGATTCAATAAGCACGGATTCGTTTTCGTCCAGTGCCGGCAAGAGCATTCCGAACTCGCCATCAATAACGTCGTCTCCAAGAATTGCACTTTCGAAGGAGTCACCAATTGACTCAGCTCCAGAATTGAACATTCTAGGCTCAATTTTGCCTGCAGCGATTTCTGCAAGCGCAATCGTAAGTGGATGCCTTGATTCAACTTGAACCAACGGAAGGGCACCTTCGCGAAGTTGCTTTGCACGCTTGGCTGCTAGATTTGAAAGTACAAATTTCCCTAGAGGATATTCGTTGAGGATGTCGGGAGATGGAAGCATAAGACAAAAAGCGCGAAGGTTAAGAATACCTTGTTAACATCGATAAGTGCAATGGGCAATTCTCGGTATTGCTCGAAGGTACTCTTACACCAAATGCACGACGTAGTGATCGTTTCCGCGGCTCGAACTCCAATAGGAAGTTTTCAGGGCGCCTTGTCAGACATGACCGCCCCAAAACTTGGTGCAATCGCAATAAAAGCTGCCGTCGAACGAGCAGGAATACAGCCCGGCGATGTCGATGAAGTCATTATGGGATGTGTACTTACCGGAGGCATGGGTCAAGCCCCTGCCCGTCAGGCAACAATTTATGCCGGTCTTCCAAACCATGTCCCTTGCCTAACCATCAACAAAGTATGCGGTTCAGGAATGAAAGCAGTTATGTTGGCGGCCCAAGCAATTGCTCTTGGTGACTCAAAAATCGTTGTTGCTGGAGGAATGGAATCGATGACGAATTCACCCTATGTGCTTGACAAAGCAAGAGCAGGCTACCGAATGGGGAATGGACAGATAATTGATTCAATGATTCACGATGGCCTTTGGGATCCTTACAACAATTGCCATATGGGACAGTGTGGTGATTCGACCGCTTCCGAACTCGGATATTCTCGTGAGCAACTTGATGCCTTCGCCGCTCAGTCATTCGCGAGGGCAAAGTCAGCCCAAGCCGAAGGAAAGTTGAAAGAAGAAATCGTGCCAGTTGAAATTCCGCAACGCAAAGGCGATCCAATAATCTTTGATTCGGATGAGCAACCCTCGCGAGGAGGCGACCCCGCAAAACTCGCAACATTAAGACCTGCCTTCAACAAAGATGGAGTGACAACAGCCGGAAACGCTAGCTCAATCAATGACGGTGGCGGCGCAATCGTCCTCATGTCTGGCGATGAAGCTCAAAAGCGAGGACTAAAGGTGCTTGGCCGTGTCAAAGGGTATGCCACTCATGCCCAAGAGCCAACAAAGTTCACCACCGCTCCCGCAGTTGCTATCCAAAAGCTTCTGGATTCAGCCGGGCTAACGGTCGCAGATATTGACCTTTTCGAAATCAACGAAGCATTTGCCGTTGTTGCCATGGGATGCGCAGACAAAGTTGGCATTCCTCACGAAAAGCTAAACGTCAATGGTGGCGCGGTGGCGCTTGGACACCCAATCGGCATGTCTGGCGCAAGACTTGTCATGACGGCACTCTTCGAACTCAGACGAAGAGGCGGAAAGTATGCGATCGCTACTCCATGCATTGGCGGCGGCGAAGCAACCGCTGTCTTGATCGAAGCAATTCACTAAAAAGACTCGAGAATCCGTGAGAACTCCAATTCTAAATCCCGATAAAAATAGTGGGATTTGGTATTGGAGTCAGGGATGGACGCCTTAAAACAAAAAATTGTCGGTTTCAAGAGAAAGGTTCTTGCAAAGCTATTGCGCTCAGATATTGGGTCATTTATCTCCTTTGGTCTTTTCGGAATCACCCTAACCATCTTCATCTTTTTCTCGATGTTTTCCAACATCAGCTTGCTCAAAGAACAAAAGCGACTTGAAGATTACAAAAGTCTCAAACTGGTTGAATCTCAAGTGAACGGGATGATACAAGGAGAATTTAGTAAGCTCGCCATAGCCTCTATTTATGCATCGAGCTTCAAACCTAAATCTCCGGCGGCATTTAACAAAGAATTACTAACCATTGGCGGCTCGGAACTTCAATTTTGGATACTTAACAAATCAGGCTCAGGCGTGGAACTCGTTACCGACCAAAGAAGCAAAACAAATGATAATCCGATGCTTCAAGAATTTGTGGCCAGTAACTTGAAGCGCATAGCAATGAGCGAATTGAGAACCCAGAGGCAAGTTTCATTATCAGCTTTTGGAAACATCACCATCTTGGAAGGCGAAAAATCAATCGCACTGGTGTTACCTGTTGTTCTTCCAACAGGACAGTTAATTGGCGCAGTGACGACAAAAGAACCTACTTCAAGTGTGCAGCAATATCTGACTGAAGGAACTTGCTTCATCAATCCGGATGCTACAACGATTGTTCGTCGAGAGGGTTTTCCAAATGAAAACCTCGACCTTCAGGCGACCTCTAACGGGTCAGGTACATTGGCGGCCGGCGTGTATATTTCTAAGTCAGTGCTTCCCTGGCGAATTCGGGCATACCATTCACCAGATGAATTGTGGTCAAAGCCAGAAATCAAAGAAGCCTTGAATTTTCACCTTTCCCTAATTGTGGTTTGCTGGGTCGCAATTTACATTTTGGTTCATTCAGGCATCAAAGCGAGAAGTCGACAACGAATGTTAATCGGGAGCTTGGCGCAAAAAGTTATCTGGATCACAAACGAAGTAGGAGAAGTGCACAACGTACTTGGCAAAGTAAAAAATCACCTCGGCTGGTTGGAAGAAGACTTTCATGAGGTGGAGATTGGCTTATTTGTTCACGTTGATGATCGGCAGTTAATCGCCCAAGCTTTGGCAAATGCACAGAGCTTGAACAAAACCGATGAGTTATTAGAAGTTCGATTTGAAAACAAAGATCGAGAATATCGGTGGTACGAAGTTACGATCACGAACATGATCAATATTCCTGAAATCAATGGAATTGTGGTCAGAGCTCACGATATTGAGGACCGAATGCGGTCCACCGCTCATATTCTTGCTTCAAAGCGAGCAGCAGAAAAGGCAAATGAAGCCAAGAGCGAGTTCCTATCGAGAATGAGCCACGAATTAAGAACTCCTCTCAATGCAATTCTCGGATTTGGTCAGCTTCTCGAAATGGAGGCAATCTCGGATCGACAAGCCGAAAACGTCGACCAAATCCTCATTGCCGGACGGCACTTACTTGGGCTCGTGAACGATATCCTTGACATTGCAAGTATTGAAACTAGAAAAGTCAATTTGTCATTCGAGCAAGTCAATCTTCGAGAAGTTATTGATGAATCTTGTAGCCTTCTTGCCCCGTTAGCATCTAAGTCCCAGGTGAAGCTAATTGTCGAGGAATCGAATGTTCCAGATATCATGTCCGACCGTCAACGGCTCAAACAAATTATCCTCAATTTGTTGTCCAACGGTATCAAATACAACCAGCCCGAAGGCGAAGTCAGAATCACCATTACTCAGCAGAGCGATGGAGTAAGGATTGACTTTGCCGATACTGGCGTTGGCATAGAACCACGATTTCTCGATCGAGTTTTCACGCCATTTGATCGACTTGGTTCAGAAAACTCTCAGGTTGAGGGTACGGGCCTCGGATTGGCCCTATCAAAGACACTTGTTGATGCCATGGGGGCAAGCCTAAAGGTCGAGTCGGACTTCGGAAGTGGCACCATTTTCACTCTAAGCTTCCCTGAAACAGCAATTATCCGACCAAAGATTGATCTCGATTTGAAGACCGGAGGACAAGCAAATATTCTAGGATTCGCAAGTTCTGAGAGTCTCAAGGTATTAATCATTGAAGACAACATCGTCAATCTACGATACATCTCAAAGGTAGTTGAGAAGTTGAATGATGTCGAATTGATGAGTGCGAAGGAAGGAGGAATTGGGATCGAACTCGCTCAGCTTCACAAACCCGATCTGATCCTCTTAGATCTGGATTTACCCGACATTAATGGACTAGACGTCCTCGAATCAATTCTCGAAGATCCAAGTACTTCGGAGACTCATGTAATCGTGATGAGCGCGGAGACAAATCCGCATATTGTTGAAAAGGCAATCTCAATGGGAGCAAAACAATATGTAACGAAGCCTGTAGATATTGGCAGTTTGTTTGTCCTCTTTAATGAGGAAAAGAATGCAGCATGACCCTCCGAGATTCGGACATCTTTAGCGCAACAATCTGTGCCATTGATGACGAACCAGCCAATGTCCTTTTGCTTCAAAGACTTCTTGAACAAGTCGGCTATAAGAACATTGTCACATTTACTGACGCAAAATCGGGTTATAAATTCCTCACTTCAAACGAAATAGACCTCCTATTGCTTGACCTACAAATGCCCAAAATGTCGGGGTTTGAAATCCTTGAAAAACTTAAGCCACAAAGCGAGGAGTCGGTGTTTACTCCAATCATGGTATTAACCGCGGACGCGACATCGGCAACAAAGCGGCGGTCAATTTCACTCGGAGCTCATGAATTTCTCACCAAACCTTTTGATGCATTCGAAATGACTCTCAAAGTTAAAAATCTGGTCCGAACTCGGCTTGCCCTCAAAAAGCTCTCGCTTACTGAGAGTCTTCCCGAAAATGAGGCTCACTACCGGCTGAGACTCCACGAGAAAGAAGAGTTAGAGATTATTGAGAAATTAGGTGGTCCGGCTGAATGTCCATTAGAAGATTCAAAGACCCACCGAGACAGAGTCGGTGAGTATTCCTCAAAAATTGCCGCAGAATTAGGACTCACTTCCGAGTTCATTCACGATATCCAGTACGCTGCCCAACTCTACGACGTTGGAAAAGTCGGCATTTCTGACGAAATCCTGCTCAAGCCCGGAAAGCTGACAAAGGAAGAATTCGAAGCGGTGAAGCGGCATACTGAAATAGGGGCATCCATTTTGTCAGGAAGCAACTCTGCAATCATGGCGATGGCGGAACAAATCGCATTCTCTCACCACGAAAGATGGGATGGGCGAGGATATCCATGTGGACTCAGTGGCTTAGATATCCCGCTGTGTGGACGTATTGTTGCCGTTGTCGATGTATTCGACGCACTCACTCATGACCGAAGCTACAAAAAGGCATGGTCAGTCGAAAGCGCAATAGAATCCATTCTTGAAAACTCTGGCACCCAGTTTGATCCTACCGTTGTGGACGCATTTATGCGGGTAATGGCCCAATCATCAAAGAAAGCTGCTTAAAAACTAGTTCCCAAAGGACAAGCTACTGGAACCCGATAAATCTTTTGCAACCTTCTCAAAGGAACCAAACTTGGCGCTTGATGCGCCAGAAAGGCTTACGTCAGCCTGCTTTCCGGTCATTCCACCTTCGATGACTGAAGATCCCGAAAGCTCTGCCTTCATTTTGTCTACCGACCCTTCGATCTTCAGAAGAGATGCGCCACTCAGCAATACGTCTAGACGAGACATTGCGGAACTACCGAATGTGGCTTGGCTCGAACCGGACAACTCGCAATCAAGACTATTAACTGCCCCTTTAACCATGACTTTTGATGCTCCTGAAACTTCCAGGTTAAAGGCATGAACACTAGCCAGTTTTAGGCTCGTTTCGGTTGCTCCAGAAGCCACTAGCGAGTTTATCTTGGGTGTTGAAAGACTGATCCTCTGTGGAGATGAAGTCGAAATCGAACCTTGAATCCAAATCTTCAGCGTCCGGTTCTTGACTTCGGTCTTAATTTGATCAAGAAGATTACTATCGGCGCTAATCTTAACCGGTCCCAGCGGCCCCTCTTTCGCATCGACCTGAAATGCTGAACCAACTTCAATTTTGTCAAACTCGCTAACCGGTCGCGATATCTCTTGCGGCTTTCCGTTTCCTTTTGTTCCTTGAGATCCACCAAATGAATGCCCAAAATCAATGTCCATATGGGAGCAACCGGTAAGTGCAATTGGAAGAGCAAAGTACAAAATTCGTTTCATGGACGAGGATACGGACAATTATTCCCAATTGGTTTCGAGAAGGTAATAAGCCCTATCGACGATTATCTGGTAAAACGATTGGGCTTTGAACTTCACTTCGGATGGAACACCCCATTGATTGACATTATCCAATGTCTTGGTTGGGCAATATGAAGGTTTTATACGTTTCCGCGGAAGTGGCTCCGTTTGCAAAGGTCGGTGGACTAGCGGACGTTGCTGCTGGGTTGCCAAAAGCAATCACGGCTCTCGGGCACGATTGCCGGGTCATTCTTCCTTATTATCAAATGATTGCCGACAATCCCAGATGGAAAACTAACGTAATCGTTGAATCATTTGAAGTCCAAATGAATCCTGTTTGGACAAAGTCAGCTTCCCTCCACCAGTTCGAATTTGAAGGGATGACTTACTATTTCATTCAAACCGACGAATGGTTTACCGAAGCAAAAGACAGCGGATCAATGTATCAACCCGGTGGCGAGGTCCACGCATTCTTTGTTGCCGCAACCCTTCGAGCTATGGAAGCGATCCATTGGATTCCTGACGT
>JANPAV010000226.1:0-1902 GCA_031430115.1 Armatimonadota bacterium | reverse complement strand
GTCCTCAAAGTCCAGAACCTTCACGCTCTTAATGTTGTTTTGAGCCAAGATTGCCGCCGGGCCACCGATACTACCTAAATAGAATCCGCCGTTCTTCTTACATGCCGCCGTCACACCCGGAGTCCGATTGCCTTTCGCAAGCATCACCATCGAGCCACCATGTTGCTGAAAAAGATCGACAAATGCGTCCATTCGACCAGCAGTAGTGGGTCCGAACGAGCCAGTCGCCATGCCTTCAGGTGTCTTAGCCGGACCGGCATAATAAACCGGATAATCCTTAAAGTACTGCGGAATCGGCTGACCATCCTCCATCATCTTCCGAATACGAGCGTGGGCGCTGTCTCGCGCAACAATCATCGGTCCGCTCAAACTCAACCGAGTCTTGACCGGAAACTTGGAAAGCAGCTCCCGAATCTTAGTCATTCCAATCGTCAGATCAATCGGAACAGCTGGTGCCATCTCAGGAGGATTGGCCGGCAAGAACTGCGCAGGATTGTGTTCCAACTGCTCAATGAATACTCCTTCCTTGGTGATCTTCGCTTTGATCTGTCGATCCGCCGAGCAACTCACACCAATCCCAATCGGCATCGAAGCCGCATGGCGGGGAAGTCGAACCACTTTGACGTCATGCGCAAAGTATTTGCCGCCAAACTGCGCCCCAATATGGCAATCCTGAGCCAATTTGAGAATCTTTGCTTCCCATTCTGTATCCCGAAACGCTCGTCCACCTGCGCTTCCTGTCGTTGGTAGCTTGTCCAAATAACCAGTCGTCAACAACTTTAGGGTCTTAGTCGTGTTCTCGATGCTGGTTCCGCCAAGTACCACACAGAGGTGATAAGGTGGGCAAGCGCTGGTGCCAATTTCTTTGAGTTTTGAAGCAACAAACGCAGATAAGTCCTTCTCGTTCAGCAAAGCAGGTGTTGCCTGGTAAAAGAACATCTTGTTCGCACTTCCGCCACCCTTAGCAACGAAAAGCAGGTTGTATTCGTCGCCTTTGACTGCCATGATGTCGCATTGAGCGGGGAGGTTATTCTTGGTGTTGGTCTCGCTAAACATCTCAAGCGGAGCAAGCATCGAATACCGCAGATATTTCTCTTGGTACGTCTCATAAATGCCTTCTGCCAACGCCTCTTCCTCGTCAAAATCGGTTAGGACGTACTGACCCTTTTTGCCAAACGAAATGGCGGTTCCAGTGTCCTGGCAAGTTGGTAGCAAACCGTGCGCCGCTACTACTGCGTTCTGCAAATGTGTATAGATAACGAACTTGTCGTTGTCACTTGCTTCGGGGTCGTTCAACTCGTTGGCCAATTGTTTAAGGTGAGCATTGCGGAAGAAGTAATTGATTTCGAAAAGTGCTTCCTTGGCAACCTTCTTCAAGACGCTTCGATCAACCTTCAGGTATTCCTTGCCGTCAACGGTTACGGTCGATACGCCGTCCGTCCCCAAACTCCGATACTCGGTAGTATCTGGTCCCAGTTGCAACGTCGGCTCGAATTCAAAAGGCATATCTTTATTATGAGCGAGGGAAGCGAAAGAATCGAAGGATGCAGGTACTGGCTGCACGTGAGAATCTTTGACGGTCGGAAGTTTGCAATGAAAGCATGGAGGATACAGGAGTTCGATTGGGGTGGAAATTTAGCAACAAGTGTAAAGAATTGAATCTAAATTCTGGAATGGTTAAAAAAATGTAGCTCCATGAAAGAAGAAGGGCAAAAGGGCATCGCTTCGCTCAGGGCGATGGGCGATGGGCGTCGGGCAAGGGCGGCCTTAAGCTTCTAGAGAAGAAGTTTGGAGGGGATTGGGAGCATTGCATTACATTGGTTCGGGAGGCGAACTATAAGCGGCGAATTTCAAAAACCTTCCTAAATTGGGCTTTGCGTGGAGACAGGATTGCGCGGTTGT
>JANPAV010000225.1:0-2937 GCA_031430115.1 Armatimonadota bacterium | reverse complement strand
AACCCCGATAGAAAGGGAAGCATGAATTGCTCCGCTTGCCACCGACACAAAGATGAGTTTCAAGAACAGCCAAGGCGATTGAGTCCAGAACCCATAGTCTTGGAAGCTCATGAAGCCATATAAGTAGAAAATCATCATCGGTACCAGCGAGACGCCGGTGATGAGCAGGAAGATCCCTAGCCACTTTCCAAACACATAATCGAAACGTGAACATGGCTTGCTGAGGTAGACCAGCAAGGCATTTGAGCGGTTATCGTTGGCGATAGTTCCGACGCCAACGAGGAGCGCCACCACCATCAAAATCAGCTGCGAATATGAAAACGCGTGAAGGAATTGGTCCTTCCAAATGATCTGCTTTAGGAAAGGATTGGATCCGGTTCCGCCAGCACCAAGACCTCCAGAAAGGTTATCTAGAAACCAAAAGATCGCCAGCAGAATGATGTACCACCATGCGCTAAAAATTGACCATCCCCAGAAACCTCGGCGTTTGGTTGCCATCGACATGGTCATTTTTGCGATGCACCACCAACGATGATCAACGGCATCTAACGGACCGTCGTAATGGCGATAGCTGAGGTCAGCAATCGGCGATGTGTTCCGAGTTGTTTCGGGTGAGCTCATTGTTGGATTGCCTCCAAGAATGCGTCTTCAAGGCTGCGTTCGGCAAGGCGAACGCCTCGAACTTGGGCATTCGTTTCGGTTGCGGCTTGGAGCACGGTTGCAATTGCGTGCTCTCGTGTACCGGCAACCTGAACTCGGTAGGTAGCCCGGGTCAGGGCCGCTGCGTAAGCACCCTTTTCGCGCATTTTGGCGAGAAAGGCCTCGCTGCTTTCTCTTAGGTCAACATCAAGGGGTTGCCCTTCGATAGCCTTCAAGTCCTTAATTTTTCCTTGGGAAACCAGTTGCCCTTTGAGAACGACCACCACTCGGTCGCAAACTCTTTCAATGTCGGGCAACAGGTGAGAACTAATCAAAACGTTGACGCCCTTGCCGTGGGAAATATCTTTGATGAGATCAAGCATTTCCTCTCTGCCGTTTGGATCCAGTCCGTTGGTTGGCTCATCTAAAAGGAGGAGCTTCGGACCGTGGATCATCGCTTGTGCCAGCTTGATTCGTTGCTTCATTCCGGTCGAGAATGTTTCGACATTTCGGTAGCGAGCCTCGCCCAACCCAGAATATTCGAGGACCTCGTGGGCTCGTCGGATGGCTTGGTCGGCGGGCATTCCCGCAAGCTCACCCGCGTAAGCAACAAAGCCAACTGCAGAGAGACCAGGAATGTGGCAATCCTGCTCGGGCATCAGTCCGACTCGTTGTCGAATCGCTTTTCCACCCGTGTGGAGGTCCAATCCTAGGATGTCTCCGCCGCCCTCGGTTGGCTTGATAAATCCAAGGATGGTCTTCAGAAGAGTTGTCTTTCCCGCACCGTTTGGTCCGAGAAGTCCGGTACAGCCCGGCTCGATGTCACACGAAAAGTTATTTAAGGCGACAAACGACCCGTATCGGACGGTTAAATTTTTTATAGATACAAGTGGCACAGTCGAAACCATCTTACTCAGGAACGGTCTCGCATTGCGAACGGTTCCATCTTGCGTCATAAGTCCTACGAGTATTTAGGCAGAGTCTCGATTCGGGGAAGATCCCCCGGGGCGCTACCGAACCGATAGTAGCGGAGATATGAGTGGATGGTTTTGGAATGCATATTTGTTTCACCTATCAAAAGATTTGATGATGGCTTCCAGGTCTCAAATTGCACTCAAGAATGTTAAACGGCATATAATGCCGTATTCGTGGCTATTTTCCCAAGGGGCAGATCGACCACAAGAACAAAGTTATAAGCATGAAGAAGATTCTCAAAATGGTTTTGGCAGTATTTACGATTCTGGGCTCTGTGGTCGCCTCCGCCGAGGAGACGGAGCGCTTTACAGGTAAGGCTCAGACTTTGGTTCAAATAAACCAATTCGCTCCCGCGAACTACAAAGAATCCAAGAACCCAGGGAATATCACTCGCACATTTAGTTTCGTTTTTCAAAATTTGTCGATGAAGGAAGTCTCTGCGGTTGACGTTCGTTTGGTCATGAGGGAAAAGCAAACAAAGAAGTTAGTCTATGATTGCGGAACTCAGACGATCAGTTCGTTTTCAAATTGGCTCATGCCTTATGAAGGATTTCTGGTGCCGCACTCAAGAACCGTCCTCAAACAACCGCTAACTTTCGAAATGCCAAACAACGCATGGCGTTTGGACACCTACGAGTCATTTGAAATCACCGAAGCTCGAGCCATCAAGAATCCTAAGAACCTTCATGAGGTCGGTCACCTCTACACCCTCTTTCACAACTCGACTCCCGCTCAAATCCTCGCCGTCCTCAAGAAAGACCCATCACTGTGCAAAGTTTCGAGTCCGCTCCGCTTAACGACAACCCACATCGCCTTTGCGATCTCAACGCCAGAAGTTATCAATTTTGTCCTTAAAAATGGGGGATCAATGAAGGACACCACTGTCCGTGGCGGCAAGGTAATTGACTATGCGCCGATGAATGCCGACGTCCGTTCATTGGAGATGGCAGTGAAAATGTATGGCGTGAATTATGTTAACCCCTTCGGTCAGGTTCCGTTGACCAAGGCACTGTTTGCCAACAATTCTGCGGCCGTCAAATGGCTACTAGCGCACGGAGCGAAGACCGAAATCGAAGATAAGAATGGGACAACGCCAGCGATGGTGGCAATCGAAACGGGGCTAACCGATTTTCTCGATTTGTTTGTCAAAGCGGGAGCCAACCCTCACTATTTGAATCGCAATGGGTACGGTTGGTTTCATATGGCCGTGTACAACTATAACATGCTGCCCGTGGTGCTTAAGTACAAAGTTTCCATTGAGCAAATGGACAAAAAGACCAAGGTAACTCCCTTTCTTTTGGCATGTGTTTTTGGAAACTATCC
>JANPAV010000224.1:0-65927 GCA_031430115.1 Armatimonadota bacterium | reverse complement strand
AGATGCCTAATGTTTGGAACCCTAAGCGCGGATGGGTGGCTAATTGGAACAATAAGCCGGTTTCGTGGTGGGCCAATTTGGACACGCCGGCTTGGGGCGAATCATTCCGAAACAATGTCTTGGTGACTCACATGTTGCCAGCAGGAAAGAAGAGCCTTGGCGATCTTGAACAAGTTGTACCGGTGCTTGCAACCAATCACGAGTCTTGGAATACCTTGTCTGCTTTCCTCACTCCGGAGACAAGAGGCACCAGCGGTGCATTTGAGGCTTTTCACGGGGCGATGCTAGCTGGATCTAATGACGCTGCTTTGTACCAGCGGTTTATTGTCGAACTTCGCAATGTTCTCTTTCTGCCGACTACGAGCAACTTCACAGGGGCGGATAATTTTGCGCTGGTTGCTCAGCCCGACGTGATGGCGAAGGCTCTGCGAAAAGAGACGAAGTTTGATTACTTAGGCAAGCGGACTCCCGCCGAGGTTATTCAAGAAGCTTACGCAAAAGCTCAGAAAGCGGTCGGAACTAAGCTATTTGAAGCTTCGATGATTCCTGTCCCGGGCGGTAGTGGCTTGGAGCCAATTCCTTACCGAAGTAGGGGAACATACATTCAGGTTATTGAACTTGGACAGGTGCCGAATGGCAGAAATGTGGTTACGCCGGGGGTGGCTACCAGTGGAGCTCATTCTTACGATCAAGCTGATCTTGCCCGAGAGTTCAAATTCAAAAAGATGAATATTGTGCCTTAGCTATTTGGGCGTGACTTCTTGCCAGTTGAGAATGCTGGTTTGTACTGCTGCCCAGGCCTTTCCGCTTGACGTGTCGGTTCGAACCAGGATTCTTTGAAATCGCAGGTAAGTACCTGTCCCAGACTTCCAATACCTCCAGGCGGAGGCAAAGAACTTGTGCATGTGAGTGGAAAGATTCCCTTCGGTAGTGTCGCATCAGATCAGTTGCTTGCTAATGACCGAGGAGTTTCGTACCAAGGTGAGTTATTCAGAATCGAGCAGGGCCAGTGGAAAATCTATGGCATTTTCCTGGCAAAATTATTGGACAATAGAACTAACATGAAATTGACGTTGAAACATTTTAGTGCAATCGTTGCAACGGTATCGATCCTCAGTATTGCTGGCTGCGGTGGTGGCGGTGCGTCCCAATCGTTCACTGAGTCACGTTACGAAGGGACGGTTATTAATCCTGGGAAATCAAGCGAGATCGTTGAAATTTCGGTAGATGGCAACGGAAACCTAACAGGACGTTGTTCACTTATCAGCCTTTCGACTGGAGCGATTTCAGCGCGAGCAACGTTGACTGGAACGGTAAACAAGACCACCGGTGAATTTTCAGGTGCCGGTATGTTTCAGTGCTTTATTCCTCCTCCTCCGGATGGAAGTGGTAGCGGCCCAGTTTCAATTTCTGGATCAGTTCCAAAAATTGGCGTTGCCAATGGTCCATTGCAAGTTCAGGACAGCCTTGGAATACTCAACGGCGTCATTACTCACGCACCAACCTTGTAGGCTTCAGCTACATAGTGTAGACTAATGTCTACACTATGACTCTATTCTCTCTTTTTGATGAAGACCCAGTTGTTGCTCCGGAGGGTCTGGTGTATCGGGACGATTTCTTGTCGGGCTTTGAAGAGCAGGAATTGATCCATTGGATTGACGCTCACCCTTGGAATACAGAATATTCTCGGCGTCGGCAATTCTATGGTCGATCGTACAAAGATCCCTCGGTGGAGACCGCCATTCCTTCTTTGTTTCAGATCATTGCTAAACGATTGTTTGACGAAGGACTTGTAACTTCCCTACCTGATCACGTTTTGATCAACGACTATCAGGCTGGTCAAGGTATTGCCGCGCACCTCGACGAGATGCCGCATCCTGACAGTCAAGTGGTGACTATTTCCCTGCTTGATTCTTATCCGATGGAGTTCGCTCGGATGGGGACGGAGGAGAAATTTGAGCAGTGGCTCGCTCGTCGGAGTGTGGCGGTGATGAATGGCGCGAGTCGCACCGAGTGGACTCACGAGATTGTGAAGAGACGGGCGGATATTGTACAAGGGGGAGGTCGCCGGATTCGGGGGAGGAGGGTTTCGGTGACGTACCGGACGATGCTGTTCGAAGGTATCCATTTGGGCTGACAGCTTCTTGGCTTCTTGGCTCAATATGGTATCTTATTATCTCGCGTGCTCCGGTCGTCTAGCGGTTCAGGACATCGCCCTCTCACGGCGAAGATCGCGGGTTCGAATCCCGTTCGGAGTACCAACTTTTGGCTTTCAGCTTTCAACCTTCAGAAAGAGCGCCGTTTCGGGCGACATCGCACAGTTCCATCTCTTGGCACGGCGAAGATCGCAGGTTCGTTAGCAAGGTCCCCTGCGAAGGAGATGCCAAAAAGGCATCTCCGCGCGAGGGTACGCCGCTTTGCGGTATCCCGTTCGGAGATCCAACTGTTCAGGGCAAGGGCAAGGGCCGTTTCGGGCGACATCGTACAGTTCCATCTCTTGGCACGGCGAAGATCGTGGATTCAAATTCCGTTCGAATTTCCTTCACGGGCGGCAAAACTGCAATTGAAGTTCACGACTTCTGAATCGACAGATTCTCAAAACCTTCAATCGCATTGAGCACCGATCGTGCTTTGAAACTCTTGTCTTCATTTGGCGACTCTTTGAGTCGGTTCATATCTAATTTTAAAGCTGCCCCAATTTTGAATCGTCGATAGTGCCCCGCGATTCCCTTTTTTGCACTTTTGTTTTGGTTGGTGATCAGCAACTGGTCAGTTCCAACAAACTTTGTGGTGTATTCGGTTGTTACGTTTCCTTGATAGCAATTGCCGCAAAGAGAAACGGAGTCGAGGAACAAACTGTTGTTATCGAAATGCCAGCGCCTGCGTGTCATCCCAGGTGCCCCGGCAAATTGTCCATCGGACAATAGGAAGAACGATTGCCCCACGAAATCGTAGGGGACTGATTCATCGCGAATCCACAATCCAACAAAGCTTATGGGTTGTGTGCCATGGGGTCCCTGGGGGTGACCTCGCAAATTATCCCCAATAGAATAGATCAATCCGCAACCAAATGGAAATGGCGATAATCCGCATGAAAGAAGCGGGAATCCAATGATGAAATAGAGCTTATTCCTAAAAAGCCAAGATTTTCTAAATTTGGAGTCTGGGGACATTCTAGAACCTCCTGCCACTATCACCATATTACAACGATCTATGTTAGTTTATGCTTCTTGGACGGAAATGCAGAAGTTCAGAAGGTTTCATATTGCAATTTTTAGTGGGTTGACGAGTGAGATTAGGTTCGTTGGGGGCCGAAATGATTTTTGCATTGCACGGCCAATGTTTTCACAGCGTAAAATTGGAATCAGACATGGACACCATGGACCTAATCAACCAATATGTCGCGAGCCAACCAGAACCAAAGCGAATCGACATGGAGGCTTTACAGCAGCTCATCCTTGATGCATCTCCGGGATGCAAGTTATGGTTCACCGATGGCAAGAATGAGGAAGGCAAGGTTGTTGCGAACCCGAACATCGGATACGGTGCTTACACGATTAAGTACGCAGACGGGACGACCAAGGAGTTTTTCCGGATCGGATTGAGTGCCAATAAGACCGGAATCTCGGTCTATATCCTTGGATTGGAAGACAAGACCTACTTGGCCAGGACGTTTGGAGAATTGATCGGCAAGGCAAGCGTGACAGGATCTTGCATTCGGTTCAAGTCGAATAAGGACATCAACCTAGAAGTTCTTCAATCGGCAATCCAACACGGATTTGCAGCCTAGTAAAATCGAGTGAGTTAACGAATGTTGTCGGAAATAAACTGGCTCCACACTTCATTAGGTTGCCAAATTGCATGCAAGTCAATTTGCGCTTCACTTAGAGCGACCCCAAGAAAGTTAACCCGGTAAAGAAGAATGAATGCCGACACACGCATGTTGGCAGCGCAATGAACGAAGATCTTCCTATTTGCATAGGATTGCATGAGTTGGCAGAACGTATTAAAATCTTGGGCTTGGGGAGCTTGAAAATCCACGGGTATGTGAAAGTAAGCCATTCCGAGACTGGTTACGATGCTTCCTTCGTTAGAAATGGCATTGTCTGAAGTCGGGAGCGCGAGATTGATGATTGCCTCAAATCCAGCCTTGCGGATCGATTCAAATTGATCCTCATTTGGTTGCCCTGCGGTGGCGATGGTTTCACTGATCGCTCGGAACGCTCGATTTTCTTCCAGTGGTTTCATGACTTTAAGCTTTGCTAGTTCCAAGATGCTACCCATTGTTCTGCACCTAACAATTTTGCGTATCGTCGGGAAATTTTTGGTTGAGCCCATCGCCAGAGAGGTACCTTCTCACTCATTACCAACATGGCTACCATCACCAACCGTTCGGCGCGAATCTCCGCTATTGTTTTCGCATGTCTCGTTGCTTCTCATGCTTTTGCTGGTGGATCTGATCACCAATCCGCTTCTCAAAAGCTCGATTCGA
This sequence comes from Armatimonadota bacterium, assembly GCA_031430115.1. GTDB lineage: Bacteria > Armatimonadota > Fimbriimonadia > Fimbriimonadales > Fimbriimonadaceae > Fimbriimonas. Next base: position 61,435 of record JANPAV010000224.1, on the reverse strand, counting down.
TGGTTTCCCAGTATGACTCGGATACAAAGCCAGGGGTTGTTGTTCTTGTGGTTAAGGATGGTGAAATCGTATACAAGCGAGCCGCTGGATTGGCGAACATCGAACACCGGGCAAAGATTACTCCTTCAACTGTCTTCCACGTGGGTTCCGTTTCCAAGCAGTTTGCAACATTTGCCCTGATGTTGTTAGAGCGAGAAGGAAAACTCAATATTGACGATGACGTTCGAAAATATTTGCCCGAGTTGCCGTTCTACGGTACCAAAATTACGCTTCGAAATCTTGCGAACCATACCAGTGGTTTGCGGGAAATTTCTGACCTGACCAATATGTGTGGGGTGCGGGACAACGAGTTCTTTAGCAACGATCAGGCTGTTCAACTGCTCTTCCAACAACGGCATTTGAACTATCAGCCAGGAACCAGATATGAATATGGGAATTCTGAATACATCTTGCTTGCCGAAGTCGTGGCTCGGGTATCGAAAGTGCCATTTTCGAAATACTTGAACGATAGAGTTTTTCAACCACTCGGGATGAAGAACTCGAGTGTCCGTGACGACCCAGAGGTTGTCATACCAAATCGGGCGGATTCTTATAACCTCAATGGCGAATTGGTTGCCAAAAGTTCGTTCAATTGGTCGTTTGTAGGATCAACTGGTCTTAATACAACTGCGGAGGATCTGGCACTTTGGGCAAGAAATTTCGAGAGTCCGAAGATTGGAGACCAGGCTATGTTCAAACGAATGATGGAATTTGGTGTCCTGAAAAATGGAGTAGTTCTTCCCTATTCGCTTGGTCAAGAGCAAAAGAAGTATCGAGGTCTAGACGTCATCTTTCATGGTGGAGGAGATGCTGGATACCGCGCTTATTTGATGAGAGTTCCGAGTAAGAAATTCTCAGTGATCGTCATGGGTAACTTCACGAAGTTCAATCCGTTGAATCTTGCTTATCGCGCCTTAGATGCCTACCTTTTCGCTAACGAAGTTGATGTTCTGCCAATAAAGTTTGATGCGTCTTTACATTCCAAAATCGTTGGAAACTACGAAGTGTTTCCGGGGCTGATTTTTACTTTGTCGAGCAAGAATAACAAGATGTTCATGCAATTCTTGGGCGATACGGACAAACTTGAACTGCCGCAGACTGGGGACTTTGAGTTTATTTTTCCTCCTATCGAACATAGTAAATTGGTATTCGACGGATCGAAGGGCTCGAAAGTCAGTACGTTTGATTGGCACATGTCGGACTTTTCCTATCCCGGAAAGCGAATTGATATCAAACCATTTAACTCGAAGAGAGTTCACTTGGAAGAGCTGGTTGGTCGCTACTATAGTCCCGAACTGAAAGATACATATGAATTGACGATTCAAAATAAGCAGTTGATAGCCACTCATCGAAATTCCTACGACATCAACTTGGCAAATTTTCAACCAGATGTTTTACTTGGCAGTGAGGGATTTTTTAGAAAAGTTGTGGTTGTCCGAGACAAGAAGCGGAGGGTTGTTGGAATCTCCGTCTCGGCACAGCATGCGACTATCTATTTTGAAAAGCTTCGGTAGATGTAAAGTGTGGTGAGATGTTTTCGAAAGCACTTCGACAGTTTGAAAAGAGCATGGATATCGGCTACGAACAGTGGCACGACGGAATAGGATATGACCTTGATGCGATTGATCGGTTAACGGATAGCGAGAAGAAGGTGGTTGAAGGGCTCCTGATTCCGCGAGCTGGGAATGACTGGCGAGATCTTGAGGCTCTTGATAGACTTGGAACGCCCGCTGCCATTCAGGCTATTTTCCGCGTTCGGCAGGCTGGAGATGTTCAAATCCAGTTGACTGCTCACCAATACGGTCCGGAACCAACAGAACCGGAGTGGGAGCGAGCGATCATGAATTCCTTGGCGACGGCAGAGATCATCTCAGGATTAATTGTGGCCCTCAATTGTGCCATTGAACATCCCAGTCCCCAAGTGGTGTCTATGCTTTGGTCAAAGGTAAGAGATCCAAAAAGTGGGGTTGCCTACCATTGCGCGTCGGCATTGTGTTGCATTGGTGGCGTCTTAGATTCACTTTACGATGACCAGTACCGAAATCTGTTCTTACGGCTCGTTGGACCAAGTTCCGCGGATCGGTCACTCGCTGTAAAAGAATTAGAGACGATTCTTAGGATTTCAAAGTGACTAACTGAAACAGTAGCTGAATCTGGCTCTTAACTTTAGCTTTAATCTTATCGAACCAGATCGGTATCTATTTGGTGAAATTACTTGGTTGTGAGTTATCCCAGTTCGTGTTAAGATGGTATACACGCGGACTTTGATGTCTTGACGAGTTTATGGAGACATATCCCGAGTGACTTGGAGACTCATGAAGAAAAACTCAGTACTGTTGACGGCTTGCTTTGCAACTGTTTCACTTTCTGGATCTGCTTTAGCAGTTCAGTTCCCTTTCCTTGACGCTGCTTACGTTCAAGAAATCTACACCGGTCCGTTGGTTGGTGGACCTGGAATGGCATGGACGAATGCCGGAGCAATGCTCACTCGTGATGGATCGAACATCTACGAATACAGCTTGACTCAGAACGCGGTTCATCAGGGCACGAACGTTCATGGTTTCACCACTCACGCTATTTCTGGCCTCAATACTTCCGGATACGGTATGACGAACGCACTGGATGGCTTTATCTATACAACTACGAGTACGGGGCTGCAGCGTTTCAATCCAAATAGCTGGGCGTCTCCAGCGCAAAACCTAGGCGGAACCGTTGGCGGTTCTGGATACGGCATTCATGCCATGGCAGACGGAAGAATCGCTTATGTTGCTGGAGGAGGAACTAACGAAGTCTATATTTATGATCCAGGCGCAGCAACCAATACTTTGATCTATACCAACAGTGGACTTATTGACGACATAGCCGTTGATTCGGCTGGGAACATTGCCCTTGCGGGGCAATCGGCTCAGAACATGATTGTTATTTCGAATACCGGTACAGTGCTTAACAATTTTGTTATGGCCCATTTCCCTGACGGTCTAGCCTTTGGAGACGGAGTGAGTGCTAACTCCATTTTTTCAAACAACAATGACGGCACGATTACTCGACTCACCTATGGGGCTGGCTACACGGGTACTCCGGTTGCATTCGACATAGCTTCGGGCAGCGGAGCATACGGAGACTTAGCCGAGGTTGGACCAGATTGTGCCTTCTATGTGACTCAGTTTGAGAATGGAGGTTTTCATGGCTCGACGCCAGGGGTGGGTACGCACTGGGACAACGGAGTCACTAATGCCGAGCCGTCCATCATCCGAATCTCCCGTCGAGACGGCAACTGTGACTTCTATCACACTGATGTCGTGCCAGAACCTGGCACGTTCATGGCGATTGGTGCCGGACTTGTCTTCCTTATTCGAGCGAGAAAGCGAACAAGCTCTTCGAAGTAGGACTGCCAATATAAGGTCTCTGGACAAGGTGTTGGTTGTTTGTTCAGAGACGTTTAGGTTTGTAAAGGTTGAATCTGGTTATAGCCAGTTGTCCCGTTTTATATATTCAAAACGGCGTTAGAGCTTGGTATCACCCTGACGAAATAATGCTCGAAAGTCGGCAGTTAAGCTTTGGCCCACTGATCCGTGAATCCAAATTCGAATTTCTAGCAGGAAACTGAAGTGTTGAGGAAGCTCTCTTTGGTTATGGGTGCCCGCTTAGTTTTTTCGCCATTTCCATAAACAGCGGAATGCCGATCACTAGATTGAATGGAAATGTGACGACTATCGCGCCAGTCAAATAGAGGCTCGGCTTTGCTTCTGGAAGCATGATCCTTACCGCGGCCGGGGCGGCAATATAGGATGCACTAGCAGCCATGGCGCCAAGTACGCCGGCTCCTCCTGGTGAAAGTCCAGCGAGTGTTCCACCGAAGACTCCAATGCAACCATTGATCAGTGGGATCACCGTACCAAATGCGATCAAGAACTTAGCATGTTCTTTCAATTCTGGTGCCTTGGAACCGGCAACCAATCCCATTTCTAGAAGGAAGATTGTTAACGCACCCTTAAACAAATCCCCAAAGAGTGGCTGAACCTGCTGCATACCAGACGGGGTTGCCACTAGACCTATTAATAGGCCGCCAACCAAAAGTACGATTGCTCGACCCGTCAAAAGTTCGTGAATTAGGGGCCCCAATGATTTAGACTGTTGCTTTCTTAAAACCATCCACAAAGCGATCAAGATCGCTGGGACTTCGAGAACCGCTACGAGAGCCGGCATAAACCCTTCCGGAGACAAGCCTTGCATTTGGGCAAATGTCGTCGCGGCGATGAAGGTTACAGCACTCACTGAGCCGTAGTGGGCAGCCATAGCCGCCGAGTCGGTTCTATCTAACTTGCCGAGTTGACGACAAACCCAGTATGCCAAAAGCGGAGTAATTAAGGAGATTGCCAGAGTAGCGAGGATAGGAGCCCAGAGTTCAGAAACATGGGACTTGGAAAGGGCAACTCCTCCCTTCAATCCAATTGCGAACAGCAAATAGATTGAAAGTGAAGAGTAAAGCCCTTCTGGTAGTTTGAGATCACTCTTGATCAGAACTGCAACGAATCCGAGGACGAACGCCAAGACCATTGGCGAGAGAAGATTTGCGGTTAGCAGTTCTACAGATGTCATTTAGACGGTTGGAGATGGACTTGAATAGTATGACATCCTCAACTCGGCAAAATAGTTTCTGAATGCATCATGTTCGGCAGCCTCAAGTTTTGAGTCAGACATGATAATGATGAGAGCGAGGTTCTCCAAGTGGTTGATGATGATGTGGACGAACATTGTCTCATGGACCGAGTCGTGTAGGGCCGCCGAAACAAGACATCCCGGAACCCTTGGATTAGTGACTTCCTCCAAAGGGCCTGCTTCTACAAGTTGCTTTAAGTGAGAATCATAAAGCGCATCGACTTCTAGGGCCGCATCAAGAAGTCCGTATTCATTCTTATGGAGAGCTCCATCCGACCAAGCAAACAGTTGGAAGAGTTCATAGATTGACTTGGATAAGTCTTGCCGGATATCACGTTCTGCCGTCCAGCACCCTCGCGAATTCATAAAGTCACAAAGCGAGTAGAGTGCCGAAACGTTGTTTTTGACGAGGAGCGGAAGTTGAGTGTTCATGTATAAAAATATTGTTTTGTAGTTTGGATCGAGTGAGGTTGATACCTCACTCGATGGTTTAACTGGTCGTGATTGAGTCCCTACAACGCAGGAGCATCGGGAACTGGTTCTTCGACCAATGTGCTTGCTCCTTTGGATTCCCTGTTCAGCTTCAGCGAAGCGATGATCGAAATCCCAAGGGTTCCTATGATTACCGGCAAAGAGAGCCAAACCGGAATTGAAGGCAGGCTCGGCCATACATCCTTTTCAAAGAAGCCGTACAGCATCTTCGAGCCAACAAACATCAGGATTGCGGATAGTCCATAGTGCAGATAAGTGAACATCTGCATAAGTCCAGCCAGGGCAAAATACAGGGACCTTAATCCAAGAATCGCAAAGACGTTCGAAGTAAAGACAATGAACGGCTCACGAGTAATCGCAAAGATAGCTGGCACTGAGTCAATCGCAAAGATGATGTCGGTGAACTCGATCATGATCAGCGCAAGGAACAGCGGAGTAGCCCAAAGTTTCTTATCAATTCGGGTGAAGAACTTTTGTCCGTGAAACTCTTTGGTGATCGGAACGAACTTGCGTACGATGCCCACCAGCGGGTTCTTGCTCGGATCCATCTGCTTGCCATGGCTGGTCAGCATCTTTATTCCGGTAAACACGAGGAAGGCACCAAACAAGATCATTGTCCAATGGAACTTATCCAACAACACTGAGCCGGTTGCAATAAATAGGGCTCGGAAGATCAGAGCACCGAGAATGCCCCAAAACAGGACACGGTGCTGATACTTCGCGGGAACTTGGAAGTAGCCGAAAACTAACAAGAAGACGAATAGGTTATCTACGCTTAGCGCCCATTCAACCAGATATCCAGAAACGAAGGCAATTCCGGCATCAGTGCTTGAGTACTTACTGCTGGGATTGATGGTATCCCATTGAGTGAAAATAATCACACTAAACGCGACGGCTAACGCCATCCATACTGCCGACCACTTGAGGGCCTCCTTAGTTTTTACTTCATGCGCAGATTTGTGAAAGACTCCCAAGTCGAGAGCCATGACGATAGCGACAAATCCGAGGAATGATCCCCAGATCCAAATTGGTATCCCAGCTAATTCCAATCTGATTCTCCTTAAAAGTCAAACAGATCGCCGAGGAAACCTTTCTTCCGTCTTTTGTATCGATCGTCGTCATCATCGTCATCGTCATATCGATCTTTCCGATAGGTGGGTGAGGTATTTGCTGGTCGTTCTTGGTAAGCCTGTCGGTCCTGGGGAATCGGTCGCTCTTGAACTGGAGTCATTACGCCAGACCGTTCGATGATCTTGTCAAGTTCGCCTCTATCGAGCCAAACTCCACGACAAATTGTACAGTAGTCAATTTCGACACCAGAGCGGTCGGTCATGGCAAGGTCGATGATCTCACATTTAGGGCATTTCATAATCTTTGTTCCTTCAACACAACTCGCATTAGCGATTACTGAAGGTACAAAAAAGACCTTCATCGCTGATGCGATGAAGGTCTTGCATTTTCTGTTAGATCCGGCTCTTTCGAGCGTACTGACGAATCTAACTCTGCTTTCGCAGCTGCTACTCCCCTTCGGAGCTGTCCTCATACTTTACGAAGTCACTTCTGAGTTTGTTTCCTATATTGAGATAATTTTAAAAAAAACTTCAAATTACTGGTTACTACCAAGGCATATCGTTCCCTTCCCAGTCGTGAAGGCATAACTCGACCTCGTCTGAGTCACTAAGGAAGTATTCGATGGCTATTTCCGCGCCTTGTTCAGGTTCCATTGAGGCTTGTTCGTTTTTTGTTCCAGACATGTATGTCTTTAGCCAACCAGGATGATAAAGTCGGAAAATGAATCCTTGCGGTGCCAAATCGTTATGAAGATTCTTGACTGCCATGTTGAGAGCCGCTTTCGACATGCAATAGCCGAACCATCCGGATCTCTTACTTGCTCCGATGCTACCGGCTTCGGAAGAAACAAAGCAGAGGCGTTTCATTTCACCAGCATCGAGTAATGGGAGAAACGAATTGACAACTCTGAGTGCGCCAAGGGCGTTCACATTGAACTCCATTGCCATGTGTTCCATGCTAGGATTTTGTCGAATACTACTGATCTGGTGTGATCGGTTGACTGCTGCATTGGCAATTAGCAGGTCGATATGCGAGACAGAAGATTGAACTAGCTTGGCAGATTCAATGACGGATTCGTCAGAGCCGACATCGAGCGGAATCACATTCAGGTTCGAGGGATACTTTTCCTTAAGTTCTTTAAATTCGGGCCATTCAAGATTCTTGCCAGCAAAGACTATCCAACCTTGGTCGAGCAGGTTCTTTACCATGGCTAATCCAAGTCCACGATCAGCACCAGTCACTAGGGCTACTTTATCCATTCGTAGTCCACCTTAACCCGTTCCCAACAATGGATTGAAATTGAGGATGTCTCCATACTGACTCAAAGTGACCAGGAGTGAGAACGCAAACTCTCCCTTTGCCGAAAGTTCTTGTCCAGCCACCAGGTTGAACACCATGTTCTGAACGGGTTAACAAGAAGTCTTCGCTCTGGTCAGTATGCTCCACAAAGTAGTGCTCATCATGGACCGTAAAAGCAATCGCGTCTTTGGTTAAATAGTGATCTGGGACAGGTTCAATCGTGACATCGCAAGCCGACGGATGCTGAATGAATGATCCGCCAGTTAACTTGTGAATACCTGGAACTATAGAGTATCCAACCGTTCCTGCATGAACAACAAGCAAACCGCCCCCATTACTCACAAAGTCGCAAAGGGCGTTGCCGGAGCTCTCGCTTGTCCACGGAGTTGAGTCTGTGGGCGAAGAGACATTCAGCTTTGCAAGAACTACCGCGCTATATGAATCAGGAAACTTTGAGATTTGACCATCAGGTGCTTGAGTCAGATCAAAGTTCTCGTCAAGCGATGCCTTCAGCCCTGCCATAACATGGTCATCAGAATGATACTGATCTCCACATATGGCAAGGACTTTCTTTGACATTTCGTTACCTATATTTCTTTTTCAGCCCAATCTTGGGCTCGAAATAGTTGCCCGGCCGTTCCATCAGTTAACAGGACCGGAACCAGAGCTCCAGGAAGAACCGACTCAACCGCGCCAGGAGCATTTGGACCGCCGAGATCCGTACGCAACCAACCCGGATCGAGTAAGTTCATCAGGATTCCTTTTTCCTTTAGGTGACCTGCGGTGTCCGTAACAAATTTATCGACCGCGCCCTTCGATATTGAATAAGCGATTAACTCGGGTTGATCTTGAATGCCAGACGTGACATTAATGATTCTTCCCCAGCCCTTATCAACCATTCCAGGAATGAGACGGTGACATATGGTGATTAATGCAGTCACGTTGACTTCAAAACTGGTTCGGAAGTCTTCGGCGGGAACGTTTAGCCAATCTTGTCGATAAGGAGTCATGACTGCGGCGTTGTTGTAAACAATGTCAATTGCAGGACCATCTGCAATTAGTTCAGTAAGCATTTCCTCGACTTGGGATGAATCCGACAATTCCGCCGAGACTTGTCGAACTTGGACGCCTTTGGCTTCTAGCTCGGCCGCTAACGACACCGTATGAGAAGCGTCCCTACTGTGTAGGATTACGTTGCACCCATAGTCGGCCAGTCCCAAACTGACTTGTCGCCCTATTCCTCGACTTGCACCTGTGACTAGTGCCCACTTTCCGTTAATATCTGCTTTAATCATGTTGCTATTCTTTTCCTTTCTGGTCAAATTTTGAAGATTCAAGGGCCTTCTTAACGTAAGTACCCCAATACGATGTTGGCTTGTAATCCCATCCGGTTACCAAGCAAGGGTTTGCACTAGGGTGGAAACACCAAGCGGTCCAACTGAGTTCGTGCTTGTTGATGTATGCAATGACTTCGGGTGCCCAACTTTCAGTGTAAACATTTTCGTGGGCTGGGTGTCCTGGCTCCCAAGGCTTTGTCCCAACTTCTCCGACAAAGACGGGATACTTTGCAATCACTGGGGTGACATTTGCATCCCAATCCTTTTTCCATGGATAAATATGCGTTGCATAAACAATTCCATTCCCAGTTGGATCCGAAAAGGCATAACCATTCATGATTCCTCTCAAATCGTAAGCCCAATCTAGTCCACCTACGACAACAATGTTCTTTGCTCCGGTTGATCGAACTCCATCGAGGAGTGCCTGCATTCCCGGCGTATGATATTTTAGGTAGAGTCCACGAGTTGGATCACTGTTTCGTTCCTCGACCATTCCGCCATTCTTCCAAACCTCCCAGGATACGTCGTGGGGTTCATTGTAAAGATCAAACATGACGGATGGATGGTTCGCATAGCGCTTGGCGAAATCCTTCCAAAAGACAAGGCTTAGGTCGTCGGGCATAGAGTGTTGACCAACATATTGGCCCCACTTACCGCCATTTGACCAGTGAAGGTCAAGCAAGGCAATTCCCTTCTTATCCGCAATTCGCTTAACGACACTGTCAATCAATTTTCGATAGGCTTGCCCACTGTCAGGATTTCTCTTCCCTTTGTAGTATCCGTACCATAGATCCTGTGTGAGAGGAATTCGAATAATCTTTGCATTCCAGGAACCCATTGCCGCATCAAGCGATTGCATAAAGTTATCACCTTTTGGATCCCATTCAAGGCTGGGTATATTGACTCCTTGAAGTCGAACAACTTTCCCGGAGGCATCTTGAATCTTGTTTCCTACGACTCGAAGTCCTTTAAGGGCACTAGGCTTAATTGGAGTTACAGGTAGGGGCTTTGATGTTGACCCATGAAGCTCCTTTGGCGACTCAGTCAAGGAGCACTTAGCAAACCAATAAGTTTGACCGGGCACGGTTCCGAGGTTGGTAAATGTCAACCGGGCATTGTCATCGTCCCAGGGACCTTCAAAGGCAAATGTCTTTTGAGACCAATCCGTCGTGATTGGCATCTCTACTGCCGCCCCGTGGTGTTCCCATGGTTCATGGTTCTGCATACAATTCACCGTTATCACAGTTTCCTGTTTCGCCTTCACCCAAAATGTCAAGTTATACTTTTTGCTTTTCGAAATCGTCAGATTCGGCTGATAGGCTTGCAAACGCCAAGACTGATCTCCGACGCTCAGGACGGTTAGTTTCATTGCTGGCGACCCGTTGGGTCCTTCTTTCACAAACTCTGCTTTGCCTTTTGCTCCTGCTTCTTCAAGGACCCATTTTGAGGACCCCTGGGCAAAATTGCCGTTGGTTAAGATTTCGGTCGATTGTTCTAATCGGCTGCCCGTACAAGCAATAGTTGCAGCAACTACACCTACCAAAAGGAAGGGAATGATAACAAGTGATTTGGTCTTTGGATTCATATTTTAGGTTCCATTTTTATGAGTTAAAGTTGTGTCCCAATCGGGGAGTGGGTTCGTTCTTGGCGTGCTACACGACGATCGTACAATGACTTTCGGGATTGCAACTATGTGATCTGCTCCATTCCGTTCTCTATGCTTACGAATTCGCTCGATCAGTAGTTTGACAAACTCAGAGGCCAATGGCTCGATGTGTCCGCCAACGGTGGTGAGCTGTGGCGACAGAAAGGAAGCCAGATCTATATCGTCAAATCCAACCACGGTCATTTCTAGCGGAATGGAAACCCCGGCCCTTGCGAGGTGTTTGTAAACTAATGCCGCCAACGAATCCTGATAAGCAAAAATTGCGGTCGGAGGTTCAGGATTGGTCAATAGGGCCTGGAGAGCCAGTTCTATTCCCTCTTCTGATTGAGTCTCGGCAATCATCTCGTCGGTAAGAGATAAGCCAGCCTTCTCGATTGCTCGAATAAAGCCAAGAACTCGGTCAAATTCGCCGCGGTGGGCAGGCTTTCCAACAATCGCAATTCGTGTATGCCCTAGCTTAAGAAGGTGCTTGGCTAGTTCTTCGCCACCTTTCGCATCATCTCCAGTAACCAAGTCAATATGGTCTGCATCTTCTACCCAGCCCATGAGAACAATTGGAATTCCGGCATTGACGAGAGAATTAACTTGGTCTCGCGCTACTAGCCCTTGCTCAGCAGTTACCAACAGTATCCCATCTGCTCTGTTTTCTCGCAGTGACGAAATGCAGGCGGCTTCCGATTCTTGGTTTGCGCCACTCAATAATAGTTGAAGATTAAAGCCAGCCTCCTTAACGAGGTCTGCGACCCTTTGGATCAGTTTGGGGTAGTACGGGTTAAGCACTTCAGGAACAATGAGTCCGATAGTTCGTGTAGAACGAGACTTTAGATTCCGTGCGACTTGGTTGACTTGGTAGCCAAAATCCTGAGCCAAAATTTGAATCCTTTCTTTGGTTTCGGAATTTACCAGTGGGCTACCGGCCAAAGCGCGGGACACAGTTGAGTGTGAAACCCCTGCCTTTTTGGCAATGTCTTCGAGGGTAATCATCGACTTCCCCACTTTGATCTACTGACATTGCACACGATTGCATAAATTCTACCAGATGATTGCAATCGTGTGCAAGAGAAACTATTTTGGAGCTTAACGATGTGCTCACCAAGGAACCAAAGATTACGATTCCATGTGCCGTAAACCTCGCCGACGTTGTAAAGCTTTACGGGATCCAAGGATGTCCGACCAATTTTTTCATCAGACCAGGTGGAAAAGTTGCATACGCCACATTAGGATATGGCGAAGAGTCATTTCAACGGCTTGTTGACGAAGTAGGCAAACTTGGGATTTCGACAAAAAATTACCATATATTGAAGTAAATTGACTTGGTCCGTGTACAAGATTCCCTATTTCCTCGAGCAAAACCAAGACACCATCATGGAGTTCTTGCGCGAGTATCCGCTCGCCCTCATTACTTGTCAAGGGAAGGACGGAAAGCCCGTTGCAACCCAGGTTCCGGTCGTATTTGACGAGCGGGACGGTCATTTGATTTTAACTGGTCATGTGATGCGAGGAACCGATCATTGGCATGGATTTATCGAGAACAGCGATGTATTGGCTGTCTTTTCCGGTCCTAATTGCCCGGTCAGCGCAAGTTGGTACTCGGATAAGAATAGTGGCGGAACCTGGAACTATATGTCGGTTCACGCAAGGGGCACGATTCGCCTTCTCGATCAGAAAGCATTGGTCGAGTTATTGAGACGACTGACGAATCAATTTGAGAACGATCCTAATTCTGGGGCTAACTTTGAAGACCTTGCGGATGACTATGTCGCCAAAATGCTTCCAGCGATCCAGGCTTTCGAAATTGAAGTTGATGACATTGATGCAATCTTTAAGCTTAGTCAGAACCGGGACCAAGAAAGTTACGACAACATTATCGCGAATCTAAGTGAGCGAGGCGGTTTCTCGTTGGCAATCGCTGATGAGTTAGCCCGAAGACGGGATCGGCTATTTTCCTGATTTTGAAGTGAATTTCACTTCGTCTTCTTCTTTTCGATTGCCAATGCTAAGTTTTCGTCGGCTCGTTTTCTCACGATCGCACGGATGAGAGACTCAGAAATGGGTTTATCTGGAGAAAACTGGATCGTTCCCTTCGAAGTCTTATAGCCTATGAGTTCTTCGGCAAAGTCGGCAACTGTATGTCCCGGAAAGAGAGAGCAGTGGTTCTTAAACGCCGCAAAACCAACTACCATGCCGTGGAACTTGAACATCGGCATTCCGTAACTAATGGTTTCGACTGCTTCTGGGAGTTCGTCCTTGATAACCGATCGAATCCAAGTCAAGGTACTTCTTGCTTCATCGTTGGTGACTCTCTCTAAGTAGTGATCAACCGACGAGTGCTTTTCCATACTATTCCTATTTTGCCCTGAGACTCTTGAGCGCGGCAACAGAACTCGGATAATTTGGATCTACGCGAACGGCTTGACGATACCAATTGATTGCTTGTGCCTTGTTGCCCAACTTGAGATAAGCTTCAGCAAGGCTGTCGTAGGTGTTGGCCGACTTTGGAAAACGACGAACGTTGACCGTAAAGACTTTAACTGCTAAACCAATTTGCTTGTCAGTATTCATCACTTGGTAACCATAGTTGTTGATCTGGTTTTCTGTGAACTCTCGACTGTTTGGATTCTTCTTGATCGTTTGATCAATGAATTTTGAGAACCCATTCTCACCGTCGGTTTTCAAGAGTTCCAGTATCAATCCCGCACGCATCGACCTAAAGGGATCATTGTCGGCAAAGAACTTCTCTAAACCGTCTGGACCGGTCCGAATAGCTACAAGACCCTTCAACTGTAGTGCCTCGTAGTTTTTTGACACCGAGTTTAGTTCGCGTTGCAAAACTTGAGTTGTTAGCCACTTACCGTTCGAGATCACTCCGGCTCGCCGCTTGAGATTTTCAAGGTCATCTAGGGGGTTTGCGGACAAAAGAACCAGATCGCTTCTCTTTCCGACGGCAATTGATCCTATCGAGTTAGATTGGTTGAGAGCAATAGCGGAATCCAGGGTAGAAGCACGAAGGGCTCGGTAGTTTGAATAACCAAGTTTTTTGAGATTTAAAATTTCCTCGACTACAGTAAAGCCGGGCACAATTCCGGTCGAATTTGCATTTGTCCCAACTAGTACCGTAGCCCCGCCACTAATGAGTTGACAGATAATTTCCTTTTGATTGATGAGCGATCTTTGCAAACCCGGGAGAAACCTTTTGTCAAGATATTTTGTTTGTATTTCGTTCAAACCCGGCTGCCATGCTCGACGTTGCCACGCGGGTAAGAATTGTGTTTCGGTTCGATCGAGAAACGATTTTAGATCTTCCGCTTGCCTCAAATTGTGCGTCGTCGAAATCAAACTTGCGATCACCGGAACTTTAGATTGGGCGATCATTCGAGAAGCCTTTTTCATGTCGGCATTGAGGTCTTGAGATCCGATCAAATAAGAATTGAAGACCTCCTCAATGTGAACAATTGGCATCTTATTACGAAGAACTTCTGGCAATCCAACTGCCCTTGGAATGTTTCCAAAGAGGATTCGGTTTTTGCTTTTAGCCGCAGCAACTACGGCAGCAAAGCTGCTGGGACTTACTCCGGCGGTAACAAATATTGAATCGTATCCAGCCTTCGAATCACTTTCTACCAATTTGGTGGATTCCGATGGGTTCTTTGGGCGAATCACTTTTGGTCCACAAGTTACGATGTTTGGTCCGCGCAATGAGCCGTCCCTAATCTGATTTCGCCATTTAAGGTGAATTGGACGACCATCATGATTGAATATGGTGGTTACTCCGTTAGCCATGTAAAGCGGAAACTCCATTTTTGACCTAATTTGGACATCAAGATCAATCAGTCCAGGTATCAGAAACTTACCTTTGCCATCAATGATGATTGAGCCTAGTGGAATCTTCGTTTGGCGCGAGGGACCAATCGCCTGAATACTCTGACCATTTACAATGACCGTCTGATCGTGAAGGACCGTTTCGCGATCCATGGGAATCACGGACACATGGGTTATCGCAATTGATTGCAGGGAATGGACGAGCAAACCCATCGCTTCGATCATCATGAATTGAATCCGAGTGAAGCATAAGGCTTCACTCGTGCATTTTACATCAGGCGAAGGTAATAACCCTCGATTTACCCAAAGCTGGAACTGCCAACGATCCAAGCAGTTAGCGTCAGATTAACTCCCGGTAGACTTGTCAGACATTGGCGAAGAAACTCAACTGGCTCCATTTAACTTTGGTGATCGCGCTTGCAATTGCAGGAGCGCTAATCGTCCGGCACTACTACAACGACGATTTGTTCGGATTTGCGGTTTTTGTGACGGGTGTAGTTGGGGTTTATCTAGTTGCGGTCGAGCACATTTGGAATTGGCCGGTCGGTTTACTCAATGTTTCTATTTGGGGTTGGATCTGCTACTCGGGGAGGCTGTTTGCGGATATGAGTTTGCAAATGTTCTTCTTTGCTTTGGGAGTTCATGGCTGGTATTTCTGGATTAAAGGAGGCGATAAGCAAACTCCGTTGAGGATTTCGAAAGTTTCTCCGCGAGGGTGGTTGCTTATGGGTTTAGCTCTGGTCGTTGGTGTTTCTATCTATGTTCCAATAACCATGCACTTTAAGGCAGACTGGATTTGGGTTGATTCTATCTTGACGGTAATCGCGATCATTGCCCAAGTTTTAGTGAACCTGAAGAAGATCGAAAGCTGGATTCTCTGGATGATTGTTAACGCAGCTTACATTCCAGTTTACAAAGCCAAAGGCTACTATTCTCTTGTTTACCTCTCGGCAATCTTGTTCCTTTTGGCAGTAGGTGGATTTATTAAGTGGAATAAATTAAATCGAGCAGATAGCGCACTTAACTTGGCTTGACTTCGACCGTGACGACATGAATGACGTTTTCACCGACGTTCTCTAACGTGTGCGGACCCAGGGAGGGTGTCCATGCCGCTTCACCAGGTTGTCGCTGCGCTTCGAGAGTACGAGAGTCCATGACGATGGTACCGTTTTCATCCCTGCGAACCATATCGCTACAAGACAAGAAGTATGTGGCGGCAGGCCATTGGTGGGTATGGAGTGCCGTTGTTTCGCCTGGCTGAATAATAGTCTCAAGGACCCGAACGGACTCATTTTCCATCACAAGCCGATGATGATCGGATGACGCCAGCACTGCGTCGAGTTCGATTGGCCAAAAATTGGAATCAGGGTCCATTAAGATATTGTGAACCCATTGCCATCATTCCTGCATTCTGAGATAATGGCTCTATATGTCAAACTTCGGATCAAAAGAGAACCCTTGGAAACTGAAGACTCCGCCCAATACTTCGGAATATCAAATGTATAAGGATGTAAAGGACGGGCAGGAAGTCATTTTCTGCCTTGCTGGTACCACTACATTGATTTACAATGCCCAATGCATCCAAGACCTTCATTCAATGCTCAAAACTCATGGAGATTGGATGGACCTTGGCGGCGCGGACGAGCAGAAGGAAGCCAAACCAGGAACTGTCGAAGCATGGGGAAGGTCTGAATCGAACCCGGTCGGAGGATGGTACGGACTAAAGAAGGGTTTACGAGGGCGATTTGGCGTTTATGTTCCGCCTTTGATGGAAGCACTTGGCTTGGTTGAACTTACTCATGACCCGAAGAACAACAAGATGCGAGCGATTTAGCTTAAATCAGTTCTTAATTCGCTTAGTACCTATCGTTCGCTCGAAGAGGGCTAGGATTCGACGATATTCGTCGGTCCAGCTTTCGGGTCGAACAAACGAGTGGTCTTCTACTGGATAGGGCGCTACCTCCCAATTCTGTTTACCTAGATCAATTAATCGTTGGACTATCCGAATGGAGTCTTGAAATTGCACATTGGAATCCACCATGCCATGGCAAATCAAGAGATTGCCCTTTAATCCTTCAACGAAGTTGATCGGAGAACTCATCTTAAAAGCTTCAGGATCTTCCTTTGGCGTATTGAGGATGGGTGATGTGTACCCATGATGATAGTTGGCCCAGTCACCTACTGGACGTAATGCGGCCCCTGACTTAAACACGTCAGGAGTCGTAAACATCGCCATAAATGTTATAAACCCGCCGTAGCTTCCACCATAGACTCCAAGTCGGTCAGGTGCGGCTCCAAGCTCTTTGACCAAGTGTTGTGCTCCATCGACAATGTCCGCAAGGTCTTTGCCACCCATATGCCGATAGATCCCAGTTCGCCAAGCCTTTCCGTAGCCAGACGACGCGCGGTAGTCAACATCTAAGACTGCGTAGCCACGTTCCATCAGCAAGTGGTGGAACATGTATTCACGATAGTAATAGCTCCAGCCCTGAAAGACATTTTGCAGGTATCCAGCACCATGAACGAAAACTACGGCTGGTCCTCCTTTCCGCCAGTTCTTGGGTTTAAAAAGCTTGGCTGGGACTTTGTTTCCATCCCTCGATGGAAACTGAATTATCGGAGGATCAATCCATGGACCAGATAACCATTCAGCGCTCGGAGTTTGGGTTACCGCAACATTCTTAATAAACAGCTCGGGTGGTCGATTTGAAGTTGATTTCACAACTGCAATATCCTTTCCGTCGGGAGAAATAGCAAAGCTGGCGTCGTCTCCAGCTGAAAAGTCTGCCAATTTTGTTCGGTTGCTACCATCAAAGTTAGCCGAATCAATGTGCCGATCATACGGACTTCCCTCACTGGAAACAAAAATGAATCGCTGTCTCACCGTGTCTAATTGAAGTTGAGTGACTTCAAACGGTCCTGAAACTATTTTTTCAACCTTTATACCGGCAGGATCGACCTCATACAAGTTTGCAAATCCGTTGCTTTCAGATTGAAAATAGACCTTTGAGCTGTCAGGCAGCCAACCAAACACACCCTTCGCGGGACCACCGACCCATGCGTCGTCATGTTCATTCCAAAGGATCGTAACCGCTTCAGTTTCCGTATTAAATCCATATAGCCAAGCATCCTTATTGTCCTCCGAACTAGCCCAAATCGCGCAGTTCTTGCCGTCCGGTGCCCACTTGATTTGATCTACCCTTCCCACCCTTGGCGGTGCAATGATCACCGATTTTCCGGTGGTGAAATTGAAGAATTTAACCGAACTTTTGCCTTGAGGAGAACCAACGCGCGAGTAGGTTGGCGATAGTTCGACATAACCGCTAGATGTGATGAATCGTGCAATTTGTGCGTTTCTTGCGCTTCCTTCCGGGCTTTCAAAGTAGCTCACCGCTACATGGGTTCCCAATGGAGAGGTTGTTAGGCGACCTAAACTGGCGCCTTTTGAAGCCTCAAGACTAACAAGAACATTCGGATCATCTGAAGCCTTAGTTTGGGTCAACTTTTGCATTTTCTTGTCGCTCAACGTATATCGATAAAGATCTCCTCCTCGACTGAAAACAATCGACGTTCCATCTTGGCAGAGTATTGGATTAGATTCGGATTCTGGAGTTTTCGTAATATTCTCTGATGAATCAACGACCGTATCTCGAATCCAAACATCTCCATCGGATGCATAGGCAATTTGATTTCCTACCTTTGATCCGGAATCCCACTCTTTGGACTCTTTAGGCGGTAATGAACCTTCGCTCAGGCCCGTTCCGTCTCGATTTACCACGTATGACTTTGTTGCCGGTGTTTTGGTGCCGTCTGCCTTGCCCCACTGAAATCCAACTTTGCTGCCATCTTCGGACCATCGGAGATTTGTAGGTGAATGTCCCACCAGCTCATAGCCCCTCATAATTGACTCAACCGTAAGTGAGAACTTGTCTGGAGCCAGAATCAGGCCGGCAAGAATTGGATGCATGGCAAAACTTTATCTGATTTTGAGGCACCCAAAGTCAAGGATTACCAATTTGGGAAGCCAAAATAAGCTAGCAACCCAACTAAGGAGTCTGAACAGATCGAAAAACAAGTCTGGCTGATCCAAAATCAACGGTGTCACCATCTTGAATTTGGATGCTGCCCATTACTCGGCTGCCGTTAACTTGAGTTCCATTTGCGCTCCCCAGGTCAAAGAGAGTCACACCATTTGAATCTATGGTGATTTGGGCATGAGACCTCGAAACAGTGGTGTTTGCAGCAAAGCAAACCGTATTTCCGACTTCCCTTCCAATCGTGTTTGATCCCTGTGAAAGCAGAAAGTCCTTCCCGGCAATATCGATTAAAGAAAATTGCTGCAAACCTGGCGCAGGCGTTATTGGGTTCACATTATTGGTTGGAGCTACCTGAGATTGAGGAATTGGCATCTGACCGTGTGGATGGATTCCCGGCTGAACTCCTACGTTTTGAGGCATGACTTGGGGTTGATACTGCGGTTGAAACTGAGGCTGAAT
Organism: Armatimonadota bacterium; assembly: GCA_031430115.1. Lineage (GTDB taxonomy): Bacteria > Armatimonadota > Fimbriimonadia > Fimbriimonadales > Fimbriimonadaceae > Fimbriimonas. The sequence goes on along the minus strand of JANPAV010000224.1, from coordinate 42,557 downwards.
GTGTTGCCTTGGCTGATTACGCACGGCTCCGGCTGCATAAAACACCAACTGGGCTTCCCCAAGTTGGATCATGTCGCCGTGATTCAGGGGAGCTTGAGAAACTGGTTGTCCGTTGACAAAGCCAGGAAAGTGTTGACTATCGAAAATGAATTGGTTTCCCTGTCGAAAAATACATGCGTGAACTGGCTCAACGCCCTTGAACCCCCGAATTGGAATTTCAACTTCGCTGGACCCAATTCGGTTTGCCGTGTGGTCAAGACTCCAATCTTTGAATTCTTTGCGTCCATATACAAGTCGAAGTGACCCCTTTCGAGAAACCTTGTCCGAAATCATCATGGTCAGCCCGAGAGCTATTCCGGCAAAAACTGCCGTTACGAGCCAAACTGGAACCGATTGGGTCATGTCTTGGGCGGCCGCTATTTTTGTGACATCACCGATGCCCATCTTAGCGACCATCATAATTGCCCCAATGATTGAACCGGCAATTCGTCCAATGAAAGTAAATGGAGCGGCAACGACCGTCGCAAAAATTGCTCTTGCGACTCTTTGTTTAGTTGGTCCGATTGCTAGTGTGATGGAAAAAGCTAGGGCCATGGGTACCAAGATGCACCATGCAATTTCACCAAGGAACTGCCCAGCGATCCCCGATGTACGCATAGCGGATATCCCGATCAAGTCAGCACCGGAGTCCGCACAACTATTTGCGATTGCCCCAATCACTGAACCAAGCAACGTGGATTGTAGTACTTTTAGCCAAGAACGACGACCCAGTTCGAGAATAAGGCAAAATGAGCCGCACAGTAATGCACCAAATGCCGCGTGCTGAACGTTGGTCCAGAGTGTTCCATATGTAAAATGGGCCACTGGATCGTCAGGCTTTAGCCATGGACGGTTGAGGGTCTTAATATATGGCGCTGCGATTACAAACGAAAGAAAAGCCGACAAAGCTCCTGCAATTGGAAGGAGGAGATATTTGAGCCGAACCATCTACAAAGATTTTAGGCTAATAGATGAGTACCAATAGGCAGATTCCTCGTATTTTTACGGAGTTCTGATTAGTCGCCGCCACCACAACCTCCGCAACCGCTACCACCGCCGTCACCTCCTCCGCCGTCGCCACCTGCACTGCCTGTACTTGACGAAGTGTCACCTCCTCCGCCACAAGAAGATGAACCGGTTTGAGGTTGCAACCTCTTAGCTTGCGCTGCATAAGAGCTTCCTGACAAGGCGGCAACTCCAAAGAGTGCCATGCCGAAGGCAAGGTCATTGGGGTTTGCGCCATGCCGGTTATGGCCTATGCTTCGCAAGCTGTTCTTTTTGGCTCGAATAGCTTCTAGGAATGAATCTCCCCTTCGAGTTCTAAAGGGAGTAATCAACAAGAATAGGCAAGCTATTATTGAAACAATGCAAAGTACTACCAAGAATAGGACGGGACGGATCCTATCGATTCCAACGTTAATTTTCATCAATCCATAGATAGGTGCCGCCATTGCAACAGAAAATCCTGCAAGGGTAGCAACTAACCCTTGCTTCGGTGTCATCAGGAGACCATGGGAAACCAATTCATCGCGGATTCTGGAAACCATTGGTTCACATCTTGAGCGAATTGTTGGTATGGATACTTCTAAACTAGACTTCGCTGCCGCAAGAATGGCCGATTCCATCTCGTCAACAGGTTGGTAAGTGACGTTAATGAGCTTGACCTTTACTTTTTTGGTATCCATCGATAAGACCCCTTTTGCTAGAAGGTTGGTTATGGCAACGTTTACAGCTAGGACAGCTTTACCATTGAGAAATGCAACGGCATATGGGGAGAAGTCTGGCGCCTGTTCGTAGAGTCCGCCGGATGGTTGCCTGAGTAACTTTCGAGTCATCCAACCGGCGGCAAATAATATTACGAATAGCCAGAAGTAGAACGCTAAGAATTCCGGTCCACGCATTTCCAGCGGATTTCCAACAGCAGATTCCGCACAACCAACTAAAACAAGGACTCCAGTTGCAAGGGATCCTACTTGCGCAAAATTCCTGACTAGTGCTTTAGAAATTTGATAGTTCTCGTTGGAATCAACTTCACGCTTTTGGGACTCGGATTGCCAAATATCTGATGGCCGCTCTTCGCTAAAAGCTACTCGATAGCTTTGTTCGGTCTTAGCTGACCATTCGTCAAATTTGGCTCTTTCCGCGCTTCCGCCCTTGGATGGATGATGGTGAAAGGGCATCTGGAGAACCTCTGGGCAAAAGACCTTCCAATAGTTGTAAGAATAGGTCAAATGCAAATGCCAAACTTCGTCTACGACCTCCGATGGTGAAACAGGATGACCAGCCGTAACCGCCAAATAGCAAAACCGTTTGTATTCCTCGATCGCTCGTGCGGTAAAGCTTGTAGTCCAGTTTTGTTCGTGGGCAAGTTTTGCCGAGAATGGAAAACTTGATTCAGAGTCGTCAATGTTGAATTCTTCTAACCGTCGCAGGAGAGCAAGATTCGGTTCCATGTCAATTAGAGATACTGTATCACCGATTGACCCGTTGTGTTTCTTAATTGTCTCTTAACAAAGCTGCCAAGAATTAGCTAGCCTAGATAGCAAACAAGAACTAGAAGAGCAAAACTCAGTAACGGATTGAATACCCTGCCGCCAAAAACGGTTCTCGGTCAGACCCGTTCATCGTAAACCCAGCATGGAGGTCAAATTGGGAATTCGGACTAGTTCGATAAGCAACTCCTGCATGCAGAACATGGGCAGACATCATCCTTGCGGCAAAAGACCCCGCATATTCAAAGAAGACACCGGACCGGCTAGAAATTGCCTTACCAAATGAAAGAGTTTGTTGAAACACAATTACCGACCCAAACTCGTCGCTGGTGTAGAGACCATAAGCCATTGCCGATACTCCCCAAGCATCTGACAAGGCCCTTCCCCAACAAACTTTCAACTCGGGATCAACGGTCCCAGAAGAAAAGCGACTTGCTCTGCTTGGCAACGTAACTGCGGGAATCAGAGCAAACTCATCGCCGTTTTCAAATGGACCAAGTTGAAATTTAGCCCCAATATACGTATCGCCGATACCGTTTGATCGAGATCCGTTGCTATTCGCCCACCCAAAATCAGGCAGACCCAAGCGTAATTCACTTTTTGGTCCCGTGCTTATTCGAAAAAGTGTCTCAGGAAGTCCAAGAGAAAATGACTGCCGGGTCCACTGGTAGGTTAGTCCAGTTTCAATCTGCATCCATCGATATGGAACCACCACAGCTGATTCTGTAAAGTCAGGTCGGTCTGTAACAATTGGCTCAGAAGGTACAGCTTTGCCTTGACCTAGTCCAGAACACGTTGCCAATAGAAACATGCAAACGACTAAAACCTTCATGGATTCGCACCACTTTTCGACTTGTAAAAGAACTGTACATACAATCCAAAAGCAACAGCAATGACGGCACCAATACTCACCCACATCGGTCCAAGCGTCTTTACCAACAAGTAAATGTTCAGAGAGCCAATGATAAAGCAAATCGAGTAGCCGACAATTTTCACCCACAAGGCGTTGGCATACTCGCCCATACGTTTTTTGTCGCTAGTAACCATCATGAGTGGGAAGATCGCGAACGGAAGTTGCATGGATAGAACAACCTGTGAAATGATTAACAGTTGAACGGTGTTCTTTCCTCCACTCAGGTGAATGATGATGATTGCAGGAACGATCGCCAGTGAACGGGTAATAAGCCTTCGAATCCACGGCTTGATCTTCCACCTCATAAAGCCCTCCATAACGATCTGACCAGCGAGGGTTCCGGTAATGGTTGAAGACTGGCCCGATGCTAAGAGCGCAATTGCAAAGACAGTCGCAGCACCCCCACCGAGGCTTGTCTTGAGAAGCTGATGCCCTTGTTCCAATTCTTCAACAACAATGCCAGACTTGTGAAATACTGATGCCGCCAAAATTAAAATGGCTGCGTTGACAAAAAATGCCAAGCTCAGGGCTATGACTGTATCCGTAGTGTTGAACTTGATTGATTCCTTTAGGTCTCCAGGTTCCGCTCCGACTTTCCGAGTCTGGACAATACTCGAGTGCAAGTAGAGATTGTGGGGCATCACCGTCGCACCCAAAATTCCAAGTGAAATTAGCAAGGCATCTTCACCGGGAATCGATGGCAAGAATGTTCCCCTTAGGGCGGCCGGCCAATTAGGTTGAGCAACAACCATCTCGTAGGCAAAGCACATAAAGACAGTAGCGACCAACGTGAAGATGATTGCTTCAATTTTTCTAAAGCCAAACTTCATGAAGCCCAGCAGAAGTAAAACATCTAGTCCGGTTATCAAGACACCTAACTCGAGCGGAATCTTAAAAAGTAAGTTTAAGGCAACCGCCGACCCCACTACTTCGGCAAGATCACACGCGATAATCGCGATTTCACACAGAATCCATAAGGCAATGGCGGCCGGTCGCTTGTAGTAGTCTCGGCTTGCCATTGCAAGATCTTTCCGCGTAACCAAACCAAGCCTTGCACACAAGATTTGAAGAAACTGGGCCATTAAGTTCGAAACAAAGATAACCCAAAGGAGAGCGTAACCATATTTGGAGCCACCCGCCAAGTCGGTACCCCAGTTACCGGGATCCATATAGCCGACACTGACCAAGAACGCGGGACCGCCAAAAGCCAAGAATCTTCTTAACCAAGAGCCCGTTTTAGGCACAAATACACTTTGATTGACTTCAGACAGCGACAAGTTCAGTGACTCGTTTTGTGGTTTGGCTTCAGCATTGACTTTTTCCATTGCACTTCTCCAAATGTAGCATTGGCTACATTTGGGTATTATATAGTACCTTTGGCTATAAAGTCAAGCCTATGCTACAATTCGATGAGAACCTAAAATGAGTCTCGAAAAATCAAAAAGTTTTGTGCAAACCAGAGAAGCTCATCGAACCGAGCTTACGGAAGACTATGTCGAAGTCATTCTTGAGTTGAGTGAAGAGAATGGCGAGGCAAGGCTTGTCGATATAGCGAAGCGACTTGGAGTGGCGCACCCTACCGTTTCTAAGGCATTGAAGAAATTAGAGCTAGAAGGCTTCGTCGCTCTCAAGCCATATCGTGGCCTGAAGCTAACCGAGAGAGGTGAAATACTCGCCAAGCGATGTCGCGAGCGCCATATGACCGTAGTAGCCTTCTTATTAGCACTAGGCGTTGATGAACCAACCGCCGAAATTGAAGCGGAAGGAATTGAACACCATGTTGGCGAGTCGACTTTACAACTAATGTCCGATTTCTCGAAAAGATAGTAACCTCTCACACTGGTTTGCTGTGCATAACTAAAAGCACCATTGATGAATGTGATTCCTTCCTTATCCAATGGTCGTAGAGATATTTCTATTTTTTGTTGTCACCTACACAAGGTTGGCTATGAGTGGAATTCGTGTTGGTTTGCTTGCTCTGAACATGAGTGGTCTGAGAGGACTTCAAAAAGTTGCTGTGTTTCAATTGAATTGTTCTGTGACTACCCTCACTGCTTTCGGCTGGAATCAGTACATCAAAACGCTCCGCCTCAACTTGAATCTCTAAGGGACTGTCAACAAACTTTAGTTGTAAACTGGGAAAAGGCAGATATATTCTGCAACTTACTGATTTGGAGACTAAACAAAATGCTTTCAATGTTTGCCATTCTTGCTGCTACACCATTCGTTCCCGATGATTTAACTCTTGAACCGAAAGGTGCAGTTACCGCGAGGCTGGGTTATATGCCAATTCCTATCAACCTAGTTGATACGAAACCAATCCAATTGAAGAAGGAACCAACCTATCGGGCTAAACCAAAGTACGGGACCATCAAGATTGGGAACGGCCCGAAGAGCCTTTATGTTCTTGCCCTCGATGAACCTGCAGATGCTGATTACAAAATTTACATCGATAGGAATCAGGACGGAGACCTCACCAATGATGGTGATGGAGCTTGGAGTAGCAAGCGAGAGGGGCAACGACCGATGTATGGAGTGATGGATGTAACACTTCGTGCTTCATACGGTACTCCAACTCAAGAAACATCCTCCTCGGATTACGCCATCGGACTTTATCGCTTTGTTCGAGCAGAACCCAATCCTTTGCTTAGCTATCGCGAATCATCCAGATCGGGAATGGTTAGCATTGATGGAAAGATGGTTAAAGCCCTGATTGTTGAAAACGATGCTGACGGAATTTTTAATAAGAAGGCTACAAGTGGTGCGGATGCTGGGAAATCAAGACCTGTTTGGATGCATATTGACGTCACAGGAAGTGGGAAACCAGAACTAGTTGATATTCGTGCGCCGTTCAACCTTGGAGACAAGGCCTATGAGGCGATGATTTCGGTTGATGGCTCTAAAGTGTGGATCGAATCGACATTTAAGCCTGTTCCGGAATTAACCGCTAAAGCAGCTCCGGCAAAGCCACTGTTGAGACCTGGAACTATGGCGCCAGATTTCACAGCAATAAAGTACGGTGGTGGCAATCAAAAGCTTTCGGACTACCGGGGCAAGGTCGTCATCATTGATTTCTGGGCAACTTGGTGTGGACCATGTATGGCGTCAATGCCACACATCGAATCGGTCTATAAAGCGGTGAAGGATCAGGGAGTCGAAGTCCTCGGAGTATGCGTTTGGGATGAAAAAGATGCGTACGAAAAGTGGGTACCGGCAAACAAAGAGAAGTATTCGTTCCCATTTTCTTTCGACCCAGCCGGACGAGATACCGCGAAGAGTATTGCCGGTTCCCTTTTCAATGTTTCAGGAATTCCGACAACTTACATCATCGATAAGGATGGAAAGGTAGCGGATGCGATTGTTGGATACGAAGAGAAAGACAAGCGAGTCGAAGAAGCCCTTAAGAAACTGGGCATTAAAGTCGACTAGGTCTTATATTCCCGTTCATAAAGCCCAAGGATTCGCCCTTGGGCATTTTCATTACCCAACAAACTGATAACAAACGAATGCCACTCGCTTGCTGTCGGGAGACCAACTCGGAACATTGATCGTGCCTTGACCGCCATACAGCTTCGCAAGCACCTTAGTTGATCCATCCTTGAGGTTCTGGAGGCGAAGCATGACATCCTTATTCGCAGGATGACCCTCGACTTCAGGTTCATAACTTAAGTACACCATCCATTTGCCATCAGGAGAGACATGCGCAAACCAGTTGTTGCGATCATCTTTCGTCATGGATTCGACTTCAGAACCATCCGTTTTCATGCGGTAAATCTGCATCTTGCCACTTCGATCTGAATTGAAGTAGATATGTTTGCCGTCCGGGGAATAATCAGGACCATCATCCAGTTTTCCTGGTTCTGCGGTGGTGAGCCGAGTTTCGAGACCTCCTTCAATCGAGATTGTGAAGATTCCGTATTTTCCTTCTCGCTGAGCACAATACGCCAAAGTCTTCCCATCAGGAGACCAGCCATGCCAGTAAGAAGGAGCTTTGTCGGTGATTCTCTTCGGCTTACCTCCCGAAAATGGCAAAATGTAAATTGTTGATTGGTTTGAGTTTTGGGATTGATCACTGATTACAATCATTTTTCCGTCAGGTGAAATGCCATGATCATTGTTACACCGGTTGGCAAAGTCGGTGTTGATTCGCTCCGGAGCCCCTCCAACCCATGGAATTTTGTAGAGAAGTCCATTGCTGTTATAGACCAATGACTTCCCATCAGGAGTCCAGTTTGGAGCCTCCATATGATCATCAAATACGCTAACTATTTTGCGGTTCAGTGATTCAATCTCTACGCTCTCAAGGGTGCTTTTGAGCTGAACTGGACCATTTTCAACGGGCGAGATTTCGACATTAGAAAAGACAACCGACTCAATGACTTTCTCGTTATGAGAACAAACACCGAGACCGATATAGTAGCTTTCGGAAAAGTGAATTGGGATGGCTGCACCAGAAAAGGAGTCGTTTACATCGGAGTAAATATAACTTCCCTTCTTAACCAAGCGGAATGACTTAGGTGCGACAAACCGAGTAACAATTTCGTGAGTGGTTCCGCCTTTAGTCTCCCGGTACTGCAAACTGGTCAATCCATCGCCATGAACGGCAATGTCGGCGTATGGCGAGTCTGGTTCAAGAGTCTGCCGGATAACCAAGCAAGCTTTTCGATGCGGATCTGTCCCTTTGCCAATAAATCGGAGAGCGGCTTCTATGGATTGATCGCCGGTCACCTTTTTCCAGACAAAGTGAAATGAGTCTTTGGTGGACCACATGTTTTCACCACTTCCCGATACAGTGTAAGTTCGGTCAATTTGATCAAACTTCAAAACCCCGCGATTGAGAACATGCCCGACATCACAGCTTCCTTCAAAGATTCCTAAACTCTGTTCCGCCACAGTTAATGCTAGCAGATGAGTTGCAACGAGTAAGGAGAAGAATGGCATAGAGAATCAAGGGTTAGGGCTGGCAAAGTCGAAAAAGCACGGATTTTGGGCGAAAAACAATCCCCCAATGCTTTATAACACTTTAGTAGAAAAGTTTGCTTCATTGTGTGTTTGCTTTGTGATTCTGATTGGTTGCGAAGGAACTCATGGCACATCGGGAACCAATTCGGCGGATCCTGGCTGGGATTGTCTTTCGGGCGTTGGCGATCCCAACGGAATAGGTGGGCTTTAGAGCTTCCTGAACTCTTCGATTGCGCGTCTTCTTGCCCTTAGTTGGAGGTAACGAGCAATTGGTAATCCAACCCAGAATAAGAAAGAATGTGGACTAGCAATGCTTTCCACAGTAAGGGAAAGCTTTCCCGCAGAACGTGTCAAAGTGGCGGTCCAGATTCCGCGTCCATGATGCTTCTCTGTTGTGACGTACCCTATTTTGCATTGCTCACTATGCAGTTCAGCAACATATATTTCGACCATTGACCAAGCAAAAAGTCCAGCCATGATTGGTGCCCGCTGTTGTATTCGTTCTCCAGCTACAATGGTTCTTTGCTCGTCCCGAAAGAGCCCATAGAATTGAACTGCATCGGGTGGATAGTAGTCTCCATTCATCATCTTGTTTGAGATTGCGACAAAGCGAGTTCCATCTGGATCAGGACCAATTTCCTCGACTAAGTGATCCTCAAAGCAAACAAAAGCCCGCCACCCACCTTCAGTTGGTGACCACGAAAGAGGTGCGTTAAGTCCATCTTCAAATCTCGCTTTGACGATCGCTTCCATTTACAATTATCTCTACGTTATACTACTATCAGAGATTTCAGAACTATATGAAAGTTGTAATTCCCGGAGGATCAGGTCATGTTGGTGCTGCGCTAATCCGGCACTTTCGGTCGCTTGGATGGGAAATATCGGTTCTCTCTCGCAAAAGCTTTGTTTGCGACGGGGTTAAGTCAGTTACTTGGGACGGTAAGTCTTCCGGAGATTGGTGTTGCGAACTTGAGGGTGCGGACGTCGTCATCAACCTGGCTGGTCGGTCGGTCAATTGTCGATACAGCGTTGAAAACCTGAACGACATGATGAATTCGAGGGTGGATTCTGTTCGAGTTATCGGCGAAGCTATTGCCGGCTGCACTAATCCCCCAAAGGTATGGCTTCAAGCCAGCACAGCTACGATTTATGCACATCGGTACGATTCTCCAAATGATGAGTTCACTGGAATCATGGGTGGGGACGAACCCGGCGCTCCGTTTACTTGGAATGCCAGCATTAAGATTGCCAAAGCCTGGGAGGACGAGTTTGAAAAAGCAAACACACCGAGAACCAGAAAGGTCGCGATACGGTCAGGCATGACCATGTCACCGGATAAAGGCAGTGTCTTTACCGTATTTGCTGATCTTGCTAAAAAAGGTCTTGGCGGTCGACTCGGAGACGGAAAACAATTCGTGTCGTGGATTCACGAAAAAGACTTTACGGCGGCGATTTCGTTTCTCATTGAACATGACGAAATCACTGGAGTGGTTAATCTCTGTTCTCCAAATCCATTGCCCCAAACTGAGTTTATGAAAATCCTCAGGAAAGCGGTAGGGGCTCCCTTTGGGTTCCCTGCTCCGGCTCCCTTGGTTGAATTGGGCACGAGATTCATGCAGACGGAAAGTGAGTTGGTACTCAAAAGCCGGAGGGTGATTCCAAGCCTATTGTTGAAACACGGCTTCAAGTTTCAGTTTCCGAATTGGAAAGAAGCCGTGGCCGATCTGGTCAAGTTGCTCAAATAGTCTTTCTGTCGACTGCAAACTATTTTCAGTTCTGTCCAACCCAATCTGGTTTCGCTACCGATTTCCAGCGATTTCGAACCTCATCTAGCGTCATCTGATCCAATGCTCCTTTTATGGCAATCAAAGAATTGGTTGACCAACGTTCAGGTTTCGATGCGCCAACAATCGCCACGTGAATTTCGTGGGACAAAGTGAATCTCAGAGCGAGGTCAAACAAATCAGGAAAGACAAATTTCAATTCCTGGAGTCTTCGCCAGTATTCCTCCCCGTAGCCAGCCGCTTCGGCTGATTCATGATTCCAGGCTACGTTTGCCACGGGACGCTTGGCGACTACTCCCATGTTGCGTCCTTTGGCCAGCGGAAGCGTAAGTTCAATGCACTCTTGGTCAGCGATATTACAACTCGTTTGGATTGCGTCAAAAACTCCTAATTCAATCGCATGCTTTGCTTCCAATCCATCACCGCTATATCCAATATAGCGAATCTTGCCAGCATCTCTTGCCTCCTTCAGTACGGCAATGGCATCGCCTTGATCCAAAGTTTCAATGGAGCAAGTATGTAGCTGCATCAAATCAATTCGATCTGTCTTGAGCCTAGCTAGGCTTCGATCAATTGAACGGCGGAGCATATCTGGCTCCCAGTCAATCCCGTCGAGTCCCGATGTATGACCGCATTTGGAAAACAAATAGAAATCGTCTCGACGATGACCAACTGCAGTTCCAATTAGTTCTTCACTGCCCTTGTAACATTCGGCTGTGTCAATAACATTGCAACCGTTGTCTAGGGCGTCGTTGAGAATGTAAGTTGCTTGAGACTGTTCAACTTCATTGAAGCCAATTTCCGCTCCACCAAAACCAAGAACCGAAACCTGCATGTCGGTATTGCCAAACTGTCGCTTTTCCATATGTCTAAACTTACCTACTCCGGTCGCTTCAGTTCGAATACTTCCAGTTCGGCTCCATAATAATTCGACGACAAACCAAGGTGCTCCATGCCAACATTTTTCGCAACCTTCTGAGAAGCGACATTGGCCGAATAAACGAGTGCAAGCAAACGAGGTATAGCGGGATTCACTCGGAGGCCATATTCGGCGACGGCTTTCGCGGCTTCGGTTGCATAGCCCATTCCCCAATACTCGCGTCCCAGATGCCAACCGATCTCGATTTCACCTGACGGTTCCATTTCGTTGTTCGGAAGCGACTTGCACATTATATTGCCGATCACCTTTTGGTCCTTTTTCCGAACGATGGCCCATTCGTCATGACCCTCGGATTGCTTAGCCTTAGCCAAGAGCCACTGTTCCAAATCTGACTTAGCTTCTTCAACCGAGTCAGTTGTCTTTGGAGTTGCACCCAAGAACTGAACAACTTCAGGATTCCGATAGATCTCGTATATTGCCTCAACGTCGTCCAAGGTCCATTCACGGACGAGGAGTCGGTCTGTTTCAAATATCATGTCTTGTATACGCAAGGACTTATCTTATTGAAGAAATAAATCCGTCGGCTTCGGGACCAAACTCAACCAGCCGACGATACAGGGTCAACTGGACCATCGCCCTCGTTTTGTTCAAGGCTTCGGGATCGCCTTGGCCAAGCTTAAAGTAAGTGTCTCCTTTCAAATAGTCAGTCAAGAACCGTAGACCAAGTTCTAGAGCAATCGCTTGTACGGCAGGAACCATCATCGAAATTTCCTGATTGGTGATTTGTTTGGCTGACTTCAAGAATCCTTCCGCCACTGCTTTATAGACTTCTTCATCAACCGAAACTTTGGAAAGATCGGTCTCCTTCTCGCCTGCGACATTTACCAACGAGCGAATCATATCACCCCAATCCGCCAACCAAGTGAACGGCATGATCGTATCCAGATCAACAAGTGCCTTAACTAGACCAGTATTCGCGTCAAACAGGAAATTCTCAATTTTGGTATCACCATGAATAAGCGTATTCCGAATTCGACCTTGGGCAACCGCTGTCCACAGCGCCATCGCAAATGGCTCTTGTTCTTGAACAATCGATATATAAGGCGCCAGTTCAGGATCATTAAGACGAACTTGGAAGTCCTCTTCGGACAAAGCGACTAAGAAATGCGGACCCATCGAGGTTCTCAAAATCGGATCATCAGGTAGCAATGCCGCCGCGTCGCCAAGCGACCGATTTCCCGCGATGACGGAGTGAAATTGTCGATAATACAGTCCCGTGTCTCGGTATCCAGGCAAAGAACCCTCAACCGATTGTGGCTTGATTGAGGAAGTTAAGTCGGAATAGATAGCAAGTCCGCGACCAACTTCTGATGCCATTCGCAATTGTTCTGTCCTTGATTCAATCTCGCTCAAACTCTTATAGGAGCATGATTCAGGAATCCGAACCATCATTCGCCAAACCGACCAACCATGTTCGTCAGTGAGGTCTAGAAACTCTCTTCCGGCTTTTGTTGGAACAAGGTCAATTGGAACCCAACCATCGACCGGTGTCTTTAATAAAGAATCATGTTGGGCGGCAATGCTAGATGCCATCCCCTGCATAACCCGGTACGGCATTGCAAAAACATCAGTGTTGACTTTTTGAAGCAGGTACTCGCTGCCACCGGCAAGGACTTCGTAGGTGTGAAGATTAATATTTCCACGACCGGGGAAAGGGGCAACATTGATGTCCCCGATGACCTGAAATTGTTCGACAACCCAGATAATATCGCCTATCGAGTAGTCCTCGTAAGCTCCTGTAAAATGAGATGGTCTGCCCTTAATGACTGCCTTGTCCGAAAGTAGCTGTTCTTTCACGTCCTTAACATTCTAGTTTGTTAAACTTTGAACAAAAAAATCATACCATGAAGGTTCATTTATTGTAATCCCCAGCTAGCTGTTGCGACGAAACCCTAGCATCGGACGGTTATGCGTTTCATCCCTAATTTTCCAGAAGATTCAAATTTGGCAATCGCTTCGCTAGCCAGTTTCGTCTTGCAGTCGGTGTCGCCGTAGTCAACCGTCACTACGCTAATTGCCATTGCAACCTCATTCGCTTTCAAGTGAAGTGGCAGTACGTAGCAACCGACCGTGATGACAAAGGTATTCATTGTCGATTTTGGTCCATTCTGCGCTCCATGAATATTTCGTTGAACCAAATCAAGAAGTTCGGATAATTTGTCCAAGTCCAGTTGATCGTCGGCAGTAACTGTGACAATCCCAGAAAGTGTGGACCAACCCGAGCACTGGGTCATCGCATCGTCGGACTTAATCCATTCAAGAGCGAGTTTCCATCCTTCGCTGTTTTCAATAGCTGCCCAAGCAACTGGGAAATTCGCTATGGTCACGATGTCGTGACTACCTTTCACCCATGTTTGAAGTTGATCTCGAGTCATTTTTGCCCCATCAACGACGATCCCAGCCAAATACATTGCATCCATGTTCCCGGTTGAAAAAAGTTGCAAAGCTAACTCTTGCTGACCTTTAATTGATTTCGCAATAGATTTCAAATCAGGGTTTGGGACTCCAAAAGTACGTTCGGCAGGTATTCCGTGGCGAATGTATGTCTTAAGATGACTTTCTTTTCCGCAAGCTCTTAATTCATCCATCACAGATTGAACTGTTTTCATATTGAGTGGATTTTACACCGTAGGTCCACAAGGCAAAGGTAAACTCCCTTCAATGCGCGTTGCCGATTGGGCTCGCCAAGTACCCGAATTAATCTCCGAACCGTTCGAGACTCAAAATGGATCAGTCTGCTGGAGCAGCCTCCCCAATGAAGCTAGAGCGGTGTTCGTTGCGTCTTCGTACTTAAAGTCGAAGCAAAAAATACTCATTATTACTGGTAGTTATGATCGAGCTTTGGCTTGGCAAGCAAAATTAGAGCTATGCGGTGTTCCTCACCTGGAGATATACCAACTTCCTAGCGGCTCATCCGCCCTCTTCGAGGATGCAACCCCGGAACATACCGCCTTGTCAGATCGCCTTGGAGCATTAAGGGCTCTCGCTGAATTGGAACCAAAGATCGTCATCGCTTCTCCACAATCCGCGCTTGAACGAACCTTACCTAAGGATATGCTTCTTGAGTCCTTTGTTACCCTCAAGCCGGGCGACTCGGTTGATCCCACGCATGTAACTGAAACTCTGAAGAAACTTGGCTACGACGAGCAGGAGCCTGTTCGTCAACCAGGAGGATATAGTCAACGAGGTGGAATCGTCGATGTCTGGCCAAGTGGTTATGAACAGCCAATTCGAATTGAGTGGTTTGATACAGATATAGAATCTCTCCGATCGTTCGACAGCAATACTCAACGATCAAGTGGAGTAATTCCCGCCCTATCACTTTCCCCAAGCCGAGAAGTTCTCTTTACAGGTCACGAAGACGAGTTGCAATCTGAGCTTCTTCGCACTCTCGAACGGGAAGAAGTCCAGTTAGACGAAGAAACCGCTTCAAGACTGCGTGATTTGGTTGAAGCTGATGCTCAAGCCTTGAGCCATCGACACTTTTTTGACCGGTTAGAACTGTATCGACCGATGCTGTTTCCTGACTCTCAATGTGCAGTCGACTTCCTCGATGAAGACAGTCTTCTGGTGCTTGATGAGCCCCTGGAGCTGGAGGCTATCGGCAATCGAGCCGAAGAAGAATTAAGCCAGGGTCTTGAAGCAAGAGTCAAACGTGGTGAAATCCTTCACAGTACGGCAAACGATTACTTCTTGCCGGTCGAACACTTTGACTCGCCAGCAAACAAATTAGCATTGACATCAATGAATGACTTGCCAAGATGGCTGAGTATTCAGACGACGTTTGACATTGGCGGAGCTTCACTTGAACCATATCGTGGAAGAGGCGATGCCCTCACGGAAACTCTCAAAACGTGGCGCGAGCAGAATTTCACGGTCGTTTTCTGCACGGATCAGCCCAACAGAGCGAAGACTGTTCTGGCTCAGATAGAGATTCACCCAAGTCACGATGGCACAGGTCCAATTCAACTCTGCCAAGGAAACCTTGGAGGAGGCTTTGTCCTCCCTCACGAAAAGGTCGCCCTTGTCTCCGATGCAGAACTATTTGGAGTTGCAAGACTAAAGCTTCCTCAACGAAGATTTCAAGAGGGTGCTCCAATTGCGACAGTTCTTGACCTCAAACCGGGAGATTACGTTGTTCATATTAATTTCGGAATAGGAGTCTTCCGGGGCTTGATGAAGAAGGAAATTGAAAACGTCGAAAAGGAATTCCTTTACATTGAATACCAGGCTCCCGACAGACTTTATGTACCTGCCGATCAACTCGATCGAATACAGAAGTATCTGAATCCTGGCGACGTCCCTCCGAAACTCAATCGGCTTACAGGAGGTGAATGGCAGAAGACCCTGGGAAAAGCCAAGGAGGAGGCCCGAGCGTTCGCCCGGGACCTCGTGAAACTCTACGCGACACGCAAGAAGGTCGACCGGCTCCCTTACGGCCCGGATACTCCCTTTCAGGCAGAGATGGAGCAGACGTTCCCTTGGGTGGAGACTCCGAGCCAAATGAAGGCGATCAAGGAAGCAAAAGCTGACCTAGAACTTCCTTATCCGATGGATCGGCTCGTTTGCGGAGACGTAGGATTTGGGAAAACTGAAGTTGCAATCAGGGTTGCATTTAAGGCAATCCAGTCTGGGCGTCAGGTAGCAATTCTTTGTCCAACGACCATTCTCAGCGAGCAGCATTATCGCAATTTTGAGGATCGTCTTTCATCGTTCGGTACCAAACTTGCTCTCATCAATCGATACACACACACCGCAGAAAGGCGGGAAATATTGGAAGGATTGAAGGATGGCTCCATTGAAATAGTGTTAGGAACCCATGCCCTTTTAGGGACCGGGATCGAGTTCAAGAATCTGGGTGTTGTCGTTATTGACGAGGAACAGAAGTTTGGTGTCAAGCAAAAAGAAATGCTGAAGCAACTTCGTTCCGAAGTAGACGTACTGACCCTGTCGGCGACGCCAATACCGAGGACGCTCAGCATGGCGCTCATGGACATTCGTCAAATGTCTCTGATCAATGATCCACCACCAGGAAGACTTCCCGTAAGAACATTTGTCCGTCCTTACGCTGCCGAAGTTGTTCGGGAAGCGATTCTGCGAGAGCTTGCTCGAGGCGGTCAAGTGTTCTATGTTTATAATCGTGTCGAAAGCATCAATCACATTTATGAAAAGCTAAGAAAACTGGTTCCAACGGCGCGAATAGGAATTGGCCACGGCCAAATGAACGAAAAGGAACTGGAACCGGTAATGGTTGGGTTCATCAAAGGCGAAATAGATATCCTTTTGAGCACAACAATTGTTGAAAGCGGCCTAGACATTTCGAATGCCAATACCATGATCATCGAAAATGCGGATCGCCTTGGACTCGCTCAACTTTACCAGTTGAGAGGTAGGGTTGGTCGGTCCGATCGTCAGGCATATGCACTCCTTTTACATGGTAAGAATCTCGACTCGACGATCATTGATCCGAAGGAAACTCAAGAGGAATCCTATGGGAATTCTAAGAAGAAAACCATGTCAGAAAACGCCTTGGCTCGGCTAAAGGCCCTCCAAGAGTTCTCATCCTTGGGTTCTGGCTATTCACTTGCCTTTCGGGATCTTCAAATCAGGGGTGCGGGTGAACTGCTGGGAGCAAAGCAGAGTGGAACGATGGTCCAGGTTGGCTATGAACTCTATACTCAATTAATCAATGAAGCTGTTTTTGCTCTCAAGAATTCGGTCGATGGAGAATCAAACGCTGGCGATCCTGGCAAGGACCCATTAGAATCGTTGACTCCACTTCCCGTGTTTGAAGTTCCGGTCATAGCTCTTTTGCCCGACACCTATATTCAAGATCACGCTCAACGGCTTTACTATTATCAACAAATGATGTCCGCGAGAGACCACGTTAAGCTTGGCGAAGTTCAAAGTGAAGTAGAAGACCGATACGGACGATCTCCCCATACCGTAAGCAATGCATTTGCCATCATGTCCTTGCGAATAACCGCTCACTCCCTTGGTCTCGATAAATTGGATGCTCGACAAGGCCGAATCGCTTGTTCATTCAAACAAACGGCGGACGTTCCTCCAAGATTGTTCACCATGATTCCCAAATACAATAAGTCGGCATACATGACGCGAGACACGTTTATTTGGCCGTTCGGTAGCCCACCGATTGAAGCTATTGAAGACATGTTTCGCGCAATGACAGAATGCTTCGCCCAGATTGAGCATCATCGCCAAATGATCCCGCAATAAATCTTGGTAAATTGCCCTGAGGATGGCCATTCGAGATTCCAACTATTATTGAGGGATACCAATGACACTCAACAGCTTAGCTACATGGAAGGACGTTTTTTTTAAGCGAGGATGGATCGACTCAGACGGTCATGTTCAACAACCAGTGAACGCTCGCCAAGCTACAATCCAACTCGGAACCATGGAATATAAGCTATCTGACATCTCCGGTCATGATGAAGACACCATTGAATTTACAAAAGGAAGTCTAATTGACACCTATTTGTGGAGCCAAATCACCCGCGTCACCGTCTTTAAATCGTAGCGATTGAGTTGTCATGACTCGATCCTTCGAGTTGGACAACTGTGGAAAGATACGATGTAGTACTGCCTTCTGGCGGCAGAATAGATGATCACTTTGCGCGAGTCGCGCTGACCCCTTATAAGGCACTCATAAAAGTCAAAGACTATATGTTGGGTTTCAAAGTGCTTGAAGCCGTCAACGATTCGGGACGCCTCGGTCGAATAATTTTGGTAGCACCAAAAGATGTTCAAGACGCTTTCGGTATTCGAATCCCAAACAAGCTCAACGATACTGGTGACCTAACCAAAAATGTTGCCATGGCTATCCGTGAACTTAAGAGCATGGGTGACTGCACGTCTCGGGTTGTTATTGTTACCACCGACCTACCATATATTGAAGGCAAACATATTCAGGCATTTCTTGACGCTTGTCCAGAAGACGCGGATATCTGTGTTCCGTTGATATCTAAGGACCAATACTTAGATCGCTTTCCAAGTGCAGCGGGAACCTTCTTTAAGTTAAAGGATGATCAGTGGACCTTGGGCTGTATATATCTGATCAAACCTGATGTGTTTCTTCGCGTCCTTCCTGAAGTCGAAAAAGCCGTAGCAAACCGTAAAAACAAGTTAGCAATGGCGAAACTATTTGGTGGAGGGTTTGTCTGGAAATACCTCACCAAGTCAATCACTTCAGGTGACGCTGCCCGCAAAGCAGAGACACTTCTTAGTTGTAGAATCGCATTAATTAAGAATGGGCCGGCAGAATTTGCCTATGACGTTGATGATATCAACGATTACGAATACGCGCTTCGAGATAAATAGGGCAAACTAGCTTTTGGCTAGCGTCAAACATGGAATCCAACAATCCTAAGATAGAACCGGACGAACTTGCGTCCCCGTACGGTAATCGCCCGCTTACATTGTGGGAGCATTTGGTTATTTCTGGGTTCTGGTTTGCATCAAACTTTCATTGGGGAGCTTTGCTCCTTATTCTCCTTCCAGGCGACATGAGGGTTCTTGCCGGAGAAAACAAAGCGCAAATGCTTGGCTGGGTAACCGGGTTTGGTGCTATTCCCGCGTTGATTGTTCCTCTCATCTCAGGAGCGATGTCAGATCGCTGTCTAAGACCCGAAGGGAGGCGCAAGCCATTTATGGCAGTCGGAGTCTTGGTCAATATTGTTGGCTTGGCCTGCATGGCACTTGCAGTCATCAGTCTTAAATCGCTTCCTGCTTATTTTTGTAGCTACGCTTTGGTTCAAATTGGAAACAACATCGCCTCTGGCGCTTACATGGGTGTAATTCCTGATGTTGTTCCAAAGAAGGAACATGGAAAGGCGTCGGGTTTCATGGCCCTGATGTCTCAGCTCGGAACTCTCTTTGGTGCCATCGGCATCGGAATGGCTATTCCATCAAGTGCAGTTGCCATGCGTTACGGTTTGATTGGATTCGTTCTGCTTATTGTTGGGGTCCTTTCATACCGTGGAATCAAAGAAACGCAACTCACCCATGCAGAACCATTTGACTTTGGCTCTTACTTTCGATCGCTTTGGATCAATCCCAAGGAACATCCCAACTTCGCATGGGTTTGGTTCACTCGATTCTTAGTAATGATGGGTTTTTACGCAATTATGCCCTTTGTCAATTACTACCTTGTCGATGTGGTCGGGATTGCTCAAGACAAAGTCGACAGTACTGCTCCAGTGCTCTTAGGACTCATCCTCATTATTTCTAGTATGACGGGAATTTTTGGGGGTGTACTTTCCGATCGAATAGGCCGTAAGAAAGTGGTTTATGTTGCCAATACCCTTATCGCAATTGTTGCTCCCGCATTCATTCTATGTAGCAATTTCGGTCAAGCATTGCTAGTGGGCGCCTTGTTTGGAATTGGATATGGCGCCTATATCAGTGTTGATTACGCACTGGGGACCGACGTGTTGCCACATAAGTCAGAAGCGGGCAAGGACATGGCAATTTGGCACATAGCAATGACCCTTCCACAATCGATTGCCGCACCGATTGCAGGTTTCCTCATAGCAATGCCCGGCTTTACCAAATCTCCCAATCCTATTCCAGGTGAGGCAGACATAGTTCACTATCTAAAACCTGGATATGGATACATTTTCGCCATGTGTTCGGTCTGCTTTGCCCTGGGCGCGTATTTGCTTCGGAATGTTAAGGGCATAAAATAGTGAAGTCCTTTTTTGCATACTTCGGAGTTGCTACTGCACTTGTCGCAATCATTTGTGTACTCTGTCAATATGTCTACGACGGTGATAACTTCTATCACCTTGGTCATGCGATGTTGTACGCGGAAAAGGGACCGTTCTTCCGTTCGTTCCCATGGCCAGCCTATAGTGTCATCTCGAAACACAATTCTGACTTGTGGTGGGGATTTCATCTACTTCTTACTCCTTTGGCTTTACTGAAGGACAAGGTTCTCATTCTTGCGGTGGCACCAGGTCTCTTGATGGTATTGAACTTGCTTATATCCAGATTGGCTGTCATGCGGCTGGGAATGAGTCAATGGTATGGCCTGGCACTTCTTCCGGCATCTCTGGGATTCATATCGAGGATGGATACTGTCCGCCCGCAAGCTCTTTCCGCTGCTCTTTTGGTTCTTTTGTTTGCTGCAATCATATCAGAAGCGCCATGGTTGGCAATCTTAACCTCCGCTCTCATTGGCTTTTTGCATCCCACCCTGTCCTATCTCATCGTGATGGTTGGGTTCTGCACGTTTCTTCAAAGGGGCATCTCAAAGAAGGGCTGGAATCTATGGCTCGAGTTATCGTGCTTGATCGTGGCTCTTGCGGTGTCCTGCATTCGACCAGGAATGATTGACGGCTTTCAATTGATGAAGATTCAGCTTGTTGATCTCATGTTCGTCCGAAGAGCAGGCGAAGTAAAGAATTTTGGTGTGGAACTAGAGCGCGTTAACCTTGGATACTTCAATCGGGCTTACCTTGGACCCTTGATCACTGTCGGTGTCGCACTTTTGTGCCTAATGCGATTTCGAGACAAAGAAAAGAAGGCATGGGCTGTTTGGGGAGCATTAGGAGTTGTTGCCTTGTCGTTTACCATTTCAGTGTTCTTAACCAGACGAGGAGCAGATCAATTCGCTCCGTTCACAATTATTGCTGCTCTCTGTATCTTTCACCAGTGCAAAGGCATTTCTAAGTTCACGGCAGTAGCGTTTTCCCTTTATAGTTTGTCGGTGACTGGGATGCTCCTTAATTCCAATTTTCAACGAAAACAGCGAGTCAACGCTGCTGACTTCCAACGAGGAACAGAATGGCTCAAAGCACATACCCAGGAAGGAGAAATTGTCGGTCACGGAGTATGGTCAGATTTCGGTCCTCTTTTCTACTGGAACCCTCATAATCGCTATTTGGGCGGCATGGATCCAATTTTTCAGTACCGCTTCAATCCAGAGACCTACTGGCTGATGACGGTCAATTGCGCCGCTCGCGACCTTGGCAAAACAAGCAGATATAATCCAGCCATCGTCGGAGACAAGGAAGAAGATCTGTCAGTTGCTTGGCCAAGAGATCTCAATACAAAATGGCTGTTCTGCGCAAGTGATTGGAATATTGAACTACAAAACGAGTTGAAAAAGGACAAGAACACCCGGATAGCCTATAAAGACTCCCATGTAATCATCTTCGAATTCCTCTCCACTAATCCAATTGGTGGATCGGGAACTGCTTTGTCAGGTCAATGACCTGCTGCCGGATATCGTGTAGCTTGTCAGCGTATCCATGATTTCGAAGAACATCAGAGATAAAACCGGCAATCATCTTCATTTCAGGCTCCTTCATGCCTCTCGTCGTAACCGCAGGAGTTCCTAATCGAATGCCGCTCGTAACAAACATCTTTTCCGGGTCGAAAGGAATCGAATTCTTATTGGTAGTAATTGCGGCTTCATCAAGGGCAATCTGAGCTACCTTACCCGTAACGCCGTAAGGTCTCAGGTCTACTAGCATTAAGTGGGAATCAGTCCCGCCGCTGACAATCCTGAAGCCATTTTCCGTCAGAGATTCGGCCAAGGCAGCCGCATTTAACTTAATCTGGCGTTGGTAAATCTTGAATTCTGGTCTAAGCGCTTCTCCAAATGCGACCGCTTTGGCGGCAATAACGTGCATCAATGGACCACCTTGAATGCCAGGAAAGACCGACTTATCGATATCCTTGGCATATTGTTCTTTACACAAGATCAACCCGCCTCGTGGACCGCGGATTGATTTATGAGTTGTCGATGTAACAAAATCGGCATGTGGTACTGGATTTGGATATTCTCCCGCGGCAATAAGCCCAGAATAGTGAGCCATGTCGCACATATGAAGCGCCCCTACTTCGTCGGCAATGGCACGAATGCGAGCAAAGTCAAAAGCTCTCGAGTAGGCCGAGGCACCACTAACAATCATCTTGGGCTTGTGTTCAAGAGCAGTCGCTCTAAATTGATCATAGTCAATCAGTTCGTCCACCGGAGAAACGCTGTAAGGAACAATATTATAGTATTGACCGCTAAAAGTTACCGGTGATCCGTGAGTTAAATGTCCGCCATGAGCAAGGTTCATACCCATCAATGTATCTCCAGGCTTCAACATTGCCATATATACGGCCATATTGGCTCCGGCACCACTATGGGGCTGAACATTCGCATGTTCGGCACCGTAAAGCTCTTTGACTCGGTCAATGGCTAGTTGCTCGACTTGATCAACAATTTCGCATCCACCGTAATATCGTTTACCTGGCAAACCCTCCGCATACTTGTCGGTAAGGACGCTCGACATGGCTTGGCGGACGGCAAGCGACGCAATGTTTTCGGACGCAATAAGCTCTAGATTGAGTTCTTGGCGGACTTCTTCTTGCTTAATCAACCCAAAAATCGTCGGATCACTATCAGCAAGTGGTACTCGGTGCATTCGAGTAGATTTCAAATCAGCCATAGCTAATTATGACTGGTTGATAGACGATGGAACCACGGGATTCGGATCCAACACAACTTGCTGAGGGAGTTCATACATCATTTCCTTTGCTGTTTTGAACGTATAGCCCTTTGCTCGAACCTTATCAATCATGGTAGATAACGCTGCCGCAGTAATTGGATTATCATGAAGCAGAATAATTGCCCCAGGGCGAAGTTGCTTTACTACGTATTCAGTGACTTTGTCTGCAGTGATTGGCGGCAACTTCTGTTGTTCCGCAGTTAATTCACCGTGAGTTACGGTGCCCACAAAATCCTTAGCACCCAAAACATACTCCATTAATATGAGGTTCTTTTGATGGAGCACGGAGAGAACGGTGTCCGAGTATTTCATTCCTGGCGGTCTAAATAACACCATTTTTCGACCAGATGCCTTCTCCACCGCTACTTCGCACTTCGTAATTTGATCGTAGATTTGTTCCCGGTCCAACTTATCTAGTCGAATATGATCGTATGTATGATTGCCAATCTCATGACCCTCGTCGACAATCATCTTTACAAGATCCGGATTTCCCTCCACCTGCTTTCCAACAAGGAAAAACGTAGCCTTCACATCTTTTTCTTTCAGTGTCTCCAAAAGTGAACGACAAGATAAGGGATGAGGTCCATCATCAAAAGTAAGGCAGACTTCATTTTTGCTCGGAACTCCTTTGTACCAAATCCGTTTAGAAGGATCAAATAGGTTCCGTCCGCTGGCTCGATCTATCCAATACGCTGGCGAAATAGACTTTGCAAGACCACCAGCTTCACCACGAACCTTGTAGGACTGATACCCGTAAATAGAACAGCCAGCAATCACTAACCCAACGGCAATAATTGCTGGCTTGGAGAGGCGCATGGCAAACTCCTACTTGGTTGTTTGGCCGTAACGTCGCATGAATTTCTCAACGCGACCAGCAGTATCAACTAGCTTCTTTTGCCCCGTATAAAATGGATGGCTAAAGGCGCTGATTTCTAAATTTATCACAAAATGGTCAAGGCCATTAATGTTTCGAACGTTGTTCGACTTCATCGTGGAGACACCAGTCCATTCGTGTTCTCCATCCACGTACAAAATTGGATTTAGGGTTGGGTGCATTCCGTCTTTCATGTTATCTCCAGGGACGCAATATTATACCTAAGAAATTCTCCCTTCAGATTCCTAGTAAAAAACCCGAAAACTGTAGTGGGCTCCAATGAGGAGTCCTAAGGTTATGACTTCAGCTCACGTTGCACCGTTACCGCCAACAGCCGCAACACTGCTTGTTCAAAGTAGTCAGCAAGACACGCGTTCAACGCTTACTGTCTTAGCGTCAGACCTTCTGGTTTCGAAAACTGTAATGATGGTTTGTGAGATGATCGGGTTTGAAGGTCCACTCATTCACATTGTTCAACAAAGCGGGCCACGTGCTTTGACTCAACTCGCGATTGCCAGTGATCTCTGGATTTCGGGATCTCGCGTTAAGTGCAAAGGGATATCGAGTAGCCACATGTCTCACGGGAGTATGGTTATCGCAATTCTAACTCCTTCTGCCCTCGAACAAGATATTACTGCGGTCGATTCTGCGTTGCAAATACGAGCGGCAGCCTTCGGATTATTCTCAACTCTATCTTACAGTCTCGTTGCTCGACAATTTCCCGAGGCATTCGAAAGCGCTGCTTCAATTGCACAATTTAGACAAGTGCCGATTAGTGATGCCTATTTGAATATCGTTGGTCGATCAATCCAGGAGGACGCTGGCAAATTGGCGAAAGCATGGAATCTCTCGAGAGAGCTAACTATAGCCTTGCAAGGACCAAGAGACTTTGATTTGACGAGAGAAGAGAAAATGATCATTGGTGCAACCGAAGTTGCGACGATGGCTGCCCAAAGTTCAGCTGTTAGCATTGAGCCTTGGCCATACATTGTCAAAACGGATAGAATTGAGCAAATTGCCCTCATACAAGCAATGGGAATGCGAGCAAAGAGGATTTCTTCTCAACTGGAAACTAAGGTTCCAAACCTTAAGAATATTGCCTAACCTGTTGCAGCCTTGAGCGAGCGGACGTATTCGCCGATCAGGTGTCTCTCCTCTAAATTATTCCAATGCTTATGGAGCATTAAGACAATTCCAGAACCAACGACTGCTCCGTCCGCCTCTTTACAGACAAGCCTAACATGCGCTGGAGTAGAAATTCCAAATCCTACGCAAACTGGCTTATCAGTTAGATTCTTAACTTTCATAACCAAGCTACTGATTTCAATCGGGACTTCCGATTCGGCCCCAGTTACGCCCGTTCGAGATACCACGTATACAAATCCAGTTGACTGTTTGGTTACCTGCTGAATTCGTTCGCTCGTCGAAGTCGGAGCAACAAGATAGATTGTTTCCAAGTTTTCCTGTCTGCAAACATCGTCCCAAACGGTTGCTTCGTCAGGTACTAAATCGGAGACAATTGTCCCAGTAACTCCCACTTCCTTCGATTTCGCGGCGAATTTGTCCAATCCAAACCTCAGGATCGGATTGAAGTATCCCATAGTCACAAGCGGAATCGTGGATTCACATTCAGCAATCGCATCGAGCACCTTGGTCAAGTTTGTTCCATTTTCAAGTGATCGCTGACTTGAATCCTGAATGGTAGGACCCTCACCAAAGGGATCGCTAAATGGCAATCCGATCTCAATTACGTCGGCACCGTTTTCAGCCAAATAGGAAACAATCTTAGGTAAGTCCTCAAGCGGTTGGTCACCAGCGGTGAAAAAGCAAACGAGCGCCTTATCACCTGTGGTCTTTAACGCCGAGAACTTGGCTTGAATCGTCATTTACCCGGCTTCTTTGCAGTCGTAGGTTTAGGCGGATTAAATCTCTTACCCATCAAAGCGGCGAGGGCGTCTAAATATTTCTTTGTAATGATAGCGCCAGTTTTTGCTTCAGAAGCTTGTAGGACTGCTTTCATTTCTCCTTCCTTCTTCTTCATTTCTGCGGCAAGATCGGTGTTGAAACGAGCCCGTAGGGCATCCGCTTCCTTCTGATTTTTCGGTTTCTTCTCAGCGGAATATTTCTTCTCAAGCTTATCCGCCACCGACTTCTTGATTTTCGCAATCTTTCCATCGCCTTCCGAAATAGCTGTTCTGAATTTATTGTATTCAGCAGTCGGAATGCCAACCTTATCAGCGACTGCTTTATCCAGTAGCGCTCTTGGCCCAGCAGCTTGTAGGGTGAGTTCCCGAAGCCTCTTTACTTGGTTAGGCGAGAGGGTTTTAAGTACGTCGGTACGTAACGCAATGTACTGTTTCATTCCAAAATCAGAAAATGCTTGATCCGGCTGCTTCTTTGCATTTTGATATTCAGCGACCTTTTCTTTGTTTGCTTTTGTAAACCTATCCGCATAAACATTCATGGTCTTTCGTTGCCCCTCAGTAATTCCCAATTCTGTTTGGACATTTTTGTCCCGAAGAACGTCAATGTTAGAAACTTTAAGGTCGAAATCGTCTGCGGCGTGGGCAAATACTGCCGCGCAAACGATGGTTAAAATTGTGAAAGCTCGCATCTTGCTACTCATAAGATACTCGAAACGCTAGAAGGTGTTGCCAAATTCCTGATTCTCAATGATTTGGAAAGAATTTGATCCAAAAAGCCTACTGACTTCCTTTTCAAGAATTAGGCTTGGTCGACACATGAGCTGAATCGGCAACAGTGGATGCTCCGATTTGGGTTCAATTTGAATATAAGCCTCATGGTCACCAGGGTGATCTCGTAAGAGCGCCAACAGCCTTATCAAATCGGTCTGAGTTGAACGCCCCACTTTAATCACAATCGATCCACTCATCGGAGTTTCATCGAGCACAAGATCCAAACTACCGTCCAATTCTTTAACTTCAAACAACCGGATTTCAGAAGATTTTTCTCCTCCTCGTTCATTAATCGTAATTTCTCCATGTATGACGACTAATTTGTCCTTGTGAAGTATGTCCCGATACTTTTCATATGATGATGCAAACACGATGCAGCGTGCGATCCCACTGAAATCTTCCAGAGTGAGCGACATCATCTTTTTGCCTGCCTTAGTAAGGATTGCCCGCGTCGAAGCAATAACCCCCGAAAGCTTGACTGATTGCCCTTCGTCTAATTCTGCGATATCACCGCAAGAATGCGTTGCCTGCTTACTGAGAATTCGCTCCAAACCTCGCAATGGGTGATCAGAGACATAGATACCAAGAACTTCCCTTTCCAACGCAAGTTTTTCCGACCTGCTGAGGGGAGTGGCTGCCGGTAACGTGGGATAAGTGATTGAAGTTGAATCGTCATCATCGGAGATGAACAAGGAATCCTGCCCCATCGCACGATCCCTTGTTAAATCAGTTGCAAACATCAGAGCGGCTTCAAGAAACTCAATGTTCGTAGCGCGATTTTCATCGATCGAATCAAGAGCTCCAGACTTGATCAGAGAGTCCAAGCCGGTCTTGTTGAGTCCATGAGGGCGGATTCTTTCACAGAATTGATACAGATTCGTTGAATTCCCATTTTCTGCTCGCTCGGCGAGAATTGCTTGTACGATTCCATCTCCAACTCCCTTTATCGCACCCAAACCGAACCTTATGCCAACTTGCCCTTTTGATCCTCGCTCAATACTAAAATCACTTTCTGATTTATTGACATCGGGGGGAAGAACTGGTATTTTCATTCGCCTGCATTCCTCGATGAAAGCAATAACCCGCTCTTCTTTTGTTCGATAAACCGCAAGCAGGGCCGCCATATATTCAACAGGATAATTCGCCTTCAGCCATGCAGTTTGATGACTCAACAACGCATAACAGATAGCGTGAGCTTTATTAAATGCGTACCCCGCGAATGGAAGCAATAATTCCCAAATCTTTTCCGCAGAAGCAGCCGCAATGTTGTTTGCCCCAGTTCCTGACATGAATTCGACTTTCATATCAGCCATTGCCTTAGCGTCCTTCTTTCCCATGGCTCGTCGCAAAACATCGGCTTTGCCCAGCGTAAATCCAGCTAGAGCCTGCACTAACTTGAGTACTTGATCTTGGTAAACAATGACCCCGTAAGTTTCCTCCAGAATTGGGGTCATTCGTTCATCAAGAAGCTCGGGTTTCTTACGGCCAAACTTATAGTCTATAAAGTTCGGTATTTCCCCCATTGGGCCAGGTCGAAACAGCGCTATAATAGCCGCAAGTTCGCGGGTACTTTGGGGCTTAAGCTGCATGATCCACCGAGTCATTCCCCCTCCTTCAACTTGAAACACCCCAGTTGTTTCACCACGAGCCAACATATCCCAAGTCTTTTGATCGTTCTCGTCCGCCAAGCGTGGATCAATTGTTTGCCCCGTAGATTTCTTGATATTCTCGACAGCATAGGCAAGTACGGTTAAGTTGGATAGCCCCAAAAAGTCCATCTTGAGAAGTCCCATTTTCTCAAGGATTCCCATTTCAAAAGCAGTGACCGTTTGCCCATCATTGCCCCGATAAAGGGGCAGATAATCCATCAGCGGTTCTCTGGAAATAACAATTCCTGCTGCATGAACACCCGAATTGCGCGACATGCCCTCTACCGACTTAGCGGTATCAAATAGCTCTTTGAAGCGAGGTTCAGACTCTATCATTTGTCGAAACTCGCCAACTTCCTTGTAGGCTTTGCTGAGAGTCATCCCCGGAACTCCCGGAATCATTTTTGTAATCTTGTCAGTCTCTTGCGGAAGATAGCCAAGGACTCTTCCACAATCTTTGATGGCTGCCTTTGCGCCCATCGTACCAAAGGTGATAATTTGAGCAACGTGATCTTCACCGAACCTTTCGGTAACCCACTGGATGATCTCGTCTCGGCGAGCATCTTCAAAGTCCATATCGATATCCGGCATCGATATTCGTTCTGGATTCAAAAACCGCTCGAAAGTGATATCGTAATCGACCGGATCAACATCGGTAATACCGACGGAATAAGAAACCAATGATCCGGCTGCTGAACCACGCACACCAAAGTAAATATTTCTATTTCTCGTCTCTTCAGCAAACTCTCTTACCAAAAGAAAATAGTCAGCAAATCCTGTTTGTTCAATAACTCCAAGCTCATACTCCAAACGGTCATGCTTTTCATCAGGATGCTTTGCTCGCCCGTGCAATCCCGAATATGCCAAATCCCGCAGATGCTCGAAGCTGGTCTTCCCCTCCGGAACAGTAGGACGAGGCATCGGTGCCGAGGTCTTATCCAACTCAACATTACACATGTCCGCCACTTTGAGAGTGTTCTCTAGGGCATCCAAATTTTCAGGGAAAATTGACGCCATTTCGTCGGCAGTCTTAATGTAAAACTCCTCGGTCTCAAACTTCATTCGCTTCGTGTTTGCGACAAGTTCTCCCGTTTGGATACATAAGAGCACGTCGTGGGGTCTTGAGTCACCTTTGCATAGGTAGTGGGCATCGTTCGTGGCTATTGTGTCAACGCCAATATCTTTTGCAATTCGAAGCAGTGGCTCATAGATGTCCCTTTGCTCCTTCAGTCCATGGTCTTGTAGCTCAATGAAGTAGTTCTCTTTCCCAAAAATTTCGGCGTACATGCCGGCAATTCGCTGAGCTTCATCGTAGTTGCCCTTCATCAATTCTTGACAGACTTCAGAGCCCAAACACGCCGATGTTCCTATTACGCCCTTACTGTATTTTCTCAACAAATCGTGATCAATTCTAGGTTTGCCGTAGAAGCCCTTAAGGGCAGCAACCGACGACAACTTGCAAAGATTTTGGTACCCCTCAAGGTCTTTTGCAAGAAGTAGCAGGTGAAAGTTTTCCCGGTCTGCTCGTCCATCCTTCTTGTCGATTCCCCGTGGAGCTACATAGGCTTCAACCCCCAGCAACGGCTTGATTCCAGCTTTCTTGGCTTCAAGATAGAACTCCATCACTCCAAACATAACACCATGATCTGTAATCGCCATCGAAGGCATTTCGAGATCCTGGGCCCGTTTGATAAGATCAGGGATGCGGTTCGCCCCATCAAGTAACGAGTACTCGGTGTGATTGTGCAAGTGGACGAAATTCTTAGGCATTTTAGGAGGCAAACTTGAGACGGTTTAAGTTCTCACAACGCACCTTTGATTTTGACAGGCTACATAGCCAGTTCATTCTTCATAACGCTGAGAATTTCTGCAACCGACCAAGCCTGCCACGGACATCCGCCCGGAGAATGAGGCGGATCGCCATCGTAACACTCAGCAATTCCGCCAATTCCACATTCCGTTAACATTTTTGAAACCCTTGCGAGCTTGGCTTTCGCCGAAGGGACACTTCCACCATATTTGACATATGAACGAATATAGGGACCAAAAAGCCAGGGCCAAACCGTACCTTGGTGATAGGCCTCATCCAATTTGCCCACTGGCCCATTAAACTTTGGGTGATAACTAGGGTCTTCTGGCGAAAGCGTGCGAAGACCCACGGGCGTGAGGAGTTCGCGTTCTACTGCTTTAAGGGCAAGTTTAGCGTGGGTAGGATCACAGGGCGAAAATGGAAGACTCATGGCAATGACCTGATTTGGTCGCAGGGATGCATCATTTGGGTCTACCGTATCCATGTAATGTTTCATTCCTTTGAGCCAGAACTTCTGTTCAAAGCTTTGAGTTGCTAGTTTCGTTATAGATGCATATTGCGCAGAATCCTCGTTAAGCTTTTCAGCGAGCCAAGCAGCGACATTGAGCATGTTGATCCAAAGACCGTTGATTTCGACCGGCTTACCGTGTCTTGGGGTAATCACCCATTCCCCAATCTTTGCATCCATCCATGTGAGTTGGGAACCTGCCTCTCCCTGGGTTAAAAGTCCATCGGTTGGATCCACCATGATCCCAAACAGTGTTCCGTGGCGGTGATACCGAATTGACTCGGAAATTTTCTCATACATTGCAACAGCAAAGTCTTCGTTCCACTCCTTCAGAAGGGTCAAATAGACACAATTCGCAAACCATAGTGTTGCATCAACCGTATTGTAATCAGCTCTTTCTCCCTTCTCTACAAACCTGTTGGGTATGAGACCGTGTTCCATTTGGGATGCGTAGTCTCGGAGAATTTGCCTCGCCATTTCGACCTTGTTTCGATCAAGGCAGATGCCCTGAAGTGAAATCATCGTGTCTCGTCCCCAGTCACTAAACCATGGGTATCCAGCAATGATGGAACTTCGATTTGAAGTTTCGACGATGAACTTTTCCGCCGTCTGTTCCAACTGCTCTACAATGGTTAACCTTTTCGGCGATACCAATTTTGTTTCTACATCGTGAGCAATTTCCATTGAAGCGACGATAAAGCACTTTTCACCGGGCTTAATGGCGAATTCTAATTCGCTTGGACAGTATAGATCGTCCCTGGGATCAAGGCCACGCTCAATTTCTTGCTTGTGTTCAAACCGGTAATACCAACCATGCACAGGCTTTCTCAATGCCAAAGGATGGAGAAGTGTCATTGCAAACTCCCCTTCTCGAATCACAGTTTGATCGGAACCATATTCAATCTGCGAAGGAAAGCTGTCTCGTTCAGAAAAATTCGCGTGGAAGTCCCTGAAGCAAATCAAAGGTTGTGCCTGAATCGTAACAACCTTGCGACCAAGGTTCTCAAATTCGATCTTAACTGTATTTTTTCCTTGTTCTAAAGTGATGGATTTTTGGACATCAATATCTTCACTCTTGTATCGCCATGTAACTGCTGTACCTACTTCCGCACTGTCAGTAAACTTGTAACCGGTGGGATATATCGCGCCAGGATATTGATTGGAACTTAATGGAATTCGCTTCTTTCCTAAAATGGCATAGACATCACAAGCAGCAAAAACAAGCGTTCTTTCAGTAGGGGGAGATAGAGCAGCAATTAGGAGGCCGTGGTATCGCCTTGTATTGACACCGGCGACTGTCCCCATCGCAAATCCGCCGATCCCATTGGTTAAGAGCCACTCCTTGCCAGAAGAAAAACTGAAATCTTGACATTCGTCCTCAGAAAAGTGATAGCTCATTTCTTCATTACGTCCAGATCCTCGTTGTTTCGCTGCAACTTTCTCCGCTGAAGCATTTTTGATATGTCCTGTACTCTGAACTTAATTCCAAAAACATATTGGCGCGGCACGGCTCTGTAGACAAGCACTGGTTCGACAGATCCCATAACCTGAGACAACCGATATTCACGGTCAAACCAACCCTTAGTTGGATCATACCGAAACATCAATGATATGCCCGTGGAAGGGCCATTCCAATCACCACGAATTACATACCCTTGGTTACTGAGAAAGTTGTCTCCAGCAAAATATGGGGTACCCAATGACTTGTATCCATATGCCCCGGCGCTCAGCTCAAGTCGGTTCATCGCCTCATAGCTGAATCCAGCTTCGAGGCCAAAGTAGCCGGACGAACTTGGGTCCAATCGAGCCAACGTGTCAAACCTTGCTCCCGAAGAAAGTCTTCCGCTCTTTGCAATCGGTGAAAAAACGCTTGCACTTAGGGCGAGCCGAGAAGCCGACCTAGCTCCTGCCTCAACGATTCTTGCTCCCTTTGCCTGAAATAGGTATGCCCAATTGCCTGCTGGCCCACCATTCTCGAATCCTATTTCAAGCGGCTGTGAATAATTGGTTGTCCGGTCTGTAATCCTACCAATCGTTTCGTAATTAAAAGTACTACTAACTGAAAACAAGTTCTTACGGACTTTCATTCGGTCAAAAGCACCCTCCATTGACTTTGAGTAGATTGATTCAAAAAATGAGAACTGAGATCGTTCCCCAAATTGGTCAGACACAAAAAACTGGCTCCTGCCTATCTGATC
Organism: Armatimonadota bacterium; assembly: GCA_031430115.1. Lineage (GTDB taxonomy): Bacteria > Armatimonadota > Fimbriimonadia > Fimbriimonadales > Fimbriimonadaceae > Fimbriimonas. The sequence continues at coordinate 10,167 of JANPAV010000224.1, read as the reverse complement.
ATCTGGAACATTCGACTTACTATAAGACACGGTATAGGTCGGTTGTACACTCGGGAACGCGGTTAAAGCCGCAAACAGGTTGGATGATTTATTGATTGGTATATTTCCAACCCAAGAAATTCCCACTCCAGCATCTTGACGATATCCGATAGTCGGAAGATTAAGACCTTCTGCTCTTGGATCGAGGGAAAAAGTGTACTTGGGTATTTTGGGAAGCTGAACTCCAAGTAGCGAGAGTCTCATTTGCCTTGCCACTCCCTTTTCACCTGGCAAAATTAGCAAGGAATCGGCTTCAAATTTGAATAGTGGAGTCCGCCAATTGCCCGACCAAAATGATACGTTGAGAAAGTTTAGTCCGCTCCCGGTCACCGAAACGGATTTGGCTTTGATGTGTGAAGTAGAAAGTGTTGCGTCAACAGATTCTGCCCGACCAATAACTTCGGTATTCTTTGAGCGAACTATTGGATTCCAGGTAAACCAAAGGTCCGATGCATTCAACGTACCGTCTGGATCAACAACCGTGACCCTTCCCAATGCCACAGCCTCAAGTGGCTTTAGAGCCACGGTTTGGTTTCCTTCGGTAATTTCGATAGCAGGGTCCGCTGAACGAACTCCGTTACCAGGATCCCCCTTTCTAACAATGAGGACATCGGCCGTTAAAACCGTGACTCCATAAATGGCTTTAACTCCGCCCCGATAAATGACAGTGCCATTCAACCAATCTGCTTCCGAATCAAAGCTGAGAATCTTCAGCTCAGATACCTCGGAACCTTGATGGAAGAGGCTCGTCTTATCTTGGTGAAATACCGGCGGAAACAAGAACGGCATGTGTTCCTAGTGTACCGACCTCTTTACATATTCCGGGAAGAGCTTCATGATTCTCAGATAAAGTTTGCTTGATGTTTGAATGATCCACCCTAACTGTCAATTTGGGCAAGTGTATGGCAAGCCAACAAGTTTCAAAACTTTCGGCACCATGAAACCATTTCAACGACTTACTGGTCAAAAGTGTTCCACCTGCATTTAGTTCGAGGTCAGAAATATTTTCATCCCAAGATTCTCTTCACAAAAAGACAGAGTTCAAGGTTTCAATTCGACTACAATATTTCCATTCAGAACAACTGGAACATTCACGAGAATCACGCGCATTTGGTCAATGAAGGAAAATAATCCCAAAGTTATGAAAGTCACTTCAAGTCGAGGTAAAAAATAGTGCTCAGGCTTCGCTGTTTTGTTTTTGCAAATCTCGTAAGAGACATGACTACGCGAGAACTAACTCGAGAAGAACTCCAATACCTGGCCACGCATCGTGCTGAATGCGTAAAGTGTCAACTCAGAGAAGACTTTGATCAATGTAGTCTTGAAACTGTTCGATCGATTGATGACGAAGTTGAAACTGAAGGGAGTCTCTCAAAGACTGGCTCGATCTTGGATAATCTTGGGTTTAACATTCGTCCGCATTAAGATAGAATAGGGTGATGCGACCGTACGAAGAAGTATTTGCCCACTACCAAGACATAAAGGCGATACATGCTTCGATCAGTTTATTGAACTGGGATCAGCAACTCCTCATGCCAAAAGGAGGATTGAACGCCCGTTCTGAGCACCTGTTAAGGCTCACCAAATTAAAGCATGCCAAGTTAACATGTGACGTCTTCTCTCGCAAGATTGAGGAGGCAATGTCCGAGGCATCAGAGTTTGAACAAGCTCAATTGCGCTCACTAATTGTCGAAATTTCAAAAGCCAAGAAACTGCCAGCTTGGCTCGTGCAACGCAAAGCTTCCACCAGTTCAGATGCATACGATCAGTGGCGTACCAGTCGAAGCACCAATGACTTTGAATCGATGATCCCGCACTATACGGAACTTTTTGATATTGCTCGCGAAACTGCCGAACTCTACGGATATAACGAAAACCCCTATGATGCGTTGATAGACATCTACGAAGAAGGTTCAACGTATTTGGAGGCTAAGGACCTTTTCGATGACATCAAGCAACCAACGATTGATTTGATAACAAGAATCAAAGAAGATGGAAGACCAATTGACGATGCCTTTTTAACAAGAGATTGGGATCAGCCAAGGTTGAAGGTAGCAATGGAGAGAATCATCAACCAGATTGGCTTTAATCTTGATTCGGGTCGACTAGACATTGCCGCCAACGCATTTTGTACCAATCTTTCAATTGACGACGTTCGAATGACGACCCGCCCCAGCGATCACTTTCGGGGAATCGTCTCGTCGACATTACACGAAATGGGTCATGGACTCTATGAGCAAAATCAAAGAAAAGATTGGGAGACTTCTCCTATATGCGGGGGCGTTAGCCTAGCCGTTCATGAATCTCAGAGTCGAACATGGGAGAACGTTATTGGCAGGAGCCGCCCATTTTGGGATTATTTCTGGATTTGGTTCCGCGAACAATTCCCTTTTCTTAAAGAGATTCAAACTGATCACTTCTGGCGGGCTTACAACAAGGTGAAACCTGAATTGATTAGAGTCGGATCTGATGAACTCCACTACAATCTTCATATTCTGGTCAGGTTTGAAATTGAGTCCGAAGTAATCGCGAATCGACTGGCTATCAAAGATATTCCCGATTGTTGGAATTCAAAGTACCAAGAATATTTTGGAGTAACTCCTCCAAACAATAATCAGGGCTGCCTTCAAGACGTACACTGGAGCAGAGGTTCAATTGGATACTTTCCTACCTATACCTACGGAAACCTAATTGGCGTCCAAATTTGGAACAAACTAGTTGCCGAAGTTGATGACGTCAATCACCTGATGGAGACTGGAAACTATCGTCCTATCTTAGATTGGCTCATTGAACGAGTTTACGGATACGGAAAGTTGATTCGACCTAAGGAATTGGTAGAACACATCGCTGGAGTACCTTTGAGCGCTAAACCTTGGATGGAGTATGCAACTCAGAAGTTCACAAATATTTACGATCTGAAATGATATCGAATCCAAAATTGGATCCTCCAACATTAGAAGGCATGCACGTTCTACTCCTGCCCATTGCAATGGAGGACGCAGCGGAACTTTCAAAAGTTACCGACTTAGAAACATTCCAATACTTCGTAAGTCCAACTCCTTCCGAACAGTCTGAAGCTGGTTTTCAATCACTTGTTCAATATTTGATTGAGACACCTTCGATTCAAGGATTTGTAATCCGTGACAAAAAGTCTCAAGGTGTAATTGGCTCGACAAGCTTTCTTGATATCCGTTCGGAAGACGATCATGTCGAAATTGGAATGACTTGGTATGGACAACAATGGAGGGGCACCCTGGTAAATCCTGAATGTAAGTTGCTATTGCTAACTTACGCCTTCGACAATTTGAATTGTGAAAGAGTTACCCTCAAGTGCGATGATAGGAACGAACATTCCAAAAGTGCGATCCTGAAAATAGGAGCCAAACTCGAAGGAACATTGAGAAAACATCGACGTACTTCAACTGGTTACATGAGGGATACGACGTACTTCAGTATCCTCCAAGATGAGTGGCCAGAAGTTAGGTCCCAACTGAAAGAGAGGCTTGCAAAAATTGCCCAAGTTTGAACTTCGATCACCAACAATTGCTCAGACGCATCTAATTCTTGGGTTCATCAAAGAGTTGGCTGAATACGAACAATTAAGCCACGAGTGCTTCATTACCGAAGAATCCCTGCGTGATTCTTTGTTCTGTGAAAAGCCTCATGCTGAATCTCTCCTTGCTTTCCTCGATGAAAAGCCGATTGGCTTCTGTTTGTACTTCTTCAATTATTCGACTTTTCTAGGGAAGCCGGGCCTATACCTTGAAGACCTATATGTCAAGCCCGAATACCGGAACAAAGGATACGGAAGGCAAATTCTCTCTCGTTTAGCATCAATAGCCCTAGAAAGGGACTGTGGGCGATTTGAATGGGCAGTTCTTGACTGGAACGAACCATCAATTGCTTTCTATCGGAAAATAGGAGCTAAGCCAATGAACGATTGGACGGTCCAACGCCTCACCGGACAAGCCCTCGAAGACTTATCTCGTTTCCGCAAGGAGAACGATGACGTATAGTTTGAATGGTGATGGAAGAAAATAACAAAGATTTGTTGAAAGCAATTGAAACCCTCAATGAGCGAATCGATAGGCAAAATAGCCTTCTTGCCGGTTTCATCAAAAGTCAGACTTCGTTCAAAACCAGGCTGATCGCTGGCCTTTGGACTGGGCTCGGAACTGTGCTTGGAGCAACAGTTGTTGTTTCTGGAATAATCCTTGTTCTGAAACCGCTGGCAAAAGTAGATTGGATAAGCCCAATAGTCGACAAAGTAATCAATGCGCTCGAAAACCGGGGGAACAATCCTCATGTTCCAAAATCTGGGTCTATCTACGACCAAGATAACAGCTAGGAAGCAAGAAATGCCCGAAGAACTTCTCCCTGTTTTTCACCGTCAAGCAGAAAGGCATCGTGACCATAAGGCAGATCGATTTCTACATACATAGCCTTCTTTCCCGCTCGGTTAACCATCTCAAAAAGCTCTTTGGATTGTGCTGACGTATAAAGCCAATCAGAAGTGAACGAAACAAACAAGAATTCAGCCTCTGCTTTTTCAACGCCTTTCCAGTCAAAGTAGTCAATTGCCCTAGTAAGGTGCAAAAGCGAATTGGGATCAAATCTCGTTGTGAACTTATCACCTTGATAGCTCAAGTAGCTTTCAACTTCGAATTCGACTCCAAAATCCATTGAAAATGAACTCTTGTTTTGGAGCCTTCGAGAAAATTTCGCCTCAAACGCACTTCCACTAAGAAACGATATATGTCCGATCATGCGGGCAACACTGAGTCCATTGGACGGTGGTACGCCACGGTAATAGTCTCCGCTATTGTAGTTCGGATCCCGCAAAATGGCTTGCCTCCCAACTTCATTGATGGCGATTTGCATGGGTGAGTGACGGGCACATGACGCGGTAACAAAGGCTTTTTTAACCCTATCAGGAAACCTTACAGTCCATTCCAAGGCTTGCATTCCACCCATAGATCCTCCCGCGACGCAACACAACTTCGATATTCCAAGGTGTTCAATGAGTCTTGATTGGACTTCAACCATGTCTCCGACGGTAATCATGGGAAAGCCAGAACCATACGGACCACCAGATGGAGAAATTGAGGACGGACCAGTAGACCCTTGGCACCCACCAAGTGAGTTGCTACCAATTACAAAGTAAAGATCTGTATCAAATGCTTTTCCCGGACCTATGAGCCGGTCCCACCATCCAATTGCATGCGAATCTCCACTGAGAGCGTGACAAATCAAAATCGCATTGTCTTTGCTTGAATTAAGGGTTCCCCAAGTCTCAAACGCAACCGTAACTTCGCTTAGTCGCTTACCGCATTCACAATCAAGGTAACCAACATTAAACAATTGACGTTCAGTAGCGCTTGGTGCCGTTCGATCGTTCTCTTGAAATAGTGCAGGGTCAATCATTTAGACTGGTAGCCAGGTCGAAATTGCGCACCTCGAACACCGGGAGGCGTCTGCGAACTAGTTGGAACGGCAGGCGGATTAGGTGTACTTCCTCCCTTCCCTCCCGATGGCTGCCCCAAATTGATTAGTCGCTCAAATTCGCCCTGATCCTTAGCCCGAGATTTTGCCTCTTCGTAACTAACCAAACCCATCTCAACGAGCCTTGCCATGTTTTGGTCAAGACTTTGCATTTTTGCTCGACCTCCGGTTTGAATAAGGGAACTAATCTGGAATGTCTTATTTTCTCGAATAAGATTTCGAACCGCACTGGTTGCAACTAATGTTTCAAAGGCTGCGATTCGACCTCGTCCATCAGATCTCTTGAGCAAAGTTTGCGATATTACGCCAACAAGATTTACGGACAACTGCATTCTAACTTGCTGTTGCTGATGGGTTGGAAAGACATCGACAATTCGGTCCACTGTTTGCACCGCGTCTACTGTGTGGAGAGTTCCAAACACAAGGTGACCAGTTTCTGCAGCTGTAATGGCCAAGTGAATGGTCTCCAGATCCCGCATCTCACCAACAAGGATAACGTCAGGGTCTTGCCGCAAAACATACTTAAGAGCATTTGCAAATGAATTCGTGTCATTTCCTAGTTCCCTCTGGTTGACTAGCGATAGTTGATCCACATGAACGAACTCAATTGGGTCCTCAACTGTCACGATATGGTGCGGATGTGTCCGATTAATCTTATCGATCATTGCCGCTAACGAAGTTGACTTACCAGAACCAGCCGGTCCAGTCATTAAAACCAATCCCCGCGGACGTTCTATGAAGTCATAGGCCGCTCCCGGAAGATGCAAATCTTCCATAGTCTGAATTTCGTAAGGAATGACTCGAAATGCTGCTTGCGTGTAGCCCCTCTGCTGATAAACATTTCCCCGGAACCGTGAAAGTCCCTCAAGCTCAATCGCAAAATCAAGTTCAAGATCTTCTTCATAAAGTTCAACTTGCTCTGGTTTCAAATGCTTGAAAAGCTCAGTTCTGAACTCCCGGTTATGATAAGGATCTGCTTCTACAAGCTGAAGATCACCATTAACCCGAATATACACATGACCAGAATCCGTCTTAAAGTGAACGTCACTTCCACCTATTTCAACACAGCGGCGCAAATAGAAATCAACGGACAGCATTTGGTGTGCCTCCTATCAAGCCATGTTGTTGGGCTCGATGTTGGAATTCAAAGACATTGGAAGACTTGGCCAAAGCATCTTCATACTCGATTTCTCCATTTTCAACGAGGCGCAAAAGATGCCCATCTAAGGACTGCATTCCGTGTTGAGAGCCCATTTGAATGTCCGTAGGTAGCTGATGAGTTTTCCCATCCCGAATCATGTTCCGAATCGAAGCTGTCGCGGTCATCACTTCAAATGCAGCAACTCGTCCTGCTCCTTTCTTATGAGGAATAAGAGTCTGCGAAATAACGGCCTGAAGCGTCACCGATAGTTGAGTCCTAACCTGCGCTTGCTGATCTGGCTCAAACACGTCAACAATTCGATCAATTGTTTGAGCTGCATCAACAGTGTGCAATGTACTGAGCACCAAGTGACCAGTCTCAGCAGCCGTAATTGCAAGCTGGATCGTCTCGAGGTCTCGCATTTCTCCAACCAAGATGACGTCAGGGTTCTGCCGAAGCACATGCTTCAAAGCATGAGCAAACGAATGAGTGTCAGTAGATAGTTCCCTTTGGTTGATGATTGAAATATTGTCTTTATGGACATATTCAATCGGATCCTCAATAGTCATGATGTGGCAGCGCTTAGAATGATTGATATGATTAATCATTGCTGCTAACGAAGTCGATTTACCCGAACCAGTTGGACCTGTGACCAAAACCAATCCTCGAGGTAAGAGCGAAATACTCTTGCAAATTTTGGGCAAATTCAGTTCATCGATCGTTCGAATATTAAAAGGTATGACTCGAAAAACGGCCCCAATATTTCCTCGCTGCCAAAACATATTGACTCGAAAACGAGCCAACCCCGGGACATTGTAGCTAAGGTCTACTTCTTTAATCGTTTCGAGTCGATGCCGTCTTTCCTCATTGAGGATACTAAAAAGCCGGTTGTTATGCTCCTCAATTGGAATCGCCGGAATATCCAGCCTGACCAAACTTCCTCGAATTCTCATGCATGGAGCTGAACCGGCCTTGAGATGCAAATCAGATGCATCTTTTTCGACCAATTCTCTCAACAGATCATCGATTGGTAGCGCCAAAGTTCCTCCTCACCAGACTTAGTGGAGTAAGCATAACACTATGTTCCACATTTTCTAACCTATCTTCGAAGCATTTGTTTCAATTCTGATGCCACACCGGCATTATGAATAGCAATTTCTTCCGTAATAATCCCTGCACGAACATATTTCAAAAGGCTTTGGTTCATGGTTTGCATGCCCCAATAAGTACCCTCGTTCATGTGTTGGTAAAGGTCACTAAAGTGACCATCTTCAATTGCCTTTGTAACCGTCGGAGTACAAATCAGAATCTCAGAGGCGCAAACTCGACCGTTGCCATCGGTTGTTGGAACCAACTTCTGTGCAATGATTGCCCGAAGAGAGTTCGCCATTCTTTGGCAAAGGTGAAGTTTCTCGTGCGGAGGAAACATGTTGATAATTCGATCCATTGTTTCGTAAGCACTAGCAGTATGAACGGTGGAGAAAACCAAGTGACCAGTTTCACCAGCTTGCAGTGACGCACTCATCGTTATTGTATCTCGCATTTCACCAACCAAGATAACGTCTGGAGCTTCACGAAGACAAGCCCGAAGAGCTGGTTGAAAGTCATGGGTATCAATTCCAACTTCTCGTTGGCTTATGTATGCCATTTTGTCAAAGTGGACGTACTCTAACGGGTCTTCGATAGTAACAAGGTGACAAGCCCGTTCCCGATTGACAATGTCCAGCATTGCTGCCAAAGTCGTAGTCTTTCCAGATCCAGTTGGACCCGTAACCAAAATCAAGCCCATTTTGTGCTTTGTAAGATCGCCAAGTACGCTTGGCATTCCTAACTCTTCAAGAGATCTGATTTTGAACGGGATGGTTCGCATAACAACCGCAGGACATCCCTTCGCCATATATACGTTACAGCGAACACGACACTTTCCTGGAACTTCAAATGCTAAGTCCATTTCGAAGGTCTCTTCAAATATTCTCGTCTGTCTCTCGTTCAAGACCTCATAGATCATTCTCTTGGCGTTCTTAGGGTCAATCTGAGGAAGATCAGGATGAAGCTCAAATACGGAACTATGAAGTTTCATAGCCGGCTTCCGGTCTCCCTTGACCATAACGTCCGAGGACCCCTTAGCAAAGCCCATTTCGCAGAGTTGAACTAGTGTAATAGCGTTTACATCAAACATTGAAATTTCCTAATAAATGAAGAGCAATCAAAGACCCTTATGACGTGGTCTCAATAGCGCCGAGTATACCAACAGACCTATAGCAATCGCACCTAGGATTATTCCACCCAAGATGAAAATATTAGAACGCCCGCTCGACTCTTGTTTACCTGGAGACTTGGTTGGCGTACCTGAATCCGGCATATATATTTCGTTAGGATCGTTAGAATTAATGTGAACTCGATAATCTAATCCTTTCGGACTCGACATGCTTACTCCCTCCATCATCCAGGCGTCATTAGGAGAAAACCATTTTTTTGGTGTATTCGCATCCGGGACCAAATCGACAAAAAAGACGCTGAATGAACGAATGGGTCTTTCGCCAAATCCAAAAGCAAGAGCCAAAGCAGCTATATTTACCTTTGGATTTTGATCTGTAATCAAACCAACCACTGCAAACGAAGTTTTGACGACTTGATCTCCAACGGCAGAAGCTACATTTCGTGGTTCGTTACCGAGAGCCTGACCAAGTCGAGTCATTTTGTCATTGATTGCAGACTGCGGATAATCTGCACCTTGAAAAGTAACCTCAACTAAATCCGACCCCATTGAATGTTTCTTGACAACGATCGTCGCTTCGGGTTTGACAGATCCATAAAATTTTGATTGTCCAAGGCCCTGGAAGGCACAAAGTCCTAGCAAAATTATGGAAATTGGACGGGCAAAATTGAACAGTTTCATGGGTTAAGATTCAATCAAATCGAGTTAATGATGACACTACTTTGCAATTTTCTTGGAATTTTTCTATAGTTTTGAACGTCTCTTACTCAGAATTCGTATAGACGTAGTGGGGTTTGAGCTATAATTCGCCCTCGGACAGCGGGAAAACAATATGAGCGAAGCAGAAATAATCTTGGATCAGGAATCTAAAATCTACCTTACAGCTGAAGGTTATTCCGCTTTGAAAGCGGAGTTAGCTAAGCTAACCGGAGAGACACGAGCAGAAATCGCGAATCGAATACGCGAAAGTCAGCAGCACGGTGAATTTAGTGAGGATAACTCTGAATTAGATCAAGTGAAAACCGAACAAGCATTCGTAGAAAATCGAATTGGTGAACTTCGGTCAATCTTAAGCCATGCCGCTGAACTCGATCCCGAAAGCATTCCGACCGATCACGTTGGTCTAGGCTCAGTCGTTAAAATTGAAGACCTTAGCTACGGCGATACCTTTGAAGTTCGAGTCGTCTCATCCGTAGAAGCTGATCCTGATAAGGACTTTTTAAGTTCAGAATCGCCAATGGGAACTGCACTTTATGGTCATGAAGAA